>JBIKYT010000028.1:0-27159 GCA_044355095.1 Ilumatobacteraceae bacterium
TAATGGAACCGGGGTTTCTTTCCCTCCCGGCTACACATTCGTACCGACCGAGAATGTCACTCTCTACGCGCAATATGGCCCAGCTCCCACCCCACCGGCCGCTGATAACGAGACATCATCGGGCCTTGTTGATGTGAATCAGATCATCAAAGTTTTAGAGGGCGACACTGCAGGAACAGGGGCATTTCTTAACCCGAGTTCAATTCGATTTTGTGCAACTGGAACGCCCGATGTCAGTTGCACTTCCAACTCATTGCTCGTCACGGGTCAGGGTGAATACACGGTAGATCCGCAAACAGGAGTCGTGACATTCAATCCCGAGCCAACGTTCACAGGGACGGCCACACCGATCAAATATGTGGTGGCAGATTCGACTGGGCAGATTGCTGCAGCGACGATTGCGGTCACAGTTGTGGCCCCACCAAGTCCCACCTATCAACTGTCATACAACCTTGGTGGCGGCACCGGAACAACACCCACAACCGTCACCGGCCTCAACCAAGGCGACACCACCGCCCTCGCAAACGACAGCGGGTTCACAAAAACCGGTTACACATTCACCGGATGGAACTGCGACAACTCCATCGGCGCTCAGGCCGCAGGATCAACAGCAACACAACCAGCAGCAAACGTCATATGCACCGCCCAATGGACCGCCGTCGTGACCCCACCAAGTCTCACCTATCAACTGTCATACAACCTTGGTGGCGGAACCGGAACAACACCAACAACAGTCACTGATCTCAACCAAAATGACATCACCGCCCTCGCAGACGACAGCGGGTTCTCAAAAACTGGTTTTACATTCGCAGGTTGGAACTGCGACAACTCAATTGGCAATAAAGTAGCAGGGTCAACAGCAACACAACCAGCAGCAAACGTCATATGCACCGCCCAATGGACCGCAGTCGTTCCAGCCGCCACCTATCAACTGTCATACAACCTTGGAGGCGGAACCGGAACAACACCTTCAACAGTGACTGGCCTGAACCAAGGCAACACCACCACCATCGCAACTGGAACTGGGCTTACAAAAACCGGTTTCACATTCGCAGGTTGGAACTGTGACAACTCAATTGGTGCAAAAGCTGCAGGGTCAACAGCAACGCAACCAGCAGCAAACGTCGTTTGCACAGCACGTTGGACCGCCGTCGCTCCTTCAATTTCTTTACCAACTACCGGAGTCGACGCCAATCTCACTCTCCAAATCGCCATATTGGCGCTAATGATCGGATTTGTGTGGCTCCTCGTAAGTCATGGTGTTCAGCGACGCCGGTTCTGAAGAAGAAGCATTTTTCTGTCGTCTCGATCAGCGTTCCAAAAAACGCCATTTCGCGTTCCAGATGTTTACACAAAGCGCAATCACGATCGTACTGCGCATACGTGCGCATCTCCAATGCCTCGGAACGGTGAGTGTTCTGAAGAGACATAACACGATTCAGCAACACTGATTCCCAGGACTCGACTTCAAAAAGCGTGTGAAAACCGTGTTTAGACCGTGTGAAAACCGCCCAAACCCACAACCGCAAACACTTACATCTCAAGGGCTAAACCTATTTCACTAACACCCCACCAATAACGCCATGTCCATGTCGAACTCCTGCTGGACCTGAGTGACGTGCACATGGCGCCCGACGAACTCATCGAAAACTTCAGAATATTTCTTTGATCAAAATTTGGATTATGTCCAAAGTTTGATATAGTCAAATTCGTGCGAGAAACCTACAAAGATCGACTGAAGGCTCACGGACTCAATGTGACTGCCCAACGGCTCACCGTTTTACAAACAATTAGCGACTTCCCCCACATCACCGCCGAACAGGCAACGGAGATAGCTCGCAATCATCTCGGAAGCATTTCCCGTCAGTCGGTGTACGACACGCTCAACACGCTTGTCGAAAAAGGACTTGCCCGTCGCATTCAACCCATTGACTCCCCTGCGCTATTCGAAGATCGCGTCGGTGACAACCATCATCACCTCGTCTGCAGAACCTGCGATGTTGTTGTTGACGTGGACTGCGCAGTGGGTTTGCGTCCCTGCTTAGAAGCCTCAGACAACAACAACTTCATCATCGATGAAGCAGAGGTGACCTACTGGGGCCTATGCCCCAAATGCCAACCAAAAAACTCAAGTGTTCAAACAACAACAACAACAACAAAACGAAAGGCAAGATCATGAGTGATTCAACAAGCGCTTGCCCATTTAGCGGCGGCGTAACGACTGCGCACGACATGGGAACCACCAACTCCAAATGGTGGCCAAACCAACTCAATGTCAAGGTGTTACACAACAATCCAAAGGTTGGCGATCCGATGGATGCCAATTTCGACTACGCAAAAGAATTTGCCTCGCTTGACCTCGACGCTGTGGTGCAAGATCTCACAACGCTGATGACCGACTCACAAGATTGGTGGCCCGCTGACTACGGCCATTACGGACCATTCTTCATTCGTATGGCATGGCACTCTGCGGGCACATACCGAATCCAAGACGGTCGCGGCGGCGGCGGAACGGGCATGCAGCGCTTTGCCCCAATCAACTCGTGGCCGGACAACGTCAACCTTGACAAGGCCCGTCGCTTGTTGTGGCCGGTGAAGCAAAAGTACGGCAACAAATTGTCGTGGGCAGACTTACTGATTCTTGCGGGCAACGTTGCGCTCGATTCAATGGGTTTCAAAACCTTCGGCTTTGCAGGTGGACGTGCCGATGTCTACGAACCAGATGAAACATATTGGGGTGCAGAATCAACTTGGCTTGGAGATGAGCGCTACAAGGGCGACCGTCAACTCGACAACCCACTCGCTGCAGTGCAGATGGGTTTGATCTACGTCAACCCAGAAGGTCCGAATGGCAACCCAGATCCTGTGCTTTCAGCACGTGACGTGCGCGAGACATTTCTTCGCATGGCAATGAACGATGAAGAAACCGTCGCTCTCGTCGCCGGTGGTCACACGTTTGGTAAAAACCATGGTGCGGGAGACCCCGGCAAGTTTGTGGGCTCAGAACCAGAAGCTGCACCGATTCAAGCAATGGGCTTAGGTTGGATCAACTCAATGGGGTCAGGAAAGGGTGTCGACACCATCTCTAGCGGCATCGAAGGAGCATGGACAACGAACCCAGTTAAATGGGACAACGACTATTTCAAGATCCTTCTTGAAAACGACTGGGAATTGACCACAAGCCCAGCCGGTGCAAAGCAGTGGATTCCAAAGGGTGGCGCAATGGCGGGAAGTGTGCCAGATGCTCACGATCCATCACGAAGCCATGCTCCGGTGATGACCACGGCAGACTTGGCGCTGAAGTTTGATCCGGAATACCTGAAGATCTCGAAAGACTTCTACGCTAATCCAGACAAGTTCGCCGATGCATTTGCTCGTGCATGGTTCAAACTGACCCACCGCGACATGGGGCCAAAGTCTCGCTACGTCGGAAAACTTGTCCCAAAGGAAGAACTCATTTGGCAGGATCCAGTTCCGGCTCCAACAAAGTCTCCTTCGGCTTCAGACGTTGAATCTGCAAAGACCAAGATCCTTGGTTCAGGCCTCAGCGTGTCGGAGCTTGTTGCAACCGCATGGGCTTCGGCATCGACATACCGCAACACGGACAAGCGCGGTGGCGCAAACGGTGCACGAGTTCGTTTATTGCCACAAAAGAACTGGGAAGCAAACAACCCATCGCAACTTGCAACCGCACTTAGCGTCTACGAAAAACTCAGCGCAGAGACCGGCATGTCAATTGCCGACCTGATTGTGCTGGGCGGAAACGTTGGTGTTGAAAAGGCCGCACAAGATGCCGGTGTGAAGGTCAGTGTTCCGTTTAGCCCAGGTCGTGGTGACGCAACCCAAGAACAGACCGACGTTGAGTCTTTTGCAGTGCTTGAGCCAACATTTGATGGCTTCCGCAACTTCCTCAAGCCAGGTCATGCCCACCCAACTGAACAACTATTGCTCGAAAAAGCAAACATGCTGGGACTGTCGGCCCCAGAAATGACCGTCTTGGTTGGAGGCTTGCGAGTTCTTGGCGCAAATCACAATCAATCATCGGCTGGTGTCTTCACCAAGCGGGCAGGAACATTGACAAATGATTTCTTCATCAATGTTCTTGACGTCAACACCGAGTGGAAGCCAACGGACAAAGACGAAGAGACCTTTGAAGGTCGCAACCGCAAGTCGGGCGAAGTGGTTTGGACCGCCACTCGCAATGACTTAATCTTCGGATCGAACTCGCAATTGCGATCTTTGGCAGAGGTGTACGCACAGAACGACAACGCTGGCAAGTTTGTCAGCGATTTCGTCAAGGCATGGACCAAAGTCATGAACAATGATCGGTTCGACCTCAAGTAATTGAAACCGTTTTCAAGGCCCTGCAGAACTTAGTTCTGCAGGGCCTTTTTGCGTTATTGACGAGCCTGCGCGTCGCAGTGATTAGGAAAGCAGAGTCCACCAGGGTTCGATTCCCCCCCCTGCTCCACCAACAACGCTGTGCAAACAAACTCAACAATTCATTTAATAGCAACTCTGCTCACTGATCACACCAAATTTTCAACTACACAAAAAATGTCTCTATTGCCGCTTGTTTATGTTGAACTAGTGCAAACAAAGTCGATGCGGCCGACGGCGAGCAAACAGAACGATCAACACACCAAACAGCGTCAAGAGAAAAGCAACGAGGACCATAACCAACGAAGAAGTGCCCGTGGTTGGCATCGTCCGCGACTCGGGTACTACAACAATCGGTTCATGGAATCCGAAGTCGAGTGTGAGATCACTCGCACCATCCGTATCGAGGTTCGCCGAAGTGGTCGTGCCAGTCGACGAATCCATCTCACGATCTGAACCAACTAGGGCCGTTGTAGAGACATAACCCGACGGCGCAGTGACCGACACCTTGTATGACCCAACAGGAAGATTTGCAAACAAATAGTTACCATTCGCATCAGTTGTCGTGGTCGTCACCGCGTTACCAAACACATCAGTCACCGCACTGCCATCAGCCTTCGTAATCGACAACGTCACACCAGCAATACCTGGCTCGCTGGCATCTTGGACACCATCACGATCAGTATCGAACCACACCAAGTTTCCAACCGACACTTTTGGCAATACAAATCCGAAATCGAGCGTGAGATCACTCGCACCATCTGTGGTCAGGCTTACCGACGTGGCCGTGCCAGTTGATGAATCCATCGCACGATCTGAACCAGCTAGCGCCGTTGTAGCGACATAACCAGTCGGCGCTGCGACATTCACCTTGTATGAACCCACAGGAAGACTTGCAAACAAATAGTTACCATTCGCATCAGTTGTCGTGGTCGTCACCGCGTTACCAAACACATCGGTCACCGCACTGCCATCAGCCTTCGTAATCGACATCGTCACGCCAGCAATACCCGACTCACCAACATCTTGAACACCATCACGATCAGTATCAATCCACACCAAATTTCCAACTGACACCACCGGCGCGAAGAAACCGAAATCGAGAGTCACATCCGATGCTCCGTTTGATGTCAGGTTTGTCGACGTTGCAGTGCCAGTTGATGAATCTGTTGCTGTTGTTCCAGCCCCAGCAACAGTCGCCGTATACCCCGTCGGCTCAACGACATTCACCTTGTATGACCCAACAGGAAGATTTGCAAACACATAGTTGCCCGATGCATCGGTCGTTGTGGTCATCACCGGGTTACCAAACACATCAGTCACCGCGCCGCCATCAGCCTTCATAATCGACATCGTCACACCAGCAAGACCTGGCTCCCCAACATCTTGCACCCCATCACGATCAGTATCGAACCACACCAATCTTCCGACCGACACCGACGGAACAACAAAACCAAAATCGAGCGTGAGATCACTCGCACCATTTGTGGTCAGGCTCGCCGATGTTGCCGTGCCAGTTGAAGAATCCACCGCACGATCCGAACCAGCTGACACCGTCGTAGAGACATAACCCGACGGCGCAGTGACCGACACCTTGTATGACCCAACAGGAAGATTTGCAAACAAATAGTTACCATTCGCATCAGTTGTCGTGGTCGTCACGGCGTTACCAAACACATCAGTCACCGCACTGCCATCAGCCTTCGTAATCGACATCGTCACACCAGCAAGACCTAGCTCACCGACATCTTGCACCCCATCACGATCAGTATCAATCCACACCAAATTTCCGACCGACACCGACGGAACAACAAAACCAAAATCGAGCGTAACATCCGATGCCCCGTCCGTAGCGAGGTTCGTCGATGTCACCGTGCCAGTTGATGAATCCACTGCCGGATCCGAACCAGCTGACGCCGATGTAGGGACATAACCCGACGGGGTTACTGCCGTCACTTTGTATGAACCCAGAGGCAAATTAGCAAACACATAGTTACCGTTCGCGTTCGTTGTCGTGGTCGTCACGGCGTTACCAAACACATCGGTCACCGCACTGCCATCAGCCTTCGTAATCGACATCGTCACACCAGCAAGACCCAACTCGCCGCTATCTTGCACACCATCACGATCAGTATCAATCCACACCAAGTTTCCAACCGACACCACCGATGCGTAGAAACCGAAATCGAGCGTCAGATCACTCGTACCATCGGCGGTCAGGCTCGCCGATGTTGCTGTGCCAGTTGATGAATCCACCGCCGGATCCGACCCCACTGACGCCGATGTGGAGACATAACCGGATGGCGTCACCACACTCACTTTGTACGAACCTGGAGGCAGGTTCTCGAAAAGATATTGGCCCGATCCGTTGGTAGTCGTGGTCGTCACTGCGTTGCCAAACACGTCGGTCACCGCACTGCCGTCTGCCTTTGTGATCGAAATCGTCAGACCAGCAAGACCTGGCTCACCGCCATCTTGAATACCATCACGATCGGTGTCAAACCATACAAAATCACCGACACCAACTTTTGGCAGACGGAATCCGAAATCGAGTGTGAGATCACTCGTGCCATCGGCGGTCAGGCTCGCCGATGTGGCCGTGCCAGTCGACGAATCCACCGCAGGATCCGACCCCACTGACGCCGATGTAGAGACATAACCCGATGGGGTCGCTGCCGTCACTTTGTATGAACCCGGAGGCAAATTAGCAAACACATAGTTACCGTTCGCATCAGTGGTCGTGGTCGTCACCGAGTTGCCAAACACATCAGTTACCGCACTGCCATCAGCCTTCGTAATCGACATCGTCACACCAGCAAGACCCAGCTCACCAACATCTTGAACACCATCAACATCGGTATCAATCCACACCAAGTTTCCAACCGACACCGACGGAACAACAAAACCAAAATCGAGCGTGAGATCACTCGCGCCATCTGTGGTCAGGTTTGCCGACGTCGCATTGCCGGTTGATGAATCCACCGCGCGATCCGAACCCACTGACGCAGTCGTTGAGACATAACCCGACGGCGTCATCGCCGTCACCTTGTATGACCCAACTGGAAGATTCGCAAAAAGATAGTTACCCGATGCGTCGGTCGTTGTGGTCGTCACCGGGTTGCCATACACATCGGTCACCGCACTGCCATCAGCCTTCGTAATCGACATGTTCACGCCAGCAATACCCGACTCACCGCCATCTTTAATTCCGTCACGATCAGTATCAATCCACACCAAGTTTCCAACCGACACCGACGGAACAACAAAACCGAAATCGAGAGTGGCATCCGATGCTCCATCCGAGGCAAGGTTGACCGACGTCGCAGTGCCAGTCGATGAATCCGTCTCTGTCGTTCCAGCACCAGTAACTGTCGCCGTATACCCCGTCGGCGTCACCACACTCACTTTGTATGAACCCGGCGGCAAATTGGAAAACACATAGTTGCCGTTCGCATCAGTTGTTGTGTTCGTCACCGCATTCCCAGACACATCAGTTACCGCACTGCCATCAGCCTTCGTAATCGACACTGTCACACCAGCAATACCTAGTTCTCCGGAATCTTGAACTCCATCACGATCGGTATCGATCCACACAAAATCACCAACCGACACCCTTGGCAATACAAACCCAAAATCTAAAGACATGTCGCTTGAACCAGGGTTCGTCAGAGTTGCCGATGTGGCCGTGCCGGTTGATGAGTCCGTCTCTGTCGTTCCAGCCCCAGCAACTGTTGCCGAGTAACCCGACGGAGTCACCGCTGTCACCTTGTACGACCCCGGAGGCAAATTGGAAAACACATAGTTACCGTTCGCATCAGTTGTTGTGGTCGTTACCGCACTCCCTGACACATCAGTTACCGCACTACCATCGGCCTTTGTAATCGACATCGTCACGCCAGCAATTCCTGGCTCGCCGCCATCTTGCACACCATCACGATCAGTATCAACCCACACAAAATCACCAACCGAAACCGCTGGAGCAACGCCGAAGTCGAGAGTGAGATCGCTCGCGCCAGCGGTCGTCAGCGCAAGAGATGTATCGGAAACCGGCGTCGTCCGTCCGTAACCACTTGGGGTCGTCATCGTCACTTTGTAGGTTCCTGCGGGTGCGGTTAACAGGTTGGGGAATAGGTAGTTTCCGTTCGAATCTGTGACTGCTGTTGTCACAAGATTCCCCGACGCGTCGTACACCGGAGAGCCGTCTGCGTAGGTCAACGTGACAGTTACTCCCGCCAGCCCCACCTCTCCGACGTCTTGCACGGCGTCGCGATCGGTGTCCAACCACACTCGGTCGCCGATACTGACGACCGGCGCGAAACCGATGTCGTACGACATGTTCGTTTGCCCCCATTCCATTGCAGGCACTGTGATACGTGGGAAACCTGAAACCAAAGTTGCGTCAGAGTCAATCTCGTCGTCAAGCAACGATGCAGAAGCAGATTTGTTCGCTGACGTCATTGCATAGTTCTGTAACGGCCCCGATGAAAAATTGGCTGCGTTGTCGACCCTGACAGTGAACTCTTCACTTGCAGTGAGACCGCCGCCCGAAAAATCATTGTTACCCGCTGCCGCCTCCGTGACGTTCGACGCAAAGTAATACTCGCCATTCGAATCCGTGATGGCTGTTCCGGCAAGAGTGCCTGCAGAGTTGTACAACCTCACGGTCGCGCCAACGACAGGTAATTCACCTGCGTCCTGAATGCCATCGCCGTCTGCGTCAAGCCATAACCGGTTACCAATTGAGACCGGCGCATTCTGGGTTAATATTTCAATATCTCCCATCGCGGCGCCCTTAGCGAAATCGTTCGGTTGATACGCAACTGACGCATTGAGGCCGCCGGTTGCAACATTGTTCTGCCAAACGCCAGCGGTCGGATAACCGCCCGGATCCATCGCTGAGCTCGCCACCCAATGGGTCAGCGCTGGTGAATACGCTGCCAGCGCGCCGAGCGACGACTCACGGTGCAGGAGGTCGTCACCCACCCAGTCCGCATTCGTCTTGCAGTCGGAGTTCTTGTCTTGGGACCAACCTGTTGCCGTACGGCACATAAACAATGTGTCACCGCTTGACATCTGTAGGTCGAATATCTTCGTAGTGGTGTTGGTGGGGTCCGGCTGAACGAGGTTCGGCCCAGTCTGGAAGTTGAAACGGTTCGTTAGCCCCAGCATCATTCCCCCGCCTTTGACAGTCTCAATGTCTGAAATGATCGGCTGGGACCAATCGAACAAGTTCCACTGGTTACTGCCGATGGCGTCGATGTTGACGTAGTCGTTTGTCCACTCTTGCCAATGGGTAGTGGTCTCAGCCATGACAGCCCCGCTACCTGTCAGACCCGAGTAATGAGTATTCCGGTAGTAACTAAGGTCAATCGTCGCCAACTCAGACCAACCGCCCGTCACCGGGTCGAGTCTGAGTATCGAACCCTTCTCCGGAGCGGGCCGGGCGGTCAGTGCGGCAGTTCCTGACACCATGTCGGTACAAATGACTCCAACGTTGAGTACTCCTTCCTCCATGACTTCGATTCCCCACGGTCGCGCAATACTTGGTGAGGTGCAGTAGGTGTCAGGAACGGAGAAGTCAGTGCGATCATTGAGCGTCGGTGCGTTCGCTGTTCCGCCCATCGTGAATCGATGAATCTTTCGCTCGTACAGGTTGACGACATAAAGATAACGATCATCTTTTGAGAAGTCGATGTCACCAAATCCCTCAGTTCCAACACCTGAGTACCCAGGTATGTCCCAGTACTTCGTCTGGTCTGCTCCTGAAAGGTCCCTATCGGAGTCGTCGTAGTCGGTGCCACCAGCAGAGGTGACATTTTCCAGCACGACTCCGTAGTCACGAAGGTCAAAACTGGCGATCACATTCGTCGTGCCGCCGACTACATCCACCATGTAGAGACCACCGATGCCCTTCGGTCCGAGGCCCGAACTACGTCGGATTACTGCTGAACTCCACAATCGTTGATTTGTTCGGTTCCACGCAAGTCCCCACAACGCACCCGTTTCGCCCGAGTTTGCGATGTCTGTTGTCGGGCTCGTAAGCACATTATTCGTCAGCCAAATGCTGTCCACTGTCGGACTGTATGTCGTCGGTCCTCTGCGCATCTGGACCGCTGCGATTCTGTCAGTACTCTCACCGATTTCTCCATTGGTGAGGGGGTAGTCGATGAATTGGCGCGGCACTGTCGTGAATTGAATCGGTCCCGGACGTGTCGAATTCGTCGCTTGGGTGTAGGGAACAGCCCCCGGATTCGATGGGGAGGGATAGAAGCCCGATGGGGTGTCAAACTCGATACGCACCGACGTTGTCGCCGCGCCCGTCACGTTGATCGAGTAGGTCCCATCAGTAGCTGTCGTGGCCGAGCCGACCAACGCACCAGTTGAGTCATATGCACGAACCGCTACCCCCGCGATCCCCTCATCAGCTCCAAACGGAGCCGATGCACCATTTTTGATTCCGTTACCGTTGTAGTCGTGATACACATTGCCAGACACCGTGCCCGCTGCTGCAAGAGTCGGGCTGACTGGCCCAAAAGCCACACAAGCGAGGTTGGCGACGAGCGCCGCTACAAGCAAAGCCGAAATTGGAACCTTAGGCAGGCAGAGCTGATGGTTACGCCAGGTCGGGTTCACAAACATAAATCTAGTCTGCCTAAGTTACATCGGTTCAACCGAAAATTCATTCCACAATAAATCATTCCGGAAACTTGCCGCGATGCACACGAACGTCTACCTCAAGTTGAGGTTTAACGACGGCTTTTTCAACTCACACGGCCACGAAAAGTCCTATTCGGACCGATGTTCACACTTTGAACTTAATGCCAGACATAAATCACTTAATAGAAGACGCATTTTCACTAATTCGTCGGACTGTGTGGCGATGACATTTCTTGCAATTTGAGCAATTTCACTTTCCTGAGTATCGAGCAGCGCCACTTCGGAAATGACTAGTGCCCCTTCATGATGTTCAATCATGATCTTCAGCCATGCAATATCGTGCGCATTTCCCTCAAGAATTCGCAGTGAGTCCATCTGCGATTGGTTAATGGCACCAGGAAACTTTTGTGCATTTTCAACGCCCCAATTGTGGCCTAGTGCCTCAAGCGCATGTAATTCAGCATGGTGATACGACCCCATCTCAAATATCAATCGACGCAACCGCACATCATTACTGCGCGACTGACCTATTTCAATGATTTGTAACCCGAGTTCATGATGAGGAATCATCTCCGCGACAAACCGTCGGTCAACCTGTGTTGACTCCCCTGCGCCACATCCAATCATGAACGCAAGCAGTGGCAACAGTAAAGTTTTACGAATTACGCGCTGCGTCATACAACTCTGAGATCTCCGACACCGCTATCACTGAATCTTGGGGAGGCTGAGCGATGGTTCGCTGACCGCACGCAAAGACGTGCCGTGGTTTTCTAGCAATAGGAAACATCCGACCCGTCGGTGAGATTGCGTCAGTCTCGAAATCGGGAATGGTCGTATCACGAACGCTCATCGCCTGATGGACGGGGGTTCGATTCCCCCCAGCTCCACTGCGGGGTGTTGGCGGTTATTGCCGCCAACACTTGGCATGTTTCCGCAACTTTCGAACGGGCCATCATCGGCGTGAAAACTGGTTAAGGAACGACCAGATTGCGCGGCTCGCATCAAAGTCCATGTACGGCTCGCCAACCAGGGCCGCCGATCCAGCCATCGCGGCTTGGTGACCCATCCACGCGTGGCTCGCGCTAGCCACTGTCACCAACTCGATACGCGATCCTTCTTCGCAGCCCGACCATACGAGGTTCTCAACATCCGCGTTGGATGTCATCGTGCGATCGCTCGGATCGGTGATGCAGTCAAACTTCATCGCCATCTCCGTCACCGCGTCCCGACCGGATCTGAACTCGACACCCGAAACCCCGGTTCCACGACCACCGTCGATCGGATGATTGGTGTCGGCCAGTCCGTGAATGTGCAGGACAGATACCGGCTCCATCGGCCGGCAGTCATCGATCCCGAGGCTGCCCGCTTGCACGCCGATCGCCACGATTCGATCCGACAATTCGCAGGCGAGCCGGTACGCCATGATCGCCCCATTCGAGTGTCCCGCCGCGAAAACACGGCTCGAGTCGATCTCGAACCGCTCCGTCAAGAGATCCAGCAGGAAGCGAATGTATGCCACGTCGTCGACGTTTCGATCAGCGGCAGGACCACAGCAATATCCGCCATTCCACGTCTGCAATCCGGGCCGCTCGGGGATCGCGCGAATCCCATCGGGGTACACCACCAGGAAGCCGTTCGCTTCGGCGAGTTCGTCGAAACCGGAGTTCGCCGCGAACTGCCCCGATGAGCCCAATCCGCCGTGAAGTGCCACGAGTAACGGAACGTTTTCGCTACTCACCGCGACCCCCGACGGAACATAGAGCCGAAAATGGCGTCGCCGGCCATCGGGTGTTGTCACCCACTCGTCTGTGACCGTTCCGACGGCTGCCATCGCCGGGTTTGCGTTGATGTACGGGTCATATTCTGAGGACGGCACCGTCGTCGAAGGGGACGATGACGATGAGATCGCTGGAAAGTCCGAAGGCGCGAGCGTTGTCGACGTTGAGCCGATAGCTGCCGACGAATCATCGCTCGGTCCGGCGGATGTCGAGCAGCTCGACATGGCTCCAAGCAAACACAGGGACAAGGCAACGACGAGCCGTGGTTTTCTAGCAATAGGAAATATCCGACCCGTCGGTGAGATTCCGTCAGTCTCGAAATCGGGAATGGTTGTATCACGAACGCTCATCGCAACAGTCTGTCCTACACCAACCCGAGAGCAAGGCCCGCCAGTGCCACGTGATACGTGACCATGATGCTGACTGGTTGCCACGAGCGTTCTTTAACAAATCTTTGTTCGGCAATGAGCGAATCAGACAACATGAAGAAGATCGCACCGACTATTCCGATTGCAGTCGCACCTGCGATCGCACTAGTGGCCATCGCAGCAATCACGACCATGTACACCATGACGGGGATCACTAGTTCTTTATGACCCGCAACTGAAATATGTCGAATAAAGCGTCGAGCCAAAACAAGGGTTGCCGGCACAACGATTGCTACTCCGATCAGAAGTCGCAAGGTTGTTACATCTTCATTGAGCAGACTCACTGCGAAACAGATTTGCGCAATCGCAAATGAGGCCAGACCAGGAACAAATGCATCACGCGGGAGCATCAAAAACACATCGCCCAACAAACAAAAAACGAAAGCAATGATGCGCCACGTTTGCGGGACACCGTCTGCATCAAGGATCGCTATGGCCACACCAAGAAATGCAACGGTCGCAAGTGGCTTACAGACATATTGAAGCGACTTTTTCGATGTGTGCACTGCCCACCAGTCGCCGATTGAAAAAATCGTCGCAACGACGAGGAAAACCACCACTGTGCTTGTCATGTTTCTATTGTCCCCCACTATCGGCAACTAGCGAGGGATAGGACCTCATGAGACCTATTGCTGAGTTTGTAAACGACTTTCGGAGAGGAGCGTGAATAACTTTCCAGCTGCGGATTCTTCAACGCCATAGAGAACATCTGGATCTAGATCCAGACCACCAGGCCAAACAAGCGTGCCAGACGTCGGGTCGACCGAAACCTGTGAAAACAATTCTTCGTCGTCCAAGTCGCTGAAGACTCCCCCAAGACCTCGATGAATTTCTACTTCGCGAATGAGTCCGTCGCTGAATTCCAATGAAAGTTGATGCTCGCCAAGACACTTGGCTTTGTTAACTCGCACAAACATCGTCATGCCCGCAGATTAGCGAAGTGGCGTCAATGCAACAACTGGCCTACCAGAGTTTGCTGCATGCCAGTTGAGCATCAATTGAATTCTCTGCATCGAAATCCACTCTTGTACTAGACGGACCGCAGTTACGGGCATGCGACCGTCCAATTGAACGCCGTCAGGGATTCTGAATCTTGCTTCCGAACCAGAATAGAAAGCGTGGATATGTGGTGGATTGTGGTCATAGAAGTACATGTAAATCGAAATTCCATAAAATTCGCAAAGTTTTGGCACGTCTCAATGTGGGAAGTTACAGACTTGAATCGGCGAAAAAAGAGTATGGATCCTTGCATCACAACTTCTATAGCGAACCGCTCGTGGGTAAAGTTTGCGAATGCTCGCTGACATCGCCGCAACTGATCAGGGTGCCTTTCTTGTCGTTGCGGTCCTCGGCACAATCGCCTTCGCAACTTCTGGTGTACTAGCTGCGGCCGAAACTGAACTTGATTGGCTCGGCGCAACAGTTCTTGCCGTTGTTGTTGCAATCGGTGGCGGAACCATTCGCGATATTTTGATCGGCAATTTCCCAGTCACCTGGGTCAACGACGAGTGGCCAGTCATCGTTGCGCTCTGCACCGTCGCTCTTGGACTCATCGTGTTGCGCTTACCTTTTCATATAGATCCGCGTCGGCAACTTTGGTATCTAGCAAGCGACGCAGTCGGGCTTGGTGCGTTTGTTGTGCTCGGAACCTCGATAGCAATTGAAAATGGAACCTCTTCATTCATCGCCATCTTTGTGGGCGTCATCACCGGAGTTGGCGGCGGAGTGATCCGAGATGTTTTCACCGGACGAACTCCCATGGTTTTTGTTGGGCAGGTATATGCCGTGGCGGGACTACTTGGAGCGGTCGTTCATGTGGCATTGCGACACACCGATGTCTCCGACGGTGTTCGCGTTTGGGTACCAGTTGTCATCGTCGTCGCCATTCGAGCTATCGCCATTCGCCTCGATCTGCATCTACCGCGCACCGGCCGAAAACAAGTATCAGCCTCAAAAAAGCAATCAAATTAACGCTTGCGAATCACACCGTCAGCAACTGCAGCAGCAGCCACTGCGGGAGCAACGCGCTCAACGATTGTTCGGTCGAACACTGATGGCACCACAAACTCGGGCTTCAACTGTGCATCGGTGACCGACTCGGCGATTGCGATTGCTGCAGCCAACTTCATACCTTCGGTGATGTCGGTGGCATGAGCGTCAAGAGCTCCTCGGAAAATTCCCGGGAAGGCCAAAACATTGTTGATTTGGTTCGGGTAGTCACTGCGACCAGTAGCCATCACCGCAGCCAGACCGTCGGCCTGTTCGGGACGGATCTCGGGATTCGGGTTCGCCATTGCAAAAACAATGGGATCCTTAGCCATTGAACGAATATCGGCAGCAGTAATCAGGTCAGGTCCGCTCACGCCAACAAAGACGTCCGAGCCCTTCATAATGTCGCTAATCGATCCCATGCGGCGCGAGCGGTTGGTGTTATTGGCAAACCATTCTTTAGCCGAGTTCATCTCACTTCGTCCCGTATAGATGGCACCGACGCGGTCGCAACCGATGACATCACCCACACCAGCATTCAACAAAATCTTGCCGATCGCAACACCAGCAGCGCCAACTCCAGCGATCACCACGGTGAGGTCTTCCATTTTCTTGCCGGTGATTTTCAACGAATTCCACAGTGCCGCCAAGGTCACGACTGCTGTGCCGTGCTGGTCATCGTGAAAGACCGGAATGTCAAGGCTGGCACGGAGGCGCTCTTCAATTTCAAAACACTCCGGTGCCTTGATGTCTTCAAGGTTGATTCCGCCAAAGGTCGGAGCGATGCGCTGCACGAAGTCAACAACTTCATCGGCGGTGCGGGCATTAATACAAATCGGGAAACCGTCGACTCCACCGAACTCCTTGAAAAGAAGTGCTTTACCTTCCATGACGGGCATTGCGCCTTCGGGACCAATGTCGCCGAGACCAAGCACTGCGGTTCCGTTGCTGACGATGGCGACGGTGTTCTTGCGAATGGTGTATTCGTGCGACAAGCCTGGATCATTCTCAATCGCGGTACAAACACGAGCAACGCCAGGCGTGTACGCCATCGACAAATCATCTCTGTCATTAACTGGCGCAGTTGAAAGAACTTCAATCTTGCCGGCCTCGTGCATCTTGAATGTACGGTCCCACCAGTCGAGCAAAGTAACGCCCGAGAGCTTGCGCACTGCATCAACGACACGACCCTGATGTTCTTCATCGCGACAGTGAACAACCACACTGCGACGAAGAATCGGACCGCGAACGTCAAATCCGTCGAGGGCACCAATGTTGCCTCCGACTTCTCCGATTGCTGTGCAGAGCCGACCCAACGTGCCCGGGACATTGTCAAGCTGGCAATCAAGTGCGATAGAGAAGGCGGCGTTCGGTTTAGTAGTCACAAGTGTTAAACGATAGAACACTGCCCACCAAATCTCTGTCTTTTGGCATATAAATCGTGCTCCTAACCGTAAATTCACTCAAACATGGCGAAAACAACCCCGCCTGACTGAACCAATTCATACGATGATCGCATGAGCAGATTTCCCAAGTTTTTCCTCGGTTTCGTCCTGTGCAGTCCGGTCATTCTCATCGCCTGCGGGAGCGACAGCAGTTCATCTGGGGCGCAACTCACCGACGAACAGTTTTGCGCCAAAGTCGCCGACATGGACGATCTTGAAAATTTTGACGCCACTGCGATCGCGGCAATGAATGAACTGATTGATTCCGCTCCCAATGATGAACTGCGCGATGCGCTGAAAGTCCTAGTTCCGGTGCTGACCGAAATGGAAAGTGTCGACGAAAACGATCCTGAAGCCATGAGCAAAGTGATGGAGATCATTATGGATCCCAAGGTCACAGAGGCCGGCGAGGTCATTGAGAAATACAGCACCGAAGTCTGTGGCATTACCGACGAGAGCACCGTTGGAACGGGATCAATCACCATGGGTTCCACCGGCAACATATTCGATGATGTGGACCTGGACGAAATTCAAAATTATGTTCTCTCCGAAGCATCTCAGTATTTCGTCGGTGGTGAGATTGGTTCAAATGGCATGGAGGCCAGCGACGGGTACACCACGTATACGATGGATTTTGTTGACGCCGTTGAACTTGGCGCAGTAGCAATATGCGAAACCATCGCCGAGGGCCTCAGCATGGCAACGACGGACCCTTCTGTTGTCATCATTGTCCAAGACAACGGAACCGACGTTGCAATTCGTGAAATTGACAGCGATTGCGTCGAACTTTAGATCAGACGAAATTTAGACAGGATCTCAGATGACGTATGGTGATCTCGTGAATTGTTCCGAGATCCCCATCGCTCATACACCTCCAGGCGGTTATGGTGCTTCGTTTCCACCGCTCATACTTGGCAACTGCACCGAACCTCTAGTTGATGGCGCTCCCGACTTGCGCGGTGTTTGGAAAGTCATCGCCGCAACACGTGGTGGTGAACCCGTTGCTAGTGATGATCGCTTGATGTCGTACACCGAACGGATTGAGCAATGCGGTAATCGCATCGTCGATTGCGGCGGTGGAACTATTGCCGATGCTCGCGCCGATGGCACTGAAGAAAATGGCGTGCACGATGTTTCAGTCTTTGATTACACAACACCGATTCATGTTGTCGCTTCATACGAAGACGAAGTGTTTGTCTTGCGACCAGTCGGGTTACCAGGAATTCAAGTCACCCGTCACCTCAATGAAAACGGCCACATGATCTGGACTCGACCCGATATGGGCGGAATTGTTGTCACTCTCGAAAGAGTGATCTAACCGTCCAAAAAACCTGGCCCGACCTCTCTAAAAATATGGTTTGAGTTACAGTGACTTTCTTATTGGAAGGTCAAGGTCTATGAAACATAAAATTGCTTCAGGGTTCAAACCGACACTTTTCTTGCTCAGTCTTTTCTTGGGCCTTTTCGCTTTTGGCGGGTCACCAGCCTTGGCCCACAATGCCTTTGACAGCAGTTCACCATTTGATGGCGAAACCGTTGAGAGTCCTCCAGCCCAATGGAGCATTACTTTCACTAAATCGGTGCCACTTGAAACATTTTCGGGCGAGATCATCAACGGTGATGGAGTTCGTACACAACTTACAAACGCAGTTCACGGAGCATCCGACAACATTGTCGTAGCCACACTGCCGACAGCACTCTCCGGGGCGATCACAGCTCGCTGGAAGTTAGTCAGTTCAGATGGACACGTCGTTTCGGGTCGTGTCGCCTTCTCGGTCGGCGCAACGACGACTTCGACTTTGACGGCAGCGACGTCAAGTTCTTCAGCACCAGAAACGACGGTTGACGCCGTCACAGAGTTCAACAATGCCACTTCGGTTCCCGAAACTGTCCGCTGGTCGCTCAGGATGCTTGGCTACCTCGCAATCATTTTTCTTGGAGGATTAATCTTTGCAGAGATATTTCTGGCCGAAGGAGCGATGGCCGCAGTGACTGGTCGACGCCTGCTGCTGATGTCATCAGCAGCGATAACAGTCGTGCCGATTCTTCAAGGCTGGATTTTTCTCGCCGACGTTAATGGTTACTCATTTTTCAAGGCTCCCTTAGATACTTTCGACCTGTTCAGTTCGACGCCCGGGTCCATGATATTTACACGAGCATTGACGGGCGCAGCAATTTCGTATGCAGCGGTTGTCGCTTGGCCTCAAATAACGAACACCATCAAAGAACGTCAGGCCATCGGATTGATCGGTGTGTACCTCGTTACCTTGGCGTATACCAGTCACTCTCGTTCTCAAGCGCTCCCCCTTCTCGGAATTCCAGTTGACGTATTGCATGTCGCGGCCTCTGCTGTTTGGCTTGGAGGTCTGGCCGTCATTGCACTGACTGTGATTCCACTTGTTGATCCGAAGAATGCATTGCTGACATACACCCGTTACGGTCGCTACGCCCAATATGCAGTGATTACTATCGTGGTCACCGGCGTCATTCAGACTCTTCGACTTCATGGGGTCAGCCTCTCGTCGCTCTTTGGCGAACGACACGGACAGATACTTCTTCTCAAAATTGTCGCAGTTGGTCTCGTGCTCAAAGTCGGCGACATCAATCGCCGAAGGCTTTTAAAGAATCTGCCGACTGAAGAGTCGTCAATGACAAAACGATCTACTTTGCTGTTGCGCGCCAGTTACACCGAATTGGTTTGCGGCCTCCTTGTACTCGTGTTGACATCGGCACTCGTGACGTCGTCATTCAATTAGTCATTCCAACAACCGAGATAAGGAGATAGAAATGTTCCGCACAAATCATCTGCCCAAACTTTTCATTGCTGGACTACTTTTGCTCACCGCTTGTGGCGGCGAGTCCCACAACATGTCCGATATGTCAACAGATTCAATTGGAACGAACGCGACAAGTTCTGAAAGTAGTTTCAACGAAGCGGACGTTATGTTTGCTCAAATGATGATCCCCCACCATGAACAAGCCATCGAGCTCGCCGACATGGCCCTTGATCCAACACTGATGGCCAGCGAACAAGTGAAAACTTTGGCATCACAAATCAAATCTGCTCAAGACCCCGAAATTGACTTGATGACCCAGTGGCTGACCGATTGGGATCAACCGCTCATGGATATGTCAGAGGAACACGACATGTCGATGGATGGCATGTTGAGCGTTGATGAAATCGCTGCACTCGGTCAACTGATGGGCGAAGAATTTGATCGTGCATGGGCGACCGCGATGATTGCGCACCATAAAGGCGCGATCAAAATGGCCGAAACAGTCAAAGATGACGGACAGTCCACGCTTGTCCCAGACCTGGCGAACTTGATCATGCAAGAACAGCAATCAGAAATTGCTGTACTTGAAACACTTCTCGACTAGAAGGCGTACGTCAGTCTTGAACAAGTGATGAGCCTCGCTAAATATCGAGGCAATCCTCATTCACGCTGAGTTGCCACCGTGGTTCACGTCGTTCCAAAAATGCGTTAACGCCCTCACGTGAATCGGATTTGCCCATTAAGTGCACATGCAATTCGCTTTCGGCTTGATTCATCTGCTCCGATGTCATTGAGTACGACTCCCACAACAATCGTTTACTCAACGCGACCGAAACAGGTGCCGTATTCACGGCAATGTCGTGCGCAACTTCCAAGGCATGAGGCAATACTTCATCGTTTGCTAAAACCTTCGAGGCAATACCCAACTCAACTGCCTCGGCCCCATCGAAAGTTCGTCCCGTCAGCAAAATGTCGGCCGCCTTGGCAAGACCAACCAGACGCGGCAACACCCAATGACTCATCGCATCAGGCAGGATCCCCCGGCGCACTTGCACGACTCCATACTTCGCATCACGAGCAATGAAGCGGAGATCGCATTGCAGAGCAAGCGTGAGCCCAATTCCGATGGCATGACCGTTGATTGCGGCGATAACTGGTTTACGTATCTTCCAAGCCGGCGGATTAATCGGGTTTGACGTGAACTCTGAATCGTCGGCACGTTCAAAAACTTCGGAGCCACGAGAAAAATCGGCGCCAGCACAGAAGACTGGTGGAGTACCCGTCACAACGACCACGCGAACAGCGTCGTTCGAGTCGGCTAATTGATACAGACTGCTGAGGGCCTTCCCCATCGCTGAACTAAACGTATTGCGGGTTTCAGGCCGATTC
Source organism: Ilumatobacteraceae bacterium (assembly GCA_044355095.1). Taxonomy (GTDB): domain Bacteria; phylum Actinomycetota; class Acidimicrobiia; order Acidimicrobiales; family Ilumatobacteraceae; genus Casp-actino8. Next base: position 20,844 of record JBIKYT010000028.1, read on the forward strand.
AGAGTTGCTATCAGAATGCCATCGTCACGGAGTTCGGCCAACAGATCTGTCGTACCCGTCTCTAACTTCACTCGCCAGTGAGTTCTTTCTTCAGTTCGCGCTTCAAGAATTTGCCGCTGGCATTACGCGGAATCGGCTCATCGCGGAACCAGATCTTGGTCGGAATCTTGTGCTTGGCAATCGTGCCCGACAAGAAATCTTGAAGTTCTTTCTCAGTGAGCGAACGGCCGGGTCGTAGCACAATCACTGCCGCAACTTCTTCGCCGAGTCGCTCTTCGGGAATTCCGAAGACACAAGCCTCGGCAATTGCGTCATGGTTGTAGATCGCAGTTTCAACTTCGCTGCAATACACATTTTCACCGCCACGAATCACCATGTCCTTGGCACGGTCAACGATGTACACAAACCCATCTTCGTCGATACGTGCGATGTCACCAGTGTTCAACCAACCATCGCGGATACTGTCAGCGGTTGCTTCTTCTCGGTTGAGATAGCCCTTGATAACGATTGAGCCTCTAACGCATAAGACACCCACTGTGTTTGGCCCGGCCGGCAAATCATTTCCGTCTTCATCAACCAATTTGCCTTCGAGTGTTGGTACAAGTGGACCACATGATTCGGGCTTAGCAATAAACAAACGAGCCGCGTTAGCCGTAATGATTCCGTGAGTTTCGGTCATTCCGTAACCAGTTGACGGCTGTCCACCCTTGAGCGCACCAGCAATCTTGTGAACGAGGTCAGGCTGCAAGGCTGCACCGCCACCACCCATTCCTTGAACCGAAGATGTATCTCGAGTGTTCCAGTCGGGGTGCAACAACATTTCGCGACTCATCGTCGGTACGCCAGAGAAGCTGGTGACTCGTTCGCGTTCAATCAACTCAAGGGCACGACCGGGCTCCCACTTGTACATCAAAACAACTTTGGCGCCACTTGCCGTAGCCGCATGCAAAATGCAGTTACAGGCGGTCACATGGAACAAAGGAGTCGGCGCCATGAAACATGGCGGGTACGCCTGCGCAGGTGCCGCAGTTGGTGCCGGCACATCGCCCGCTGCAATGGCTTTCTGCTCAGCCATTGCTGACGCCATGTTCATCGCAACAAGGTTCAAAATGTTGGCGACTGAACCACGGTGCGTGAGTTGGGCCCCCTTGGGGAAACCAGTGGTGCCCGAGGTGTAGAAGATCGTCGCGTCATCATCCTGATCAAATTCGATATTTGGCAAAACTCCGGGGTCGGCAGTGGCCATGACATCAGTCCAACGCGCTCCACCTGCGGGCAATGCACGATCGGTGCGCACCGAAATGACATGCATCTTCGGCGTGCTAGCGATTTGACTCAAACGCTCTAAACGCTCGTCATCAACAATCAATACTCCGGGCTGACTGTCGTTGAGCGCGTACTCCATTTCGGATGGAGTCCACCACGCATTCATACCAACAGCGGCAGCACCGATCGAAACGGTGGCCCAGTAGCCCACAACCCATTCGGGGTAGTTGCGCATCGACAATGCGACTCGGCTGTGACGACCAATTCCTTGGCTCACCAAGTACTGGGCCAGCTTGCGCACCTGCGCATGAATTTCGGCGTAGGAGTAACGCTCGTCTTCATAGACGATGTAGTCCTTGTCGGCGTGAAGAGCAGTGGCTTCCCACATCACCCGCATATTGGGCGGAGCGGTGGTGTACACCTTGACGGGGATTCCCCGTACTTCGGCGATTGAGGTCGCCAAAGGCGATCCGGGGGCATCAAGTTCGGCACGGGCGGCTAGGTAATGGTGAATCACGTCACCATCATTACCGATAAAGGGTCGGGTTCGCTATCCCCAGAACACCATTTCCCATGAGTGGTCGTTTGTGCCAACATGACATGTGCTTTCCGTGCCGATCGTTGATATTTCCCGCCCGACTGCCACGTCTCTTGACGCTCTTGATGCGGCGTGCCGCGACCACGGGTTTTTCCTTCTGAGCGGCCACGGACTCGACGACCTCATCAACCGCACCTGGCAGCAAACTGCTCGGTTTTTTGATACTGATCGCTCAATCAAGAACGAGATCACGCGTGATGCCGAAAACCCCATGGGCTATTACGACCGTGAGCTCACCAAACGCAAACGCGATAACAAAGAAGTATTCGACTTCCTTGATCCGACCATCGAACAAATTGATGCTCGCAACCGCTGGCCTCGTGACCTACCGGGTTTTCGCGACACCATGCTTGAAGCCTTTGACGAATTCAGCAAACTGGCTGATCGCACGCTGTCCCTCATTCACTCCGCATTGCAACTCTCGGAAGGATCGCAAAAAGAAATGATGGGCAGTCGCTACGGAAGCATGATGCGACTCAATCACTACCCTGTCGGCGACCCTGTTCCCGAAGCTGAGCGTGAAGGGCTTCCCGATCTAGGCCCAACCGCTCTCGGCTATCACACCGACCCCGGCACGATCACTCTTTTGTTGCAAGACAATGTTGGCGGATTACAAACAGAGTCACTCGATAGTGGCTGGATCGATGTTCCACCCACTGACGGAACAATCGTGATCAATCTTGGTGATTGCATGCAGGCATGGACTAACGACCGATACCGCGCTGCGGTGCACCGTGTTGTTCCGATGACCACACAGCGTCGTTTCAGCATTCCGTGTTTCCAAAATCCAACCCGTGATTCAACGATCAAACCAATTCGCGAGATGTGTGCCGACGGAGCGCGTTACCGTGAATTCTCTTGGAAAGAGTTCATGGCCGCTCGGGCCTACGACAATTTCACAGACCTCGGAACTGAAGACACGCAGGTCACCGACTTCCGCGTTAACGCGTGAAACGCTGATGGTTTCGTTGTGATGACGCAACCAATCAGTTGGCAAATCAAGGCATCAAATCTTGCTGAACACGCTCGCAACCCAATTCATACTGATGCCGGCGCGCAAGCCGCTGGATTTCCGCGAGCACTCGTGGCCGGAGTAACGACCTACGCGTATCTCACTCATCCCTTAATCGTTGCTTGGGGAGATAACTGGTTGCACAACGGCGGAGGTGAAGTGCGATTCCGTCGTCCAGTTTTTGACGGCGACGCCTTACGTTGCGTGCCAACCAATATTGGTGAATCTTCAACGATTGATGCCATCACTGATGAACCCGATCAACCTCGCGCTCAGTTTGTTGCAGTTAAAGATTCGGGTCCGGTTGCACCAATGCGCGATGGCGAATCATTACCAACTCTCGAAATCCCCCTCATTGGTGAATGGGGATCTGATTACGGTCAACGCGCTGGCGACGATCTCGACTTCTGTTTGCTGAACAACTATGTGCATCCCGCAGTGTGGCCAGCGCTCGCCAACAACGCAGTTCATCAATTCGTTGCCCGAGGAAGCTGGATTCATACCCGCAGCATCATTCGCCACCACGGAATTGCTCAGGGCGGTTCAATCGCAATCGTCAAATCAACGGTGGTTCGGCGGTTTCAATCACATGGTGAGCGGGCCATTCTTGATGTGCACATAGAAGTAGATGGACGTATTGTTGCGACGCTTGAACATGAAGCAATCGTCGCACTTCCCTAAATTTCAAACAGATCACCCAAGTCGCCTACCTGCGATTAATGCTCTAAATGAAGGCCTCCAACCGATTTCAATTACTCTCGTGGCATGAGTTCTGTCCAGCGCCGACTCCAGATGGGCCGATCGTTGTCCGTCACTGTTCGCATCATGCTTTTTACTGGCGCATTTTTCGCCATCTCGCTTTTCTCGCAAAGGGTCGCCCAAGGAGAATCGGGCCTTCAGCGGGCGTCAAAAGGCCAGACGATTCAGATCCGAGAATTGCCTCAGCTACCCGCCCCATTTTCAGCCCCGCGAGTTCGAACCCCTGGCCCGATGCAGGCAGCGTTAACTTTCGACGACGGACCGTGTAACTCCAGAACCCGACAGACAGTCAACGTTCTTGGAGACACCGTGGCGACCTTCTTTGTCATTGGTGGACAAGTGCGTCGATCGCCCAGTGAGGCGCAATACGCCGCAAGCCAAGGACATTCAATTCAAAATCACACCATGGACCATAAACGCCTCAACAGTTTGACAGCTGATGAAATTTTCTCGCAACTTGATGTGGCATCCAACTTCATTGAGAACACTATTGGTGTTCGGCCTACCGTCTTTCGTCCTCCCTATGGAGCAACCAATTCATTCGTTGCAGAAACTGCAGTAGGTTTTGGTTATCCACAAATTCTGTGGAATGGTGGCGCACCACGCATGGAATCAAAACGAGATGAAATCATCAACGGGGTGACTGGACAAGCCAACAGAGCAATCAGCAACAACCGCGGACTCGTATTACTCTTTCACGATTGCTCGGGATACTTCACAGGAATGATTACTGCACTACCAAGTGTCATTCAATTACTACAAAACAAAGGTTTCGAATTTGTCGCAATTGAATAGCGATTGATACTTCACTAGCCTGTCACGACCGCCGAAATGTCCAGCAGATAATCAATAATGCCGTCGTCGTTGTACACGTTAAGGCCCGAGTTGCTGACCGTAAAGAGTCCCGAATTCGCCAATGTTTGACCGTCCGAAACAGTGATATTGCTTGTGTCCGGTCGCGAGGTTCCGTTTGGAAAAATGGTGATGAAGTCTTCTACCTGCAACCCAGGAAGACGGCGCCGCACATTGACTGCCGTGAAGTTACCAAAGAATGCACGCGCATATTCTAACCCATTTCTACTTTTACCCAAGCTTTGAACAAAGGGTTGGAAATCCCATGTCACTTGTTGCCCAGCCTCAAGCGAATTTGGTCGAGAGTCAAGAACCCGGAAAGGTGCATCAAGTAAAACGATGCGACCCGAAGTCTTGGCTGCTACCTGATCAGTGGTGAAATAACCAACTTGATCAATGATCAGATTGGTGTCACCCTCAGCGTTAAAGAAAGTTGCCACCCCACTGTCATTGACAGGGACAATAGCGAAATTACTTTTGGTTTCCCTTCGTTCAACATTGATCAGTGACGTTTCTGGCCACGCTGCGCCGCCGTCGGTCATGAGACCAATAAAGGTGTCTTCGCTGCTAACTCGTTGATTGTCGACGGTGATATTGACGGCAACAGCAACAACCCCAACTTCATTACTTGTGAAGTCAACTTGAGTTATTGAACCTTCATTGACCACTGTTCCTCGTCGTGAATCAAAAACACGGGTTGGCGTCATAGCAACAAGTCGGGCGGCGTTATTTGTTGTGAAGTCGCTCGTTACCAATCCAGAGATATCAACAATTACATTGGCCGTTCCGCTTTTTCCAGTTTCGGACGTCATCGCCAGCCTCATGACCGAGATAAATGGTGTCGCCATGAAGAAGCCGTTACTAGAAATTTTGCCGTTTACAAAGTTCACCACTGATGCATCAGGACGATTTTGTGTTGAAGGAAATGCTGAGACATGACCAGGGACTGTTGCATCAAGAACTGTGATGTTGGCAAAAACTCCGATGATTGAGTCCTTCACAATCCCATCAATTTCGAGTGAAGCGAGAAGATCTATATCCCGAAACGACCCCTCGGCGGAAACGGCCACTAGGTCGTCCGAACGGCGGGTATCAACAACGCGTTGCGGTTTTATAGGTACAAACAGTCCGTCTGGCGCCTGAGCGCGAACTCTTTGTACGGGCTCGTCCCGTTGAAACCACCCAATGAGTGCAATCGCAACAATGACTACTAGCGAAATAGCACGTTTCACAACCGAGACTTTAAACGCCGATCATTCAAAGCGACGAACTAGGTTGTCTTTATGGCATCAACAACCCTTTCCACAGGAATCACCCTTGAATACGAAGTACATGGCGAAGGCGATCCGTTGCTGCTCGTGATGGGACTCGGAGGGCAACTCGTTGCTTGGCCCGCCACGTTTATCGCCGGACTCGTCGACCGCGGATTCCAAGTCATCACTTTTGACAATCGTGATATCGGGCTGTCCACAAAAATCGATGCGGCTCCACCGACAAAAACTCAGTCTGCGTTGTTCTCCATTTCGCGCCGATTCGCCAAGTCGACATATCTCTTGAGCGATATGGCCAAGGACTCGGTTGGGTTACTTGATGCACTCGATATTGAGCGGGCCCATGTCGTTGGTATGTCAATGGGAGGAATGATCGCTCAGACGATGGCTATTGAACATCCAAGTCGCGTCAAGTCGTTGACATCAATCATGTCTACAACTGGCAATCCCCGCGTTGGTCGACCGAAGACATCAGTCTTGTTGCGCGCCGGCAAGCTGACCCGCGGAAGTAAAGAAACTTTTCCTGAGCGTCAAGCAGCACTTTTCAAATTGTTCTCT
>JBIKYT010000077.1:0-8309 GCA_044355095.1 Ilumatobacteraceae bacterium
GAAGTTCGTACGTACCCACAAGTGACCTCACTTGTGAATCGCATTGACTGGCTCGGAAGTTTCGCCAACGAAGTGCCCTTCATTTTGGCTGCTGAAAAGTTGATGGGAATTGAAGCACCACCGCGTGCTCAATGGATTCGCACCATCTTGTTTGAATTGTCGCGTATCGCCAACGTGTCGCTGTTCCTCGGCGACCTCGGCGTGCAGTTAGGCGCTGTCACGCCCGTGTTCATGGCGTTCCGCGATCGCGAACACGTCTTGAACCTCATCGAAGGAACTACGGGCGGACGCTTCCACCCCAACTTTGACCGCATCGGTGGACTCAAAGACGATCTTCCTGCGGGCTTCATTGATGAAACTCGCGCGGTCATGAAGACCTTGCGTAATTTCTGCACCGAAATGGAAGACCTGTTGTTCGGTAACGAGATCTTCCAAAGCCGTACTCGCGGTATCGGTGTGATTCCGAAAGACATCGCCATGCAGTACGGCTTGTCTGGCGCCAACTTGCGCGCCAGTGGTGTTGATTGGGATTTGCGTCGCGATCAGTCACTGCCGATGGCTTGGGACAAGGTTGACTGGAAAGTTTGGACTCACCCGGACGGCGACAGTTTCGCTCGTTGCTGGATTCGTCTGCAAGAGGTTCGCGAATCAACACTGATCGTTGATCAGTTGCTCGACAACATTCCCTCAGGTCCGGTCATGGCCAAAGTGCCGCGCATCATCAAAGTTCCTGAAGGCGAAGCTTGGGTATCAACCGAAAACCCCCTTGGCGAAATGGGTTACTACGTTGTGAGCAAGGGCGACCTCGGTCCGTTCCGTACCAAGATTCGTTCGGCCAGTTTCAACAACATTTCAATCGTGCCGTGGATTTTGAAGGGTGTCTATGTTCCTGACATCATCACGATCCTCGCCTCGCTGTACTTCATCCTCGGAGACATCGATCGATGAACGCTCTACTTGCCGCTGATCTGCCGTACTGGGCACAGTCGTTGTTGCGCGTCCTAGGTGGCGTGGTTGCAGTGTTGTTACCTGCTGGCACCATCGTGTATCTCTTCTTGTTCAAAATGATGTCGTTCATGCAGAGCCGTCTCGGACCAATGGAAGCCGGTCCGTACGGTTCAATGCAGTTGTTTGCTGAAGTCGGCAAGTGGTTGCAGAAAGAAGACATCACACCGGCTCGGGCCGATCGAGTGATTTTCAAGATCGCACCTCTCGTAGTTTTGGCGAGCACGTTCTTATTGGTCGCCGTTGTTCCATTTGGCCCTGATGCTTGGTTCACCAACTTTGAAGCCGGCGTGTTTTACATGTTGGCCGTTTCATCAGTGAGTGTGCTCGGAATTTTGATGGCGGGTTGGTCAAGTGCCAACAAGTATTCATTGCTCGGTGGCCTGCGTGCCGCCGGTCAGTTGATTGCTTACGAACTTCCGATGGTGCTGGCAGTGATTGGTGTCATCATTCAGGCCGGCACGATGAACTTGCAGGGTATTGTTCTTGCGCAAAATAGCGGCGAGATTTTCGGTTGGAACGGACTTGGTAACCCGTACATCCTCACGCAGTTCACGGGCTTCATCATTTTCATGATTGCAGTACAGGCCGAACTGACTCAGACACCTTTCGACATGCCAATCGCCGAATCAGAACTCGTTTCTGGTTACATGACCGAGTATTCGGGATTCCGTTTCTTGACTTTCTTCATCGCCGAATTTGCAACTGCTGGCGTGTTCTCACTGATCGCTTCGGTGTTGTTCCTTGGCGGATGGGGAGTCCCATTCGCTTGGTTTGACTGGAACAGTATTGATGACGTCTCTGATTGGATGAACGTTGTCGGACCGCTCATCATGTTTACGAAGATGATGGGCTTAGCGTTTGTCATTATGTGGGTGCGCTTCAGTTACCCGCGTTTCCGTGAAGACCAACTACAGCGTTTCGCGTGGAAGGTTCTCATTCCCGTTTCATTGGTGAACATCATGATCACCGCGATCTTGAAGGTGGCGTTCTAATGCCCAAGGTCCCTGGTCTTTTTAAAGGTCTCGGCGTCACGCTGAACACCTTGAAGCGCACCGCTATTGACGGTACGAACACGGTGCAGTATCCGCACGAAAAAGAAGCGCCGCCGATTCGGGCACGTGGAGTCATTGCACTTCACGAAGGCAACTGCACTTCGTGCATGTTGTGCGTGCGCTCATGTCCTGACTGGTGTATCTACATCGAGGGCCACAAAGAAATGGCGCCACCGCGTCGCGCTGGCGGCAAGCCCCGTCAGGTCAACAAACTTGATCGCTTTGACATTGATTACGCACTCTGCATGTATTGCGGTATCTGCGTTGAGGTATGTCCGTTTGATGCGTTGTTCTGGAGTCCCGAATACGAATACAGCGAACCCAAGATTGCCGACTTGTTGCATGACAAGGCCAAGTTGAGCGAGTGGATGGAAACTGTTCCAGAAGCACCGGCTCTTGAAGTTGGCGCCGAAAAGAAGGGTAAGAAGTAATGGTCGCAGCCGATCTTCTTGTCGCCCAAAACGTGGCCTTTGGCATCATCTCGCTATTGATGGTGGTCTCGGCCCTGCGCGTTGTCACTGTGAACAATGTGGTGCACGCCGCGTTGTGGCTTGTTGTCGTCTTGTCAGGTGCGGCAGCTCAGTACTTATTGCTGTCGGCTGAATTCGTGGCCATCACACAGATCTTGGTGTACGTGGGTGCGGTGATGGTGCTGTTCTTATTCGGCACGATGCTTACTCGAGCACGTATCGGTGCTGAATCTGATCTCAACAACAAAAACTGGGCACTCGGCATTCCGGTTGCGCTATTGATGTTGGGAGTAATGACGTACGTGATCATCGATGGTTTTGGTGATGAACGCCTGATCGAGAATCCGGGCGACATGGAGCCCATCCCCGTTCAAGTCATCAGCGACGACATCTTCGGTCCGTATTTGTTGCCTTTCTGGGCGTTGTCGTTTGTATTACTCGTCGCCGTCATTGGTGCCATCGTCTTGGCGCGGAAAGACTGAGAGGCCGACCATGTTGACTGCTCAATTTCTTCTCTTAGGTGCCGTGCTGTTTTGCATCGGTGTTTATGGCGTGCTTGCTCGCAAGAACGCCGTCATGGTGTTGATGTCGATCGAACTCATCTTGAACTCGGTCAACATCAACTTGTTGGCCTTCTCGGTTCGCCATGGTTCAGTTGATGGCAACACGTTTGCTTTATATGTCATTGCAATTGCTGCTGCCGAAGTTGGCGTGGGCTTGGCCATGGTGTTGTTGATTTATCGCAACCGTCGCACCATTGCCCTTGATGACTTGTCAGAGATGAAGGGCTAACCGATGCTGGCTCAAGAAATGACTTCAGAAATCGTTGCTTCATCTGGCTGGTTCTTAGACCACGCCTGGGTGATTCCGATTATTCCGGCTGTTGCTTTTGTACTCATCATTTTCTTCGGCAAGAAGATGCCGATGAAAGGCAGTGAACTCGGTGTGTTTTCAATGCTTGCATCGCTGGTTTTTGCTGGTGGTGCAGCCTGGCAGTGGATCCAACGAGTCAATAGTGTTGTCGACGTTGCCCACGATGCAGTCAAGGAAGGCGCTCATCATGCCGCGCCTTATGTTGAGCCGGTTATTCGCGAATGGACTTGGTGGCAAAGTGGCGGATTCCATTTCGGAATTGGTCAACACATTGATGGTTTAGCGCTCACCCTTTTGGTAGTCGTTGCCTTCATTTCAAGCCTCGTCCAGATCTACTCGCTCGAATACTTGCGTGGCGATCGTCGCTACACCCACTTCTTTGCCGCACTCACTTTGTTCTCCGCCGGCATGTTGTGCATGGTTCTGGCTCCCAACATGGTGCAGTTGATTCTTGGTTGGGAAATCATGGGTCTGTGCTCGTTCATGTTGATTGGTCACTGGTGGGAAGAGGAAGCCAACTCGCGCGCTGCACTCAAAGCATTCTTTACAGTGCGAGTCGGCGATGTGGGCTTGCTCATCGGCACCGGCATCTTGTTCTTCTCGGCCAATAGTTGGACCCAAGAAAATCTCGGAGTGTCTGGTTTCAATATCAGTGGTTTGTCGGCTTGGGCCATGTCAGGCGAGGCCAGCTCCAGTGCTCTGACGTGGGGCGCAGTTGCGTTATTCATCGCCTGTATCGGTAAGAGTGGTCAGTTCCCATTGCATACATGGTTGCCCGATGCCATGGCCGGACCAACACCAGTCAGTTCACTGTTGCACTCGAGCACCATGGTTGTGGCTGGCGTGTTCTTGGTCGCCCGCGTCTACCCAGTTTTCTGGGAGGGCATGAAGATTGGTGATACCAACATCAACTTCATCGTGCTCATCGGTGGTATCACGATTGTGATCGCCGCGCTGTTGGCGTTCGTGCAAAACGACATCAAGAAAGTGTTGGCGTATTCAACGGTGTCGCAGTTGGGATACATGATGATGGGACTTGGTGCAGGCGCCTGGTTGCCAGCCGTGTTCCACATCTTCACCCACGCATTCTTCAAGGCCTGTTTGTTCTTGGCGGCGGGTTCGGTGAGCCATTCGGGATCACATCACTCATTCGACATGAAGAAAGACATGGGTGGTCTGGCTAAGAAAATGCCGATCACCGCCACGACTTGGATCATCTCAACTTTGGCTTTGGCCGGCGTGTTCCCGCTCGCTGGTTTCTTCTCGAAGGACGAAATCATCGACAACGTCGGTTACGGCGGATACAACGCGTTCATGATTGTTGGATTAAGCGGTGCCTTCTTGACTGCGGCCTACATGACTCGCGCAACGTACCTCACCTTCTTTGGCAAGGCTCGCGGCGCAGCAGCTGGCGAACATCATGACGAACATGATGCTCACGCCGATGCCCATGATTCGCACGATGCTCATGCAGCCCACGATGCGCATGATTCACATGACGCTCATGGTGCAGACCATGGTCCTCACGAGAGTCCGAAACTCATCACCGTTCCGTTGATGATTCTTGCGGCTTTGGCTTTGGTTGCTGGTTTGGCGAACGCAACACCATTTGGTTCCAACTGGGAACGTTTCAAGAAGTACGTCGAACCAAGTGCTGAGTATGTCGCAATTGAAAGCCACATGGCCACTGGTCCTGGCGAAGCGATCATTGTTCCGCAGCAGAACACGACCGCCGAAGGTGGCGAAAGTAAGTACGACGAAGGTTGCGCAGTCGTTGCACCCGAAGCTGGAATGGCTTGTTACTTCCCGACCGTGAAGCACGCACCTTTCAAATGGTCAAAGGCTGCACTGTCACTCATCATCGTGGCGGTTGGTTTGATCTCAAGTTGGATGTTCTGCGTGCAGTACTACACGCGTCGCAACAAGCGTCTCGTCGGTCTCACCGAACGCAGCAAAGTTTTGCGCGGCGGCTACGCCTTCTTGTGGAACAAGTACTACCTCGATGCCTTGTATGAAAAGGTCATCGTTCGTTCGATTGCACACCCCATCGCAGCTGCTGCGGCGTGGGTGAATCAAAACATTCTTGACGGCATCGTAAATGGTGTTGGCAAGGTCTCCCGCCGGGTAGCCGGTTGGGTATATCGAAATATCGATCAGCGCGTCGTCGACGGCGCGGTGAACGGCTCGGGCGCCGCAGCTCGAGGCACAGGCGGAGCGTTGCGCCCAGTGCAATCGGGCAAGGTCAATCAATACGGAGCGCTGCTGTTTGCTGCGGCCGCCATCGGCGCTCTCATACTCGTCATCATCAACACCTGAGGAGCAATACGGCATGGACGTACTCCAAAATTCAAACTGGGTGCTCAGCGTGGGCACTTTCTTGCCGCTAGTCGGCGTGATTGTCATGCTGTTCATCCCCAAGGCAGAAGAAGAGCTCCACAAGTTGGTAGCTCTTGTGACCGCGCTCGCAACCTTGGGAGTGGGTGTTTACACGCTCATGAAGTTTGACTATGACCAAGCTGGCAAGTTGCAATTCTTTGCCGACGCCGAGTGGATCAAAGTCATCTCAAGCAACTACACGATCGGTCTTGATGGAATGAGCTTGCCGCTCTACTTCTTGTCGATGGTCGTCACGGTTCTGGTGATGGTCTATTCCTGGAACCGCATTCCGTCTCCGGGCAACCCCAAGGCATTCCTCATCCTCATGCTGATTTTGCAGACAGGTATGGCCGGAACCTTCATTTCGCAAGACCTCATCTTGTTCTTCGTGTTCTTCGAAGTGGTGTTGTTGCCGATGTACTTCATGATCGGTGTATGGGGCGGCGAAAATCGTCAGTACGCGTCGCTCAAGTTCTTCTTGTACACGATGTTCGGATCGGCACTCATGCTCGTTGCCTTCATCGCGTTGTTCTACAAAGTTCGCGGCGAATTGCCTGCTGGTGTTGAACCATCGTTCTCAATTCCGCAACTTGCCGAGTACGGCGGTTTGTTAGGTCGTTCGGCTCAGATCTGGATCTTCGGTGGAATGTTTGTTGGCTTTGCCGTCAAGGTTCCGATGTTCCCGTTCCATACGTGGCTACCCGATGCGCACACGCAAGCACCGACGCAAGGTTCGGTTATCTTGGCCGCAATTTTGTTGAAGCTCGGTACGTACGGTTTCGTGCGTATTGCAATTCCGATTCTTCCGACCGGTGCCAAAGAATGGGCTCCATGGATTGGTCTGCTGGCAGTCATCGGAATCATCTACGGAGCGCTTGGTTGTTTGGCGCAAACCGACATGAAGCGTTTGATTGCGTTCTCGTCAGTGGCTCACATGGGATTTGTGATGTTGGGTATTTCAACACTCACGCCAATGGGCTTCAACGCCGCCATCTTCGGAATGGTTGCGCACGGTCTCATCACCGGCATGTTGTTCTTTGTCGCCGGCAGTGTCAAAGAGCGTTATCACACTCTGGAGATCGCTCGACTTGGTGGCATGCTCAAGCAGATGCCGCGGCTTGGTTGGATTTTGGGATTCTCGGCGATGGCATCACTTGGTTTGCCTGGCCTCGCTGGATTCTGGGGTGAATTCCCCGCCATTTTGTCGGCGTACTCGCCAGCTGCCGGATTGTCTGAAGTGACATTCCGTGTGTACATGGTGATTGCTGCTCTCGGAACTGTGCTTGCCGCCGGTTACTTGTTGTGGTTGTTCCAGCGCACCGCATTTGGTGAACCTAAGGCCGAATTTGCTGGTGCATCACATGATAATTCTGGTCATGGGGATCACGGTCATGGCGCTCACGGTCACGATGATCACGGTCATGACGATCACAGCAGTGACATCAAGGACGTCACTGTCGGTGAATGGATTGCCTGGACCCCGTTCTTGTTGGCCATTGTGGTCTTCGGTGTGTACCCGCAGTTGATGTTCAAGGTCATTGACCCAGCAGTGCAAGTTGCGTTGAAGGCCTTCGGAGGCTGATTCGTGCTTTCTTCGATCCTCGCTCAGATTCCGTGGCAGGCGCCAACTATCGACTACCACGCGATCGCGCCCGAGATCGTGTTAGCGGGTGGCATTTGCCTCATCATTCTTGTTGATCTGTTCATCAGTGAATCCAAGAAGTGGATGACCGCAACACTGACCGGTTTCGTGATGTTGGCAGCTTTGGTGCCGGTCCTCACGTTGGCGGTGAGTGACGTCAATGTTCGATCAATGTTTGATGGTCGCTATGTCATTGACGAGTATGCGCTCACCCTCAAAGCATTGTTCTTAATCGTCGGATATGTGGTTGTGTTGCTTTCGCAGAACCATGTTGAAGAAGGCGACTATTACCAAGGCGAATACTTCACGTTGTTGCTGACATCAGTGACCGGCATGGTGATGATGGCGTCAAGTCGCGACTTGGTCAGCATCTTTGTTGCTCTTGAAATGCTCAGCATTCCGGCCTACATGTTGGCGGCCTGGCGCAAGCGTGACCGCAAGAGCAATGAAGCAGGTGTCAAGTACTACCTACTTGGTGTTTTCGCTTCAGCAATCATGTTGTACGGCATGAGCTTGTTGTACGGCGTTACCGGCAGCACCTTGCTCAGCGAAATCGGTCGTCAACTTACAGTTGAAGGCAATTTCGGTGGGGTACAAGCACTCGCTATCACTTTCGTCATTATCGGTTTTGCTTTCAAAGTCTCGGCAGTCCCATTTCATACCTGGGCCCCCGATACGTATGAAGGTGCACCAACACCGGTGACTGCGTTCTTGTCGGTCGCAAGCAAGGCCGCTGGTTTTGTTGCACTCGTAACACTCATTTATGTCGGCTTCCCGCAGGCAAAAGATGTGTGGCAACCATTCATCTGGGTGCTTGCTGCATTGACCATGACCTTGGGCAACTTGGTTGCTTTGCGTCAGACCAACATCATTCGTATGTTGGCCTAC
>JBIKYT010000078.1:0-8258 GCA_044355095.1 Ilumatobacteraceae bacterium
TTCGGCGGGTCTTCTGCTAGAAACTTGAGGGCACTATCAGGGGATTCCCAGGGGGAAACATGGATATCGGGTACACCGACGAACAGCAGGCGATGCGCACCGAGTTGCGCTCGTACTACGAGAAACTTCTTGACGAAAAGACCGTCAAAGATCTGAGCACGAGCCACGGAATCGGCGAAACACCGCGTCGCGTCTGGAAGCAGATGTGTGCCGATGGATGGGCCGGAATTGGCTGGCCCAAAGATTTCGGTGGCCAGGGTCGCAGCGCGATTGAACAATTCATCTTCTTTGATGAATCGATGCGCGCTGGTGCTCCAGTTCCGATGTTGAGTATCAACACCGTTGGACCAACCCTCATGAACTTCGGTACTGAACAGCAGAAAGAATTCTTTTTGCCCAAGATCTTGAAGGGTGATCTGCACTTCTGCATCGGATACAGCGAACCAGGTTCTGGCACCGACTTGGCATCACTACAAACTCGTGCCGTGCGTGACGGCGACGTATACGTTGTCAACGGTCAAAAGATGTGGACTTCGCTGTCAAGCGATGCTGACTATTGCTGGCTCGCAGTTCGCACCGATGCTGACGCCCCCAAGCACAAAGGCATCAGCATTCTCATCATGCCGATGAACACGCCTGGCATCACATTGCAGAAGCTCAACCTCATCGGCGAACACGACATCAATGCGATGTTCCTCGATGACGTGCGTATTCCAGTTGAGAACTGTGTCGGTGGAGAAAACAAGGGTTGGACCCTCATCACCAACCAACTCAACCACGAGCGCGTCACCTTGTGTTCAACCGGCGTGATTGACCGTGCTCTTGCTGACACTCTTGAATATGCCAAGACCACTCTCCTCCCCGACGGTCGTCGCATTGCCGATCAAGAGTGGGTGCAAATGAACTTGGCTCGAGTGCATGCCAAACTTGACGTTTTGCGTCTCATGAACTGGCAATCAGCATGGGAAGCAACTCAAGGAAAACTTGATATTGGTCACTGTTCATCAATCAAGGTGTACGGAACCGAGTTTTACCTTGAAGCATTCAGACTGTTGTTTGAAATTCTTGGACCGACGGGTTATCTCGTACAAGGAACACCTGGCGCCGTCATTCGCGCCCGACTCGAGAGCATGTACCGCGGCATGCTCATCCTCACCTTTGGTGGCGGAACAAACGAAATGCAACGCGACCTCATCACAATGTTCTCTCTTGGATTCCCCCGGGCGGCCCGCTAATGGATTTTTCACTCACCTCAGACCAAAACGAATTGCGCGCATTGGCTCGCCAAATCTTGACCGACGTCTGCACACCAGAACATCTCAAGCAGATTGGTGCAACCGAAAGTGCAACCGATCTTGCATTGTGGCGCACGTTGGCTGATGCTGGCCTCGTCGGCATTGGACTACCTGAATCAGTAGGTGGTGCTGACCTTGGCATCATCGAAACATCAGTGGTTCTTGAAGAAATCGGTCGAGTCGCTGCACCCGTACCCGCGTTCGCAGTGATGGGCCTCGCCGCCAATGCACTCGTGGCTTACCCCGAACTTCTTGAGGGTGTTACCAGTGGCGAGACCATCGTGACCGCCGCTCTTCACGAGGCTGTGGGCGATGTTTTCAATCCGGCAACTATTGTTGTTGACGGCAAGATCACCGGAACCAAAGTGTGCGTTCCTCACGGATTAATCGCCAAGCGATTTGTGGTGAGCGCGGCTGATGGTTTGTATTGCGTTGAGGCCAACGACCCCAACGTCAAGATCACCCGCCAAGACACAACAAGCGGTGTTCCTGATGCTCTTGTTGAATTCAAGAATGCGACTGCGAAGTGCCTTGGCAATCCGGGTGCAACAGCAGAGTTGATTAACCGCGGTATTGCAGCGGCTTGCATCATGACTTCGGGTGCTTGCCAATCGGCTTTGGCACTCATGGCCGAATATGCAAAGGGACGCTTCCAGTTTGAAAAGGCCATCGCGACTTTCCAGGCTGTGAGCCAACGTGCCGGTGACGCATACATCGACACCGAAGGTGTTCGATTGACGGCATGGCAAGCCGCATGGCGATTGAGCGAAGGACTCCCCGCCGACGAAGCTTTGTTGTCGGCCAAGTTCTGGGCGGCCGAAGGCGGCTGGCGCGTGATGCACGGCTCACACCATGTTCATGGTGGTGTTGGTGTAGACCGCGATTACCCATTGCACCGCTACTTCTTGTTGCATAAGCAACTCGAATTGCAGTTGGGTTCAACGCAGCCGAGCCTCGCGCGTTTGGGTCAAATCTTGGTTAACGGTTGAGACTCGAACGCGACCAATGACTCAACCAACCCCTAATCCCAATCCCATACTTCCCGACAACCCCGAGTACTTGCCGATTCATACGCGCAACTACGAAGTTCGCGCGTTCAAGATAAACGACAACGAAATTCTGTTGTGGGGTGCTGTGCGCGACGACAAGCCGGCTGGCATGTACGTCCAGAACGATGATGAAGTTCTGACGATCCATCACATGGTTGTGCAGTTGCGCATCTCTTTTCCCATGATGGAAATTCTTGATGCGTCGGCCGAACTCAAAGAGTTTCCGCATCACGAGTGCCCCGGAATCGGCATTAAGTACAAGGGCCTCATTGGCTTGTCAATTGCTCGCGGCTTCACACATAAAGTTCGCGAGTTGTTCGGTGGCCCACGCGGTTGCACGCACACCACCGCTTTGTTACAGGCAATGGGACCAGTTGCAATTCAATGTGGCTGGAGCATGCGCGTCATCAAAATGAACGAAGCATTTGAAGCAGGGGCGACTCGACCAGAGATGACTCCCGAACAACGCGAGATGGGATTTAAGTCGAACTTAAATACGTGTCATATCTGGGACGAAGAAGGCGAGCAAGTACGCAGAATTCGTGCGGGCGAAGATATTGGTGCACCGTTGTCGGTGACACGCCGACTCGACAAGCTTGGGCGCGACCCCGGCGAATGGGGTCGCATCCGCGGCTAACCCATTGGGCGCGAAATACCCCCGAAAACGGTGGTTTATTTGCCCAATATCAGCCGATCAGGCGTAGAGCTTCGGCCTTGGCCCACTGATAATCGGCTTTGCCGACTGGCGTGCGCTCAACAACCGGCACAAAGAAGACTGCTTTGGGGCTCTTGTAGTCGGCTACCAAAGTGCGTGAGAAAGTCACAATCTCTTCCATGCTTGGGCTCGTACCAGCACGCAGTTGAACTAGCGCCGTAACCTGCTCGCCCCAACGCTCGTTTGGCGTACCGATGACAACGGCGTCGAACACTGCGGGATGTTGCTTGAGTGCAGCTTCAACTTCTTCGGGATAGATCTTTTCTCCACCCGAGTTGATGCACACCGAACCACGACCCAGCAATGTGATCTGACCATCGTCTTCAATTTGAGCAAAGTCACCTGGAATCACCCAACGCTTGCCATCAAATGTGCGGAAAGTTTCGGCCGTCTTGACTGGGTCTTTGAAATAGCCCAACGGGATGTTTCCGCTGCGAGCCAACTTGCCGACTTCGCCGACGCTGCACTGGCGACCGTCTTCAGCGAGCACCGTGGTGTCATCGCTCATTGCAAACTTCGGAGACGACATTGCTGAACCATCGTCGGCACGAGCGCCGGCTGCTCCGGTTTCGGAAGCACCGAAGCTGTCAAGAATCGCCACGTTTGGCAATGCTTCACGAATCTGTTCACGAACTCCGGTTGACAATGGTGCGCCACCATTACCAATGGCAAACAACATTGACAAGTCATACGTCGGTCGCGGTTCAGTTACGAGATGCTCGGCGAGCGGTCGAGCCATCGCATCACCAATTGTTGATACCGAAGTCACGACACCATCAGCGACGAGCTGCCACACGTCATGTGCGTCAAATCGCTTCTTTGTGTACAGAACGAAACAGCCACCAGCAGTGATGGCATTACCCATGATCCACTGACCACCGCCGTGCATCATCGGACCAATCGACATCAGGCGAGCACGAAACGCCGAAACAGCAGCTTCTTCACCCAACTGTTCAATGCGCTCGATCGGTCGATTACCACGTGCCGAATTCATTGCACCAAGAATCACGTCTTCATGACGCCACATCACACCCTTGGGCATTCCGGTCGTTCCGCCCGTGTACAACACGTACATGTCATCAGCGGTGCGGCCAGGGAAATCACGATCGGGAGATGCTGCTGCCAATGCTGCTTCGTAATCTGCGCCAAGCACGATGACATTGCGAAGGTTCGGCAAGGCATCACGTACATCGTTAATTGCACTGAGATACTCGGGGTCGGCGATCACTGCGACACAATCGGCATTGTCATAGAGATAACGAAGCTCAGCAGCTACGTAGCGATAGTTGACGTTGATCGCGACAGCGCTGATCTTGGCGCATGCGTAAAACGCTTCGACCCATTCGTGTGTGTTTTGTGCATGTACACCCACATGCTCACCACGCTTAATGCCAATAGACAGAAGGTGATTCGCCAAGCGAGTGATGCGCTCATCAAGTTCGGCAAAAGTGAACTTGACATCGTTAGTGATCAGCGCAGGTTCATTAGGAATCGCGTCGGCAATGACTTCAATGAGGTCACCGAGTTGGATTGAACGGGGGTACGTCTTGTGAGCCATGACATTCTCTCTATTTCTTCACGAAGCCATCAAGCATGTCAGTGAAGCCATACTTGTCATGCGGTCCAATTGCCATATTCTCGTACAAGCCGTAACCCTCGTGACGCTTGCCATCACGATCGGTGTAAGCAAACTTGGCCGAGTTATCGACGATGCCAAACAAGCGCATCGCACCTTCGGGAGTGGTTGTATCTAGGTGGAAGTTCTCAACCTTCAACGGGCCCTGCCACATTCCGTGACGCCAATCGGCGTCGTAGCCATAACCGGTTCCGATACCGATGTGCACGGGCAACAACGGTTCAATATCAAGCGTTGTGACATGACCATCGTCGGCAACAACACGAATCACGCCACCTGTTGAGAAACGTGAACCTTCACGGTACTCAAGATCGTGTTCGGGACGACCGAGGTGTTCAATGCGACCATCGGGCCAAATGCGGGTTGCTTCTTCCATCACGCGACTGCCATCGGGATTTTCTTGCATGATGATCATGAGCGAGTGATCGGCAAAACGAATTGGCGTGTAAATCCAGAACCAGCTGAACGGATTACTTGCGCGAATTCCAGCCGGTTCGCTTTCACCAATCGGGCGCACACCCCACGAACGGTCGCGGGTCCCCCACCATGATTTTGAATCAATTGCAAACGTGTGGCCGCCGGCAGTGAGAGTTCCATCCCAGCCACCAGTTTGTGCGAGACGGCACGTATCAAAAATCACTCGCCCGTTTTCACGGATGTAGTGACGCGGCTCTTCAAAAGCTGGCATTGCGCCCGTCCAGGTGGCGTCAATGGTGATACCCCACTCGTTGTCGTCACAACGCACGCGCAACTTCTGCAAAGGCTCAATGACTTCAATACTGATGGGACCAACGCCAGGATTCATACGGTTTGCATTGTCGAGCGCACCAGAGGCACGAACAACTTGCTGCTGACCCTCATGGAAGACCAACAGATACGCATCAATCACACCCAGGTTTGGATAGACACCCAAACCACAGACGAACATCACTGTTCCGTCGTGATTGAAACCATTGAAGTAATAGCGATCATAGAAATTACGATCACTCGTTGCGACATGGCGCATCGGCTCAGATGTTTGGTGGATCGGGAAGTCGTCGAGATTAGACAGCATGATGGCTCCGTAATGTGTGATTGATATTGATTTAGATAGTTGTAACGAGTGGCGCAACTTCACTGGCGAACGCGGCGATTTGATCGCAGAGTTCATCGCAGCTTTGGGCTTTGAAACGAACTTGAAGTTGATTCACTCCAGCTGCAGTTCCTTCAAGAATTCGCTCAGCGATTGACTGAGCAGAACCGCTGAGTGTTGCTTCGCCAACATCGAACGATGGCTTGCCAACATACAAGAACGGGGTGATGTGACCGATCATGAAACCATCATTCGTCGATGGAATACGTCCCACCCGAGCGCGCTCGTCATTCAACATGTTCACCATTGATGTATCTGATGGTCCTTGTGGCAACCAACCGTCAGCGATGCGAGCCGCACGCTTGATAGCAGCCGGGCTTGAACCCGCAACCCAAATGGGTGGACGTGGTGATTGCGTCGGCAACGGCCGAGCACCAAATCCATCGACGAATTCGTTCTCAAGCAATTTCGCAAGTTCAGGAACGCCAACGTCAAGAGCCTTACCACGGCTATGAAAGTCAACGCCAAGTAATTCAAATTCGGCTTGCGCGTGTCCGGCACCAATACCAATGAGCGCGCGACCATCACTGAGGTGATCGAGAGTTGCGAACTGCTTTGCTGCGACTCGCGTACTGCGATACGGCAAAACATAGACATGGGTCAGCAATCCAACTTTGGACGTCATGCCCGCAATCCATCCGAGCGTGGCGATGGGGTCGGCCCAGTGGGTGCCCATTCCGCCAACGACCGATTCGGGAAGCGCCACGTGATCGCAGACGCCGACATAGGCATATCCATTGTCGTCGCAAGCCCGAGCCAGTTGACCCAGCTCTTTGGGCCCGGCCTTTTGTTCCCAGTCGGCCACGAAGTACGCGCTTTGGGCCTGGATGGGCAACTGCATTCCATATATACGGCGGCCATGCGGAACCGTGAACATCCCCCGAGTCATGGTTACACCTTAGGCGTTAGCCACATTTTTTCTGATGGCGTGTCAGAAAGTATTTGGGCAGGCGACAGCATCAAGGCTTCGCCGGAAGCTGGATGGTCAAACCCTCAATAGGGCGATGAATTTTGACCCGAAACTCCGATGTCTCACGGGTGATACACTCAACCTATGGGCAAGAACACCAACGAAAGCAACACTGTGACTGTTCGAGAATTGCGCAACCAAGGCGGACAGGTGCTCGATCGAGTCCTCGCAGGTGAACAACTCACGATCACTCGTGATGGTCAGCCGGTCGCCGAACTTTCACCGTTGTCTATACCGACGAATCTGACCACCTTGAAAAAGCGCGCCGCCAAACTCAAAGCCATCGATCCAATCTCGTTGCGAAACGATCTCGACGAAATAGTTGATCCTTGGTTATGAGCAAGTCTGTATCACCACAACACGATGGCCTGCTAGATACCGACACTCTCATTTTGCTTGCCGAGATTGAAAGTGATCTACCTGAATTCCCAGCCATCAGCGCGATCAGTTTGGCTGAGCTGACCGTCGGACCACTTGTTGCAAAGACAGATCTTGAAAA
The DNA here is from genome assembly GCA_044355095.1 of Ilumatobacteraceae bacterium. GTDB lineage: Bacteria > Actinomycetota > Acidimicrobiia > Acidimicrobiales > Ilumatobacteraceae > Casp-actino8. The sequence goes on from JBIKYT010000078.1 coordinate 7,297, forward strand.
GTCGCATCGTCTCGGACATTTACAATTCGCCGAATCTAATTTTCAAACATTGGCATTTGATGAAAACGCGGCGCGAGTGTTTGGACGCCTGGCCGCTCAGGTACGTACTTCTGGACGAACTGCTCGTGCAAGATCATTTGACCTACTGATCGCTTCAATAGCGGTTGCCAACGATCTGCCGTTGTATTCAGTCAATGTTGATGACTACATCGGCATTGAAGAACTTGACCTGCGAGCCGTCGCGCATCCTCGACATCAGGAAAGTTCTTGAACTATTTACGGGTGAGTTTTTCGGCGAGTCCGAACATTTGGGTGATCAACACCGCAACTAACACCGACGTTGTGGCGACCGTCCAAATCATTCCGTAATCAAGGCGTCCACGCGACTCGTTCAATAAGTTCCCGAGTCCATTTCCTGTCGCCAAATACTCGGCAATCATCACACCAAGTAAGGCACGTGGCGCGGCCAATCGGGCCGCTGTCACCATTGCCGGAACAGCACCAGGTAAACCGACAAATCGCAGAGACTTCAAGCGTCCACCGCCGCTGACGCGCACAACATCAATAGCCGCCGAAGATGTCGTGGCAAGAGCTTGTGAAATCGTCACAAATGACGGGAAAAATGTCACCGAAACACACACCACAACTGTTGCCAAAATGCTTCGGCCAAAAACCAAAACGATCAACGGTGTCAGTGCTGGTAAGGGCATCGTCTGCGAGACCAAAGCAAACGGCAATACTGCTCGACCAAGCGTCGGTCGCAGACTCAAAATAACTGCGAGCAGCAATGCTGCCGCCAATCCACACAGCAACCCAATCAATGCCAACGGCAAAGTCTCGCTGTACGCATCGAAGAGGCGTGATCGAGATTCGGCTGCTCGAGGATCGGTCGTGAGATATTTCACGATCGCCAAAGGAGACTTCGCGACAACGGGCGACATATCCAAGATGCTCAACACCAA
>JBIKYT010000029.1:0-26082 GCA_044355095.1 Ilumatobacteraceae bacterium
TCCTCAATAACCAGAAGTTTTCGGCGAATTTTCCCGATCGTGGACTCGCCCTCGCCCCAAAGCGCCATTTAGCCATCGTGGCGTGCATGGACAGCCGCATGGACATTTTCCAGATGCTCGGGCTTGCCCATGGCGATGCTCACATCATTCGCAACGCCGGCGGAGTTGTGACCGATGATGTCATTCGTTCGCTCGTGCTGTCGCAACGCCGCCTCGGCACCCAAGAAGTGATCCTGATACATCACACCAACTGCGGTTTACACAATGTTGAGGAAGATGCGTTCAAACACGAAATTGAGGACGAGTGCGGTGTTCGCCCCTGGTGGGCGCTGGAATCATTCCGTGATCCGTATCAGAGCGTCACGCAAAATATGAAACGCCTATCGATGAGCCCCTTCATCAAATACAAATTGCATATTCGCGGTTTTGTCTATGACGTCGTAGACGGCCTGTTGCACGAGGCCCCTAGCGCCTGATCCCCGATAGCACCACTGCGACTCGAGCCGTGTTCGCGAACTGCGAACGCATTGCTAGCAGACCAGCAACACCGGCGGTTCCAGTTGGACTTGCATTAATTGATGTCGTTCGGGGAGCAAGTTGCGATGCATCGATCACTTCAGACTCTCGTGCGACCACAACTTGACCATTCGTCCCCTGAATCTGTGCGAGATCAGCAACCCAGTCGTACGTCTCGTCATCAAGGATTCCGTCGGCTAACGAAACGGGCTCGGACTCCCATGGCCACATGTGTTGCGTCCAATGTTGCGCGGGTTTTGCATCTGATTGCGCAGTATTCCATGCTCGCGATAACGGCGCGCACCCTTCGGTTTGCACTGCCACAAGAGGCGCGGCGATTCCTGACTCGCTGAGTCCGCGCGAAAGCGATGCCGCAAAAGCGCCACCACCGACTTGCACAAAAACTGCGTCAAGTTCGGAGATATTTACATGTGCTAATTGCTGCCCCATTTCCCAGCCAATGGTTCGACCACCATCAAGACATAACGCATTTTCAGGACCTTGCACGCTGAAAGGAATTGAGCCGTTGTTGACGGCTTCGCGGAATCTCAAGACCGTCGGATCGCCAGGGGGATCTTGGCTTTGACGAGCACATCGGTTGATTCGTGCACCAAGCGCAGTGAGTGTTTCAACAACGACGCCTCCGGCCCACTCTGGAATGAATACGTCAATGGGCCATTTCGCGGCTGCCGCCAAAGTAGACGCAGCGATTGCTGCATTGCCACATGATGAAATAGCAAGAGTTGGACGTGACGATGGATGAGCCCATGGCACGATACCCAATTCTTCGGCAACGAAAAGGTGCAAAAGAATTGACATCAAGTGTCGGGCCTTCTGACTTCCGCCGACATTGTGGGTTTCGTCTTTCACCCAGATTCCACCTGGTGATTCAAAAGACAATTCATCGCTGAAGGCGGACTGATAAGTCAATGGCGTGGTCACAAAACCAACACCACCTACTTTGGTGATCGCATCATCAATTCGTTGAACAAGAGTGATTGTTTGCTCATCGGTCATTCCGTTAGCCGTAGCAAATTGCCACCACAACATATTGCGCCGAAAAGCAATGAACGGATTGGGATGACTTTCAACAATATGTTGATCACTCTCATCGATCAACAGAACATGATGTCGATCGCCATTCTCGTTAGGGCAACGCCACGGCGCAAACGTGTCTACCGAAACCTTTTCGGCGCACGTTGCACACGTGAATCCAGACATGTATTGCTTCAGCCCTTGGTGACACGGGCATTGAAGTCTGTGATCATTTCATCCCAGATTGGTAGGTAGCGGCGCAGACCCTTCCAGAAAGATTGATCTCGCCGAGCCTCAAACAATTCAAATGGAGTGCCCTGCTGTTCAACCCAGGTGTAGTAACCCAAGTTGAAAATACGATTGCGATCGCGCTCGGTGCATTCGATCATGTCTTCTGTTGTGACATGCCCAAAGTGACGACCGAATACTTCGGCTGCATCGACAGCAGTCATTTCACCGTTGAAGCGTTCAGCAAGAGTGGTGACTCGTGAACTTGGATACAAGGCTCCACCATCGGTTGCAACCGTAATGACTGCCTCGTCGGGTCCGAGATTGAGCAACTTTGAAGTCTTGATTGCGGCAAGAGTGTTGCAGATTGACGAGAAACCAAAGTGCGCAAGAGCGTCAATGAGTTCAGCGGACAAACCTTTTTTCTCGGCAAGATAGGCCCGGCCGGCAGGAGTATTGAAAAGAACATCAAGTTCGTCAGTTGCCTGATCACTAATGCCACAAATGACATCACTGTTTGTGATGTTATGAATCAATGGAATGTGCTTATCGCCGATTCCTTGAATGTTGTGTTCTCCGAAACCATTTTCAAGCATGGTCGGACACTCAAGTGCTTCAACTGAAACGATCTTTGCGCCGTAATCATCTTTCAAACGATCACCAGCTGCGATGGTTCCGGCTGAACCAGTTGCCGACGTAAATGCGGCGAGTGAAATATCGCGTCCGGCTTTCTTCATTGAGTCGCGAACAGTTTCAAACACATGGCCAAGCGCACGTCCAGTGACTTCGTAGTGACCGAGATGATTTGAGAATTCACAGAACTGATTGAAGATGAAGTTCACGGGGTCTTTATCGAGTTCATTACATGCGTCATAAATTTCTTTAACGTTGCTCTCGGTGCCAATGGTCTTGATGACATCTTCCGCGGGGTTGGCACACCACTGATCAAGCCAATCAAAACGCTCTTGGCTCATACCCGCGGGCAAAATCGCCACACCGCGACATCCCATGATGCGACTGATGGCCACACCACCGCGTGCGTAGTTGCCCGTTGATGGCCAAATGGCTCGGTGATACGTGGGATCAAACTGACCAGTCACAACTCGCGGTGCAAGACATGAGTACGCCGCCAGCACCTTGTGCGCGGTGATCATTGGGAAGCGATCACCAAATACAACGATGATCGGGTTCGGTACACCCGTCAGCGATGACGGAAGAACAACGTGATCGGGAACACTGACACGGTTGCCGTTGAGATCGTTGTACCAATGCACACGCCACAAATTTCGAGCATCGGGGCCTTGCGGGTTGGCGTCACCGACAATTGTTGGGTCAACCGAGGCCGGGTTGGCCAACTGCGCAAAGGTGGGCAAAACAATTCCCTGTTCGCGAAATCGAGCAACACTGTTCGCCAGAGCCTTGGCATCCACAACTCGGTCGGCCAGACCGAACTGGTTTTCAAGGGCGGCAGTTGTCTCTGAACTCACAGCGGTGATCGTCACCTTTACAGTTTGTCAAAGAAACGGGCTTTCCCACTGTCTTGCTCGGACTTCGTCGGAACATCGGTGAATTTTCCAAGTAACTGCTTGCGTTATTCAGATATCCTTCCCGACGTGGCATCTAGGCAGACCAAACAACGCATGATTGAGCACCTACAGGTGGTTCCGTCCTCCACCGCCCCCGAAATGGCGCGGATTTGCGGAGTCACTGATGCAGCGATGCGCCAACATCTAGAGCAATTAGAAGCTGAGGGTTTGGTTTGTCGTGATCTTCAGCCCAACTCGGGAACAACTCGCGGCCGACCCGCCGTCCACTGGGTTTTGAATCACGAAAAGTTGCAAAGTATCTCGGACAGTTTCCCCGAGACTTTCCCCGATCGCCATCACGACCTGGCCGTTGACTTACTAGTTGGGATGGCCGAAACCCTTGGACCCGAAGCGATACAGGCTGTTCTCACCCGTCGGGGCGAACGTTTGGCCAAGCACTACCAAAATCTCATGGCTGATCTTCCACTCGCCGATCGCGTGAAGCAACTCGCAGCGGCCCGCGACGCCGAGGGCTATCGAGCGGAATCGAGCGTCGCCCCAGACGGCAGCCTGATGTTGACCGAGCATCACTGCGCCATTGCCCAGGCCGCCGAAGCATGTGCGGGATTATGCGAATCCGAACTGGTGGTTTTTCGCACTGCCCTCGGGCCTGAAACCACCGTTGAACGGGTGCAATTTGCACCAGCCGGTGATGGTCGATGCAGTTATCGCATCAGCCCTCGATGATCTCCGAGACCTGCATCACCGGAGCGATATTGGTGTAGTTCTGTACGTCGGCCATGACATCGCCGGTCAATGGCGAACCCATAGCGCCCTGAAACGCTTCAAGTGAATCAAAAGTCATGTGCACGGCAGCTTCGTAAGGTCCATTGATGACCTTGTCGATCTGGGTGCCGATTGGGTTCCATGCTTTGGCGACCAACGGCACGTGAGTCGTGCGGTAGTAATCGTGATCGAAGGTTGAACCTTCACCGGACGGGTAGAGGACAGATACGCGAATCATGAGTCCGACCGTACTACTTCTTGACCACTTCTCCGTCACTTCCCCGTAGCCTGTCAACCGCTAACACGACTTTGCGGGCGTGGCGAAACTGGCAGACGCGCAGGATTTAGGTTCCTGTTCCGAAAGGAGTGTGGGTTCAAGTCCCTCCGCCCGCACTCGAATAGCCGCTAGAACTGTGTCATGACACGAATCGTCGACCTGCCCACTCCGGCGCTCATCGTTGACCGCCAAAAGTTTGATGCCAATGTGGCAACAATGGCTGCAGTTCGACCTGGGCTCACACTGCGCCCACATATCAAGGCTCACAAGTCAACTGCACTTGCGGCTCAACTCGCGGCAGTCGGGCATACCGCGTTTACATGTGCAACTCCACGCGAAGTCATTGGGATGGCCCAGGCGGGACTCGGAACAGATTTGTTACTCGCCAATGAAACTGTTGATGTTTCACGACTTCGCGCAATGGCGGCGTTGTTAAACACAAAGTCTTCGGAATTAGTGCGTATCACTGTGGCGATTGATTCAGAGATCACTGCATCGTTGGCGGCCGAATGCGGAATCACCGACGTACTGATTGATGTGAATGTCGGAATGCCAAGGTGTGGAGTTACCCCCGAACGCGCCGCGGCACTTGCGTCGTATGCAGTTTCAGTTGGACTCAATGTGCGCGGTGTCATGGGTTATGAAGGACATTTGATGGCCGTTGCTGATCGCGATGAACAACGTGCGAAAGTGCGCTCTGCGATGGAGGCTTTAGTTCAATGCTTTGATGACGTGCGATTGGTGAGCGGAAACGATTGCACGATAATTTCGGCGGGCGGGACGGGAACTTTTGATTTATACGATCCGTCCGATCCGGTGCTGGCTCGAATCAATGAAGTGCAAGCGGGAAGTTACGCGTTGATGGATTCGCATTACGGAAATTTAGATTTGCCATTTGAACAAGCTTTGTATGTCGTCGGAACGGTGATTTCAATGAGTGACAGTTGGGCCGTGATTGATGTTGGCCTGAAGTCGTTAGGGATGGATCATGGCAATCCGACCATTGCTGGGGCGAGTGTGTGGTTTTGCAGCGACGAACACATCACGTTCTCCATGAAAGATGCGCAGCCCCTGCCAAATGTTGGTGATCGTGTGTTGGTGCAACCTGCCCATATCGACCCAACCATCGCCCTTCACGAAACGATGCACATCGTCGACCAGAACGGGACAGTTATTGAGGCCTGGCCCGTCAACCTCCGCCACTGGTAACCAGTCCCCATTCCACGCCCCAAAACCGCAACAATCTCACCACTCTGTACAAATGTGCGCGCCGAGCGCGCACATTTGTACAGAGTGGCTCAAAATGGATGGGTAGGGAGGGTGGTGGCGAGGGAACGGAAGGCTCGACCGCGATGGGAAAGTTGGTTCTTTTCGTCGTCAGTCATCTCGGCAAACGTCCGCTGATCCCCCACGAAAATCCCCGGGCTCGGCACAAACAGCGGATCAAAACCGAACCCGCGACTCCCCCGTTCAGCCAGCGAAATATGTCCATCACATCGGCCCTCAACGATGAGTTCTGTTCCGTCCGGAAAGCACACGATCACCACGGTCACAAAGTGAGCGGCGCGTTCGGCTTCGCGCACACAACCTTTTTCTTGCAGGGCTTCAAGCAACTTTGCCCGATTAGCCGCATACGGGGTCTCTGCATGTTCCGGACGATCATCTGCATATCGCGCTGTTCGCACACCAAGCTCACCCGGCAACGCATCAACAAACATTCCCGTATCGTCGGCCACTGCAGGCAAGCCTGTGGCCTGCAAAATCGCCATTGCTTTCAATCGTGCATTGCCTACCAATGTGTCGGCATCCTCAACCACATCGGGAATGTCTGCTGGCCGAGGCAATAAATGCACGACACCAGCAAGCAGTTGCTCAATTTCGTACACCTTGTCTGGATTGGCCGAAGCACACACCAGCGTCGGCAAAACGCGATCGCTTGTCACTTCAACAGTTCACTTAGTGCGACGTGATGGCTGACTTTCGAGTAATTGGCTCTGCAAGTCAAAGATTTGCGCAAGTCCATTCTCGGCAAGACCCAACAACGAATCGAGCTCGCTTCGTGAGAAGGCCATTCCTTCGGCAGTTCCCTGCACTTCAACGAAGCGGTTGAGAGTTGATCCCTTTTCACGCAACATCACCACGTTCATATCAACTTCAGCAGTGCTGTCTTCAACATACGGAAGGTCAATGACGGGCGTACCATTTACGATTCCGACACTGATCGCGGCGCACAACGATGTCAACGGATGCTGACTGATCACGCCGTTCTGCACCAATCGCGACAGTGCATCATGCAACGCCAAATAGCCGCCACAAATACTTGCCGTGCGCGTGCCGCCATCAGCTTGCAGCACATCGCAGTCAACAACGACTTGCCGTTCGCCAAGCAAGCCCATATCGCACGAAGCCCGCAAGCTTCGACCGATCAAGCGTTGAATTTCCACGGTGCGACCACTCTGCTTACCTTTAGCCGCTTCACGATCAACACGCTCGGGCGATGAACCAGGCAACATCGAATACTCAGCAGTGACCCAACCTTTGCCGCTGCCCTTCATCCAACGCGGCACATCTTCATCGATGCTCGCGGTGCACAAAACTCGCGTACGACCAAAAGAAACAAGCACGCTTCCCGCTGACATTTCGGTGAAGTCACGCTCAAAAGAAATTGGACGAAACTCATCATGCTGACGTCCATCAAATCGCAAACCAGTTGTACTCATTTATTTATTTCCTTTGTTCCATATATCGACATTTGATAATTCAGGCCCCAACAAACGGGTCCCTAAAGCCTTAAACCAACTCACATCACCGCTTGACATGAATGTGTGTTCACCCGAACGATCGGGATTTGTCTTCAACATCAATTGATGATCTAACTGATCACGCAATGCGAACGCCGTTTCATCGGCCGATGACACCAATGTCACATCAAGGCCGACAACATCAGAGATCACCCGAGCCAAATATGGATAATGCGTACACCCCAACAACAAGGCATCAACATTGGCATCAACAATGGGCGCCAACATTCGTTGTGCCAAGAGAGTCACTTCAGGCCCAGAGGTTCGTCCTCGTTCGACGAACTCAACAAATCCTGGACACGCCGCACTCACCAATTTCACCGGAGCGCCAAGAGATGCTCGTGACACCGCCAAATCGTAAGCACCCGAACCGATTGTTCCGATAGTGCCAATGACACCAACAGTTCCTGATCGGGTGGCACGAACCAATGACTGTGCGCCTGGATCAATCACACCAATGACTGGAATATGCAATCCATCTGCAGCCAACTCAGCCTCGAGCTCGTGCACTGGCAGGGCCGCCGCCGCCGTATTGCAGGCGACCACAATGGCCTTCGCGTTGTAGTCCCGCACCAAACTCCAGGCCAACTCGCGGGCGTATTCGCGAACGTCGTTGGGGTCTTTGTCGCCGTACGGATATCGACCCGTATCGCCGATGTAGACGATGTCTTCATTGGGCAACAAATCAATCACTGCACGAGCAACGGTCAGCCCACCGAAACCAGAATCAAAGATTCCGATCGGGCCATTGACGTCAAACTCATTGCTCACGTCGCTCAGGCTAGGCGAAAACCGACCAGACGAGAGTTCTCTGCGCCAAGCGAACTACGGTTATGTCATGAGTTCATATCGCCACATCGTTTTATTCAATTGGAAATCCGACACTCCTGCCGGTCATGCCGAGCGCACAATTGAAGCACTTGGTCAACTGCGCCCAAAGATTCCCCAAATCCAGTCGTATGAATTTGGCGCCAACCTTGGCATCAACCCGGGTACTTTTGATTTCGCTGTGACAGCAACTTTTAACTCCATCGATGATTACGTCACGTATCGCGACCACCCTGACCACAAAGCATTCATTGCCGAGTTCACCGCACCGTATGTTGAAACGCGCGCATCAATTCAATTCGAAATCTGATTTCTGAAATTTGATGCCTGAAACTAGTCGCCGTTGTTAGTCGCCACTCTCCTCGCACTCGGTGCTGCAGTTCTGCACGCCGGCTGGAATCTTGCGGTCAAACAATCTGGCGATCGCTGGTTGGCGTTGTGGGGTCTTTTCGTTGCTGGTGGATTGATCGGCTTACCGTACGCATTCATTGCCACGTTGCAGGGCGACCTTGGACTCGCCGCCTGGGGCTGGGCAGTAGCAAGCGGAGCAGTTCATGCTTTCTATATCGGACGCTTGGCCCGCACCTACGAAATCGCCGACTTCAGTGTCACGTATCCAATTGCTCGCGGGGGCGGCGCGTTGGTTGCTGCGATCGGTGGCGTGATTTTTCTTGACGATCATCTCTCCCCACTTTCAATCATTGGCATCATCATCGTTGTCGCAGGACTCGTCATACTTTCAGGACATGTTGATTGGGGCCATGTTTGGCCAGCGCTCATCGTCGCCAGCCTGATCGGCGCATACACCGTCATTGACAGCAAAGGTTCGCGCTCGACAGTTGGTGGCGCCTACGCAATGGCAATCTTTGTTACTGGTGGAATCGGCACAACAATTCAAGGCATCTACCGCGGCAAGTGGCCTGCCATGAAGGCCAGTATTAAACCGATGTGGCGTCAATACTTATTGACCGGGCTTGCATCACTGGTCACTTATTGGATGGTTTTGCTCGCGGTGCGACGTGCGCCAGTTGGCTACGTCACCGCCTTACGAGAATCAAGCGTGGTCTTCGCAACATTTATTGGCTGGAAAGTATTGAAAGAAGACAGCGGAATTCGCCGCATTCTTTCTTCAGTATTGATTGTCGCCGGACTCGTAACTTTGGTACTTGGCAGATAGTTAACTACAAACGATCGGCTAGTCCAGATGCACGAACAACCACCGTGCTAACAGCAGTTCGTAATGCAGCTTCACTCGCGACGACCGTCAGTTCCTCACGTGCCCGCGATACTCCTGTGTAGAGCAGTTCGCGAGTCAACAACCGAGACCGACCGGTCGGCAGTACAACAACCGCATGCTTATATTCAGAACCCTGACTCTTGTGGATGGTCAAGGCGTGAACCGTTTCAACCTCAGGTAAGCGCACAGTTGGGAACTCACGAGGTCCATCGATGCCATCAAAGACCACTCGAACCCCACCGTCCTTATCGGAGCACACAACACCGACGTCACCGTTGTATAGATGGTTGCTGTGATCATTTTTAGTAATCAAAATGGGTCGACCGACAAACCATTGTTTACGTGAAGCAGAACCAAGCCAACGATTAACTGTCCGGTTCCACCCCGCAATACCAAGTTGGCCCGATCGTGAGGCACACAACAACTGCAACTCGCCGAGCTTTTCAAGTACCTCGACATATTTAGATGCACCAGCAAGATCAACAACCTCTTGGGCATGGCGACGAACTGCAAATCCCAAAGATTCAAACGCAGCGAGATCTTCTACCTCTTTACTTGAAGGATCAATCCAACTCACAACCCCACCGCTATTACGCATTGGTTGAAGTACTTCAATCAAACGATCGGCATCACCAGATTGAACTGCTTTAACAACCTGTTCAATCGGTGACCCTACGGCATAACGGAATTGTGTCGTTAAGCGTTTGGTACAACTGTGAAGATTCGTACCTTCGGCCTTGGCAGCAATTGATATATCAGCAAGCACAGTTCCCGCATCAACACTTGCAAGTTGTTCTGGGTCGCCAACCAAGAACAACTCAGCAGTCGGGCGTAAAGCTTCGATCAATCGATACATCATTGATAATGACAACATTGAAGCTTCGTCAATAATGACCAAGTCGTAGGGCAAAGGATTCTCACTGTTGAATTCAAATCGGCCCTGACGACGAACTGGCGAGTAACCCAATAGACGGTGGATTGTGATTGACGGCGCTTCTTGAACACGCGCAATCACTTCAGGTGTGGCCTTCTCAGTCAGTAAGCGTGACTCAATTGCTTGTCGCATACGGTCGGCCGCCTTCCCCGTTGGCGCAGCCATGGCAACAGAAATATCTTGCGCTGAGCCACCGGCGAAACGTTCCACAAGTTGCTTGGCAACGGCAGTCGTCTTACCACTACCAGGTCCACCTAGAAGCACCTGTAAACGCGAACCTGCCGCCGAACTCAACCATTGGGCGATTGTTCGTTCTTCTTCAAAGCTCCGCAAAACGTACAGCTTCGATCCATCAAGAACAAAAGGGCGCCGAGGCAAACGCCCGACTGTGGAAGGTGTTGCAACAAGATCAGTGTGTTCAGAAACTGCTTGCACCCATTCAGAAGATGCAGGCCAGGTCAAGGCACCAATCTCAAGATCGTCGGGATACCAACGTTCAATCTCGTTCAGATCAATACAAGTGTGTCCACCTTCTGAGGCGTTGAGTGCTAACGCAAACGACAGCCACACCAGATCATTCACTACTGGGGGCACGGTTCCGTTATTGCTCAATGAAAGCAGGGTTGCTACCGCCGAAAATTGTGACCGTGAAACTGCACCGCTGTCAACGTAATAATTCATTCGCTCGGGATAGTTGCTCATGGTCGGTCTCCTGCTAACAAATTCGACAACTTCTCCCATAACCCGCGTGGAGCTTTCCACTGAAATACGCCATAGGGCATTCCATTGGCGTCAACGGGCGATTCGACTCCCACCATTCCGCGCACGAAGAAATAGGCGACACCAGCAATCACTTCATCTGCATTGAGATCTGGTTGTCGCCAGCGAAGCATGCGATAGATCGCAGTTCCGTATAACAAGGCTTGCAGCGGATAATGATGATGAGCCATCGCAGGAATCAACTCTTTGGGGGCATAGGCATCCATCAATGTGGTGATCTCGTCAGAATCCAGGCGATTGGTCTTGTAGTCGGTGATAAACAAACGAGGCGATCCGTCGTTATCGGTTACCCGAATAACTGCGTCAATCGAACCGTTCAAAAGACCGGCCAACGGAATATCAAACGAGGAATCGCACAGTGAGTCTGCGTACGCAAACAGAACATCGTTTTCAGTAAGGGAAGATTTCAGCAACTTGCCGATGTCGCTAGCGAGTATTCCTTGACTCAATTTCGCCAAAGACATTTCAAAATCAAGTTCGCTCAGCCGGTCTTTAGGAGCAATTTCTGCCAGCGACTTATTGTTGAACGGTTCTCCAAGCGGTGTCTGATATGAAGCGATGACGCCGTCAATCAACTGCTGACGGAACGGTCGCAACAATGAAGAGTTTGCGTGACTATCAATCGCTCGGGTTACCTCGTGGTGCAAATCTTTAGAAGTATCCACGACTTCGTAGACCTTGTGCATGACCCGACCAAAGTAAGTCCCCCCTGGCACGCGGGCCAGTGGCATGTCGACGCCTTCAGGCAAACCGGTCGGCACATCGTGAGCGGCATATTGATGCGCACCCACGCCAAGCAATGACATATCAATTGGCTCTTCGTCTAGGCCACCTGATTCGCGCGTAAATCCTGATCCATGCGCACCCGTTTGACGATCTTGTTGACGCGCCGTAATTCCGCTAAAGGAGGTTCGCCGATACGTCTGCACAACCGAAGCAGGAGCACTCGCCAAATCAAGTTGGCCACGAGATGTTGCAGATGACGGCCGATAAACCAAGGCTTTACGCAAAGTATCAACACCACGCTTTTCAACTTTTCCTGTCAATGCAACGGCCGCATCAACGTTGGTGCACAGGTCAAAGATTGACGGTGTGATTCCGCCTTTCTGAGTTCCAACACCCGAGGTAAACAAGACCGACAGATGGTGTTCAGCTCGGGTGAGCGCAACATACAGAAGACGACGATCCTCTTCGTCACCAGCGGCCTTCATGGACTCTTTAGTGCTTGGATCAACTTGTCCAATCGCCCAACCAATATCAATGACTCGTGCCCGCCGCCCATCGGCCATCACGCGGGTGTACACCGGAGCATTTTTTGAACTCCCATCATTGGGCTTCCAAAGGTCTGCCACGATCACCACGGGGAACTGTAAGCCCTTGGCACTGTGAACGGTCATGATCTGTACCGCGGCAGAGTCGCTTTCAACTCGTCGACTCACGACTTCAGACAAGTCTTCAATTGTCTGGAGTTGTCCGAATACCTCGAGTGCATGAGCCGCGCTACATGGCCGACCCTTGCTGTATTCATGAAGTAGATCCATCACATGTGCAAAATCTGCCAAGTAACGCTCAGCATCAGATGTTGATGTCAACGAACGGGCGACATCAACATCTCGCAAAATTGCACTACTCAACGCAGCTACTCCAGAACGACGAAGAATGTTTGCCCAAGTTGCGATCTGTTCTTGCCAATTTGCGACCATCTGATCATCCAAAATTTCTAGATCGGTTAATGAGTAACCAAAAAATGGAGTCGCAACCGCAAGTCGCGTTCGACCCAAGTCAGAAACTCGTTCCATGGCCTCCAGCAACGATCGAACAGCCAAGGCAATATGACTCTTCATCACAGATTCGGTCCCATTACTCACAGCAGGAACTCCAAACCGACGAAGTTCTCGTTCAATGTTGCGGCCAACTGCTTTACGTCCAACAAGAACACAAATGTCTTCTGGTCGGATAGCACGACGTGATCCATGTGGATCTTTTGAAGAAACTGGAACAGAACAACTCGCGAGAATTTCAAGTACCCGACGAGCAACCGGGTGAGCAAGTCCGCCTTGGTTCGTGATGTTGCCGACATCAATCAGAGTCAAAGGTGCGGTGCCCTCAATTGCCGAACCGGCATGCCGTTCAGGAGTTGACACCTTGATGTATTGAATCTCGGGACCAAATGTTTGTTGGTCAAAGAGCACGTTCAATCCATCAATGAGATACTCATCAGATCTTTGATTCTGCGCCAAAGTACGCATGGGCTTTCCACTGCGGTGCTCAACATAGGCCGCCACATCTGCGCCACGGAATCCGTAAATGGCTTGCTTTGGGTCGCCGACGGTCACTAATGCGCGGTCATCCTCACCCAAGACCGAATCAAATGTCGAAGTAAACAGCTCCCATTGCAACATGTCTGTATCTTGGGCTTCATCAACGAATGCCAAAGCGAAACGTTCTTTGAAGGCCTGTACAACGGCTGGGTACTTTCCGGAAGTTACGACTTCAGAAGCTCGACGCAACAGATCGTTGTACGAAGGCGTTTGCGCACTCTTCTCTTGAACGCGACGAACCGCATCATTAATGACCTTGGTCAACTCGGCGAAAATCGCCAGTTCTTCGACGGACTTGCCGGATTGATCAAACCACAGTTCGGCACGAGGCGCACCAAGTTGTGCTTTCACGAGTGAAACCAAATTGGCTTCGTTTCCTTCAGCAATGATGTGTCCCCGTACTCCCGATTCAACAAGTGCATCATTCACGGCTTCAATCACCAGACGATTAGTTGCGTCTTCTCCGTCAAGTTGCATCGTTGACAGACCGGCCAGACCAAGAACTTTGTTGCAAACCGCGTGGATCGTTGAAATTGTCGCCGTGTCAAATTCAACGACGGCGCGTCGCAAGCGACGAATGATGTCGGCACGCGCTGCAAGATCGTCGGCCAGCGCTTTTGAAATCGCATCACCTTCATCTGGCGAATTGCCCTCTAACTGATCAGCAATTTGCACCATGCGCCGACGAACTCGGTCGCGCAACTCGGCAGCAGCGTTACGAGTGAACGTCGTGATCAAGATATTGCCAATGCGCAATTCTTCGCGTAATGCAATTTCACGAGCAACTAATGCAGCAACTGAATAGGTTTTACCGGTACCGGCACTTGCTTCAATGACCAATCCGTTTACTAGTTTTTCGGTCGCGAGATCGAGAGCGACCATAGGCATAGGTGCAGTACTCATGAGATTGCGTACGCTGCCTTTCCTTTATTTCCTGCGGCGATTTGAACAACTTGTTCGGCCATTGCCCAGTACTGCTCAATGGCTCCTCCGGGAGCACAGACAACATCAAAATCTGGATCAGGTCCGAAACAAACAAACTCTCCCGAATTGCTGTAACGCTCAGAGCGGACAAAGTCATCAAATGATTTCCGAGCAGCATCGCGGTCAATGCTCAACTTGTCAACCGCCCCGTTGAATCGACCTATCGGCATTGAAAGAGCGATGTAATAAAGGTCTCTCAGAATCTCAAATCGCGACGATGCGTCACTGATCGGACTGTCAGTAGAAATTGGAATCTTCCGAGCGATCCCCCTGTCGGGAGTCTTCTTGTTATCGCTCCGATGTATCGCTCGGACGCATTCGATGGGCGTGTTGGCGGCGAGCAATGCCAACAACCGCACCGCCAATGCCCGTCTGTCACTCCAATAGGGAGAGTCAAAATCATCTTTAAACGACGTAAATACCAGTGCGGGTTCGTCAGCTCGAAGATCAATTCCTGGCAACGTACCTCGCACCAATGTCTGATCAGCTAAGCGCAACTCGATATCAGCGGTTTCAAGGCCCGTGAGATGGAACCCATTTTCTTCCGCCTTGTCAACAAAGCTCTGCGCCAGCGACTCCGCCATGAGCAATTCAGATTCACCGAAAGCACCCACGGGCAAGAGTCCCGTCAGCCGAATGGTCTGCCGCCATTTTTGAACATCAAATGACGGACCATCAACCAAGAGCCCATCCAAGAACGAACGAGCAACTTCCTTGAAGTTCTTTGATTCGAGGGGCAATGTTGCATCGTCAGGAGTGAGATCTTCGCGAAACGTAAAGACGCCCAGCGTATTTCGCAAGAAAAGGTTGAGCGGATTGACAAATGCCCGCTCGAGATCGGACAACTCAACAATATGTTGTCGATCGATAACGAATGACTGGCTATCTGCCGCAGGGACTTCTTCAAGAGAGTGCTGTCGAATCGCATCAGCGAGCGATCGCAACGATTCGTCAGGTGACCAAACACGATCACTCACAACCTCACCCGCGATAAAATTCTTCTCACTTGCGGCGTGTCGAGGGTGGACAATTTCTATCTGTGAACATTCTTCGCCGTCACGAGTTGTGTACGACTCAATCCCGTTGCGCCCGCAGAAATCAACGAACTCGGCCATCGGTGTCACCAACGGAATCGGAGTGTTGTTCTTGATGCTCCGACCGTTACACGTGATAACTAATCGTTCGCTGGCAGCCATCAAAGCATCAAGCAAAACTCGTCGTTGTTCGGCGCGTGCGTCGGGGTCGCCAACAAATTGCTGAGCGTCAACCAAGTCATCACCTTCAGACTCACCCAATGACAATGAACCATCGTCGACGCCCACCACACAGATCACACGGAAAGGAACGCTGCGTAAAGGAATTGTTGACGACGCAGTGACGGCACCAGTTCGCAATGGCTGACGTCCAGGGGCGGTCGTCAATCGCTCAGTCAAAACATCGGCGAATTCAGAAAAGTCAACGGGAATCGAATCGGAATCAACACCACTCATTCCAAACCGAACATGGTCCAAGGCCTCAAGAGCCGCTTCAAGTTCAGGATCATTAGATCCGGCGAGAGATATCAATGCTTCCTGAACCATGTCACATGAACGACCCACAGTGTTCGCATTGTGCGTTTGAGTTTCGAGGTTTCCAAGAATGTCAAGAATCGCAATGAGTTGGGCAATCGCCGGAATATCAGACACTTCAAAATCAATCAGCGGCACTACCCCACCAAGCTCAATTGCCGGCGCCTGATCGGGAAGAGTTGCACCTAACAACGTCCGCTCAATCGCAGCTTTCCAGGTGTGCGCATTTTCCTGTGGTGCATTGAGCCCTGCATGAACACGTTGCTGCGCGTCGAGTCCCCAACGGACTTGCGCCCTCTCGGCTATTCGATACCACAAGGCAACCGAATCGGTTGACACATCAAAATGTTTACGAACTAATGAAGAGGTCGCCAGACCCATCACATCATCAACAGAAAAGCGGCCCATTGAAACTGACAACAATGTGTTGAGTAGGTCAGCACCATCGCTAACTTCACGCAATGAACGGTCACCAACGACAAGCGGAATCGTGATCGTGCGACCTGAAGAAACTTTGACTGGTCGATCAAAAACAGCTTCGAGATATGGAGCCGCCGATTCAATGTTGGGACACAAAATGACGACCTCGTCAGGCTGCAGGTCTTCAAGTTCATTGAAAGCATGCAAAAGAGCAGTGTGAACAACCTCGACTTGACGCGAGATGTGATGGCAACGATGAATCAAAAGAGAATGATCATTGGCATCAAAAGTTCGGGGCACTGACTGCAGGTCATGAGCAACAACATTTTGCAAATGATGCAAAAAACTCTTTGATTCATTGCGCTGCAGTTCGGTAAATCCTGGACGAATGCCCTGTGACGCCAAGACTTTCTGCAATTCATAGGCACCTCGTGACCACGAGGCAACAAGCGAGTCAACGCCTGAGGGAACAACAAAGTTGATTTCTCGCAATGGAACGACTCCACGAGTCAACGGCAATGTCGCAAGTTCATTGCTCCAGTGGCCCTCAAGTCCCGGTGACGGATGTACAAGAAACACTCGCACGTCACTCACTGTTCCGAGAGCTTCAAGCACACGAAGGTTTTGCAATGAAAGCGATTGCAGGCCTACTACGAGCAAACGCGCCGGAGCGCCCTCAATCTTTGTTCCATTCGCAATACTGTCCAATAATTGTGTAGTCACCATTGGCCAACTGGGTTGATCAATATCTGCTCGCAGTTCGCGCCACAATTCGAATTGGGGCATTTGTTCGGGTGATAAAGCCCGCATGACATATTCATTCTCAAGCACTTCAGTCGATGATTCAGCAGTCAAGATCGGCGAACCGTTTTCCCAAGCAACAATCATCGAAGGTCGACGAACCGAATAACGGTCAAAGCGGTCAGCCATGCGACGAGCAGCACGCAAGGGTCCGCCGCAACGTTCGATCAGCTCTCGGTAGTACACATGATTCGGATTCTGAGAAAAAATCGTCAGCAGTCGCGCCGTCATGCGATCAATTGACCACGGGTCGTCAGACATGACTCGATCGGGGGCAATGAAACGATTCAGCATTCCGACATAACCGACTTCAATATTCGTCGCGATTCCATCGCCAAACCCAGGGCGAGCGCCAAAGCGACGAGCTAACTCGGGCATTAACCATGCCTTGACTCCAGCCGTTGGCACGATGACGTACTCACGTTGAAATAAATCGGCGCCATCAATGCTCGATTGCAAAAACTCGGCGACGGGGTCGAGCGATGCTGCCAAGTGAGGCACATACTGAATATTCAGTCCCATAAGTCTCCGATCGGTCGAGTGTGATGATGCGGCGCCCTTCAGAGCAGCGCAACATGAATCAAACGACTCAACCCACAGTAATTGTGCGGTGTCGGAAAGAAATCCCGATTCTTAGAAGTAAATGATTTTTTCGGCGCGAGCCTCAGCCACATCAAGGTCGTCGGTGTAGGCACCCGTTGATAGGTACTTCCAACCGCCATCGCACACGATGAACACGATCGTGCCTTCTTCAATCTCGCTCGCTATTTTTGCGGCCCCAGCAAGAGCTGCACCCGTTGAAATACCGGCAAAAATGCCACATTCACGAACAATACGACGGGTCCACTCAATTGACTCGCGAGGCCGAACAACACGCTTGCGATCAAGAATGTCAAAACCGTGCCAGTTATCAAACAACGGCGGAACGTAACCCTCATCAAGATTGCGCAATCCTTCAACGCTCTCACCGAGTGGTGGCTCTACCGCGATGATCTTGACACCAGGCTTATTTTCTTTAAGGAAACGACCCGTTCCCATCAGAGTTCCACTGGTTCCGAGACCGGCAACAAAGTGAGTGATCTCGGGGCAATCACGCAAAATTTCTGGACCAGTGCCTTCGTAATGTGCACGTGCGTTGGCGTCATTGGCGTATTGATACAAGAAGCACCAGTCGGGGTTTTGCTTCGCCATCTCAATTGCTCGAGCGACCGCACCATTTGAACCTTCTTCGCCGGGAGTCAAAATGACTTCGGCGCCGAAAATATCGAGCATTTGCCGACGCTCAATCGAAACGCTGGTCGGCATCAGAATCTTGATCGGATAACCCTTGATCTGTGCAATGGCAGCTAAAGCGATTCCGGTGTTGCCCGACGACGGCTCAATCAGAGTTTGGCCCGGCTTCAAGCGACCGTTCTTTTCAGCATCTTCAATCATGGACTTGGCGATGCGATCTTTGACCGAGCCAAATGGGTTTTGATTTTCGAGTTTCGCAATAATGCGCACATTGGGGTTTGGCGACAATCGACTCACATCAACGAGTGGGGTGTTACCGATGAGATCAAGAACACTTTCGTGCGGAATCATGGTCACCTCCCGTAATCGCGACTGTGGGCGAATTCCCTACTAAGCCACTCAGGATTGTAATGAATCCCCGACGAAATGAGAACACAAGGTCGGATTAGCCCCGATTATCGAGTGTGACTTCGGTGATTCCCCCTGCTTGGATGCGGTACGTCCGCATTTCGGGCTTTTCCCGCTTGAGGGTCACAATCAGATAATGCCAATCGGGATCGGGGGCCGCGGCCACATCGGTTGGGCTCGGGTACGCCTCGGTATGCGTGTGGCTGTGCATCACTCCCCTGATCTCAAGACCTGCATCTTCGGCGGTCCGTTCAGCCCGCAAGTGGTCCTTGGGGTCAATCGTGTAGATGCGAGCCGATTGATCGATGTTGCGGCACGGAAAGAAACGAGTGATCGAATTTGATCCAGGCGCACCAGTCATGAGGCCACACGCTTCAAGCGGGTATTCGGCAAGCGCCAAGGCTGCCATGGCGTCGTAGACCTCGGGGGTGACGTGAAGTTCTTCGCGGGTCGCTTCCACCCCGAGCAATGTATCTGCTTCACATCAGCGCCGTAACCTGACAATGACATGTCAGCCACCGACACCAAGCTCATCGCCAGCAACCGCAAGGCGCGTCACGACTACACCATTTTGGATGTTGTCGAAGCCGGCATCATGCTGCAAGGCAGCGAGGTCAAGAGTTTGCGTGAGGGTCATGTGCAAATTGTCGATACGTACGCCCGATTCAACAATGGTGAAGTGTGGCTTGAGGGAATGCATATTTCGCCGTATCAATTCGCCCATGGCGTTGGCGCACATGACCCCAATCGACCCCGCAAATTGCTATTGAATCGCAGCGAAATCAGTCGCCTCTCGGCCCGAGTTGGCCAAGAACGTTTAGCCCTGATTCCGTTGAGCTTGTATTTCAAAGATGGTCGCGCCAAGGTTGAACTTGCGCTCGCTCAAGGCCGAACCAAGGGTGATAAGCGTCAGGCATTGGCCAAGAAAGATGCCCAACGCGATATCGATCGCGAAATGGGACGTCAACGTAAAGGCAAGATCTAAACCTGTCGTTACTTTCTGACACCAGTCGGGATGCTCGTCGCTGGCTCGTGGTTGACTCACTGACGTCGCCCACACACCGCCGTTCTCTTTCAGGTCTGTGATGTGGGCTCAGTCAACGTTCGTCTCCCCCGACCAGCTGCGCATCCTCACAAGAATTCAGAAACCCATCAATTCAACTAGCGAATAATCAGTGCTCTGAATTCGAGAGCGAGTTGTGATTTCTGCCGTCATTTTCAAAAGCAGTCTTGCTGAAAACTTTTTTCAAAAAACCCTTGATTTCATTTGCTTTTTGCCACACCCAACTGGCATACTAAGAACATATGTTCTCACGTGATCTGACACCGAAAACCACTGAAAGTAACAGTGGTTTTCTCGTTGCAGGTTTGCGTGCTGCATGGTCATCGCAGTCTTTGATCGTTGATGGTGACGATGCAATGTCACGTTTGGTTGAGCTTGAGAAAGCGTCCCGGTTTATCGAAGCCGCTCGTGCTGAAGTTTTGGCTGAGGTTGATCGCACTGGTGCTTTTCGTGATCACGGCCACACCACGATGTCTGGCTGGTTACGGGCCGGCATTTCCTACAGTGCGGGTGATGCGAAACATCTTGTGAAAGTCGCGCGCATGGTCGTCGAATTCCCACAAATCTCTGAACGTTTGCGCTCAGGCTCGATTGGTGTCGCCCAAGTCCGTCGTTTGGCGGCTGCCCACGCCAACAAACGAGTCACAAATGAACTTCCTGCTTTCGTGGACATGTTGGCCGATCGGGCCGAAGACATGCCGTATGAAGATTTCAATACTGTCATGATTCGCTGGGAACATTACGCAGACGCCGACGGGGCACACCGCGACAGTGAACGGGTTCACGAAGACCGCGACGCCACCGTTCACCCGGTCGGTGATGTCGTGTTTGTGGATGCCAAAGTTGGCACCGCTCAAGGTGCGTTCATGCTGGAAGTATTCGAGAAGTATGTTCAAGCCGAACTCGCTCAAGATCTCGCTGATCGTGACGCGAAAGGTCTGGATTTATATTCCGATTTGGCTCGCACCGCCAAACAACGACGAGCCGACGCTCTCTATGCGATCTTCGCTTCAGCGGGCAACGGTCGGTTCGCACCAGCCGAGCCGGTTGTGAATATCGTGATCGACGCGGCAACATACGAAACCGCACTAACCGCACTGTTAAACGACACGCCACTGCCGTCATTGCTGGGTGCGCCTGACACGTTTGGTTCACGACGTTGCGAAACCACAGCTGGTGTTGCGATCGATCCGTTTGATGCGATCGTCGCGTCCATGATCGGTCAGGTCCGCCGTGTTGTCATGAGCTCACCAAGTACCGTGATCGATCTCGGACGAAAATCACGACTTTTTACTGGTTCGTCACGTGAAGCGATCTTCCTCAGACGAAGAAAATGTATCTGGCCAGGCTGCACGGCCTTGACGTGCGAAGCCGACCATCGCACACCATGGGCTGAAGGTGGAACAACATCACCCGACAACGGCGACCCGTTATGTCGAAAACACAACAGATATAAAGCATCCGCGGGCTACACCACAACCATCGATCACATCACTGGCGTCACCCATGTCCACACACCCGACGGCCGACAACTCGTACCCGTCTAACAAAACCAGATACCGCTTGCCGAGATCCCTGAGCTGCTCGTGCAAAGTCAACGCAACACACAACAAATTTCAAAATTATTTGTCAAGAAAATTGGGCATCTCAATCACGCGTGGTCATCACGGAAATTTCAAAACTGTGTGAGGTCAATGACTTAGTTCCTCAGTGGGCCGACAACTATCTCGTGCGCTCCCTGTAGGGTAATGAGTGCATTGACGTTATTGGGGCTGACAGGTTTCGACATGAGTTCCGGTGGCCGAGCGTGCGACCCGATTTGCTCAGAATCGTTAAACGGGGCAAAAACAGAATTGCCAACCAGCAGTTCGCTCTTGCCGCCTGATTCTCAGGTTGTAAAGAGACATCGTGACCAGAAATGGCGCACGGGGCCGATCCACCGCAGCCCGGCAACAGAAGCGGGGGATGACAGCTAGAAAGAACGCTGACCGCGAGAAAGTTCGCTGACCGCACGCAAAGACGTGCCGTGGTTTTCTAGCAATAGAGAACATCCGACCCGTCGGTGAGATTGCGTCAGTCTCGAAATCGGGAATGGTCGTATCACGAACGCTCATCGCCTGATGGACGGGGGTTCGATTCCCCCCAGCTCCACCAATGACATGCGCGCTTTATAGTTCACCCGCCAGTAACGACCGAATCATTGACAATATGATGTCGATCCATTCTTCTTCATTGAAACGATCGGCATCAACGTCGATGACGTAGCGACCCGCGACAACGGACAACCACCATGCCGCGATGTCGCGAGGGTCTCGTCGCGGTGAGATGAGACCCTCTCTACGAGCGCTAGTCATAAAGTCACCGAATGAGGCGACGAACTGACGATTAGCTTCAGTGATGGCATCGTTCAGTTGTGGCCGCCCAACTGTGGCGCCAAGGATCTCGGCCCGCATGCGACGTCGACGACGACCTTCTGGAGATGTGAAGTCTGTCAACGCAACCGACACTCGATCGAGAAAGACTTCCTGGCTCTCGGAGTCCTGGAACACGGTCAGGGCAATGAGTGCATCGTCGAACGACCGCCGATAACGCTCACCCTGGGCCTGCACAAGGAGATCTTCCCGATCGGCAAAGTGGTGGTAGAGCACAGGCTTGGAGAAGCCCGCCGCTTCGACCACTCGGTCGACCCGTACGCCGGCCTCGCCTTCGGTCTCAATGATGGAAATCGCTGCTTCCAGGATTCTCTCCCGATTACCTCTCCCATCAGCCATCGATCCCCACCCTATAAGACTCAATACGGCCCACTTCGTGAATTTATGAGGGGCGTCTCCCGACTTGACTCACAGTAAAGAAATAAATAACTTATGGTCAACTACGCAACTCTTAGGCACAGAGGAGAATCATCATGCCCCTTAGTACTTCACCTACTCACGGTCGCCGATTGTCGGCCTTTTTTGCCGTGATCGTCACATTTTTAACGATCTACTCAGTCAGCAGTGCGGTGGCCACAACGGTCGGCACCGTCATCGACTATGAACAGACCGCCAGCGCGGTCATTCCCGCTGGTTCCTTCGGCGGTACTGCCGGCGGAGACGGCTGGGCGCTCGCCTTCACTGATGCCAATGTCTACAACATCTTCCACCATGACCTCTTGAAGATCGCATGTCGCTCAAAGACAACAGGAGTTGCCTGCAGCGGTAACGGCTACTCAAATGCTGGCACCAAATCGGTCTCGGACGGATCCAACCAGTTTTACGTAGCCATGGGCCCGCCAGTCCACATCGACAAGATCGCGAACCGCCTGTACACGATTGCCGTCAGGGCAACAGCAGGAGGCGCTACCGGCACATCCGGAGTAGTTGAGATCGATCTCGCCAGCACCTCTGCCAATCCGTTTCTCGCTTTCTACCCCCTCTCAGGAAGTGGCGAAGGTGGGTACTACCTCGCTAACGGCAACTCGTCGACTTCCACGCTCAGCAACGTCACGAAGATCGGCACTAAGTGGTACGTCTACAACTACAAGTCAGGCGTGGCTAACCCGTCGCTCCCCGACTCTCGCAACAAGTTGCTCTGTTTTGACCTCGCCACGAAGAGCGCGTGCAGTGGGCAGCCTTACAACGTGACGACCGGAGGCGGAGTGCAGGGGCGCTTGTGGGAACCACCGAGCATCGCAGCGATCGGCAATCGGATCTTCATCAACATCTACGGCACCGCTAATACCAACAGCCTCTCCGAAATCTCGTGCGTCGATGTGTCGTCAACACCCACCAACTGCACCGGATGGCCGATTGTGCCGAACACGCAGTTCACCCCCAACACCTTCACGGCTACTCCCGCATTTCCGCTCTTGAACACGACAGGCACCTTGATCGGCGTATGCTTCCCGGGTTCTACTGCCAATGCCTGCACCGACTTCGCCGGCCAGACGACCACCGTTACCCCGACCCTTCAGGGCCTCGTCAACCCTTTCAACGTTGACTGGGCCACGACACGCGGCGAGGCCTACGTTGACGGCACGCGAATCTTTGTGCCCAACGCGATCGACCAAGGCGGCACGTCCGAGGTGGAGTGCTACGACTTCGCCACCAACAACCTGTGCACTGGCTTCCCTAAGACGTTCAATGTCAACGAACTCCAATCCACCTACACCCTCCAAACCGATCCCGCCGACCCCAGCTGTCTTTGGGTGATGGGTCACGGGGGAACGAAACAGATCCAGAACTTCGACGTGCAAACCGGTGGCTCCTGCGGAGTAAATGGATTCGTGTTGCCGATCAGCAACTTCCGTGAGAGCCCATCGCAATGTGCCGCGACGGCATGGAAACAATTCGCGCTCGTTAATCCCACGGCCGGCAACTTCACTTCGGGCACGGTTGAATTCGTTGATTCCAGAGGATCCGCCATCTCCGGGCTCGTCGCTCAGAATTTCGGCTCAGACGGCACCCTCGATCTCACGTCGCTGAACCTCCAGACATATCCCACCTTCGCCAGAATGCACGTCAGGCTCGTGGGCACCGCTTCAACTGCGATCAACGTGAAGATGACATGGGCTGCTGAGTGGCACTCCGAGTGCACTGCGAATGGCCAGACGGCCAACACCACGTCCCCAACCACGTCCCCAACCACGTCCCCAACCACGTCCCCAACCACGTCCCCAACCACGTCCCCAACCACGTCCCCAACCACGTCCCCAACCACGTCCCAACCGACCACGACCGTCGCTCCCGTCACTGTTCCGGGTTCTGGCACAGTGACGCTCCCTGCTACCGGGTCCGACGACTCGTCAACACTGGTACAGGGGTTGTTCGTGTTCGTAGCCGGCGCATTGGTGATCTCAATGAGCCGTCGCAGGCGGACGATGCAAGGATAAATCAGACCATTGACTTGTTGGAAAACCTTCCACAGGTAAAAACTTCAGCATCAACCCAACGAACCCGACACTGTTGCCACAAAGCAACAGTGTCGGGAATGGTCGTATCACGAACGCTCATCGCCTGATGGACGGGGGTTCGATTCCCCCCAGCTCCACACCTGGGGTGTTAGTGAAATAACCCCAAACTGTTAGTGAAATAAACGGTGCCGATACGAGACCATTCTCAACGATGACCTGATGCGTTTGGTAGCCGTGTAGTCGTAGTTCGCGTTGCTCTAAACCCACTGCCTAGACATGGCGACCGAACCATTCTTCTTTCATGTTGTTGTGCATCAACTCGGCGTCTTGCTGCCGATCAGATAAACGAGACGGTTCGAGACGCGAGGCAAATTCTTAACCTACTTATTTCATCGTCTATCATTAATAGGGTGTACCTAACTAAAGTTTACAAACCGTCCTATGCCATCGGTTTCCTAGTTGTCGCAACTCTCCTATTCATCGGGATTGGCGCCATCCATCCCCATGCGGCCTCGGCGGCCATTGGATCTGATCTGAACTTCCAGGCTCTCTCCTTTCAACCAGAAGCCGATCTCTTCAGGGCAAGCTCGGATCTGAGTCCCGGTTTTAGTCGTCGATACGAAAATGTGGCAACCATCGACGGTGCAGTGATTGATGCACGGGTCACAATCGTCGCTCAAAGCGGCAACGTCAATAATGAACTTTCCACGTTTGACGAATACGACAACACCCAGCATCTTTCCGCGCACACCGAACCAAGCGGCAGCGCAGAAGCTTCAGGAAAATTTCGTATCGATTTTCTTGCAGACGGAACTGATACTCCAGTTGTACTGCGCAATATTCGTGCGTCAATCGCAGACATTGATGCTCACGAATTTGGGACGTTCTATGGCATCTCTCGATATCGACTTGCAACTGGCACCCAACTCAGTCGATCTGGTTCGACCGCTGGCATCTATCGGTTTCACAGTTCAACAACTGGAGGTAGCAACACGGACGAACTCAGAATTCTCGAAGTTGATTATGACGCGACTAGTTCAATAACCACCGAATTTGGGTGTCGCCAAAACGCAAATGGAGTTATTGGGGCGGGCGGCAAATGTGGCTTCACCGTCGTTGTTGGTACTCCAACTCGAACTCTCGGTGTTACAGAGACTGCCGTTGCTCGACCAACCTACACAGTTACCTATAACTCGAATACAGGCACTGCAGGAACAGTTCCCCCCTCGTCGACGGGGACCGGCGAAATCACGATTGCAGCCAACACAGGTTCGCTCTCCAAATCTCCCGGAGTATTTTTGGGCTGGAACACCTTGGTTAATGGAACCGGGGTTTCTTTCCCTCCCGGCTACACATTCGTACCGACCGAGAATGTCACTCTCTACGCGCAATATGGCCCAGCTCCCACCCCACCGGCCGCTGATAACGAGACATCATCGGGCCTT
>JBIKYT010000079.1:0-8086 GCA_044355095.1 Ilumatobacteraceae bacterium
GATGGTTCTCCACTTCGGCCGTTGATTGGATTTTTGGAACTGGCTCGCAGGGGAGTGCTCGCAACTATTTCGGTTTCATGTTGTCGGCGATACCCGCGAGTTTGTGTGGTGCCGGTGCGAAGTGGGGACTAGATCAAGTAAAGGCCACTAGAGATTGAGGTTTACGCGACTCCAGAATTGCACACACCTGGAAGATCGGGTCAACCAAGAACAATTGGTTATGTAGAAATAGTGCTTATCGGTATAGGAATGTGACCGAGAGAACTTGAAAGTTCATATTGTTCTCTGCATGACTGATGAACAGAAATTTCAAGGTAACGGTGACGATGAAACTTTGATTCCGCCGCCGCCAGCAGGTCGCCCAGGGGTTGTCAATTCGGAAGTTCTGAAGACGGGAACGTCAATTGAAACCATCGCCATTATTTCGATTCTTGTCGCTTTGATCGGTTCCTTCTTGCCTTGGGCAAGAGTCTTATTTATAACGATTAACGGGACCGACGGTGATGGGATTCTCACTGCAATCGGTTCCGGCATTGCGCTGTTTTTGATTTACGCTTCGAAACGTGCCATCGCGAAGCAAAATAATGGCCAAACCCAATTAGGTTTTGCGATACTTTGCATCGGGATCACTGCTGCTACCTATATTTACGATTTCGTCAATTTGACTTCGTTATCTGATGAGAACTCAAGCGAGTTTTTCGAAATCACAGTTCAGCCGCAGATCGGAATCATCATCGGGACAATCGGTGCGGTTGTTGGAACGATTGCATGTTCAATAATTTGGAACAAACGAAGAAAACCAAAAATTGCCGTCGTCCAATATCCGAAGAATTAATAGACAAGAAATTTCTTTTTTACGTTGACTTTGCAACACCCTTCCTGTATCTTTAGAACATACGTTCGTAGCAGTAAAAGTTACGAATCACCAATGAAATCGGGGTTGTTTTGAAGTTTCTGTTCGAGTGGAGCGGACCAACAAAGGTCGTGATCAGCGAAATGAACATCGCTGAATTACGTTCCTTCATGTCCGATCTTCGGGTGCGTCAAGCCAAACTTGATGCGCAAATGCTCGAAGCGAACGCTCGCATGATTTCGTTGATGCACGACCCGGTCACCCCGACGTTTGTGATTCCCGAACGTGAACTTGTCGCTCATGGTGGTCTTACATCGCGTGAAGCTCGCGAGGTCGTTTCTCGTGGCCTTGTCACTGAAGCCGCACCAGCAATGGCCTCTGTGTTAGCCGCTGGCAACACGACTGCGGCTCATGTTGACGCTTTGGGTCGTGGACTCAAGATCGCTGGTGCTGAACGAGAAGCATTCATGGCTCACTTACCTGAGCTAGTTGAAGCGTCGACCACTATGACTGCTTCCGAATTCAGCCACTTGGTCACCGAGACCGCGAAATCGGTTGTCACCGACGATGGCCTGTCTACATTTGAACGTCAAAAGCGAGAAACGTTCTTCAAGATGCGCAACGAAGCCGACGGTTGTTTGTCGGTGAGCGGAAAATTCGACCCGATCAGCGCATCGATCTTAAAATCAAAGATCGGCCGCCTCGTCGAGAACATGTTTCATTCGGGAGACAAAGAAGTCCCGGTTGACGTGATGCCATGGATCGAACCAAATGATCATCGTCAAGCCCAAGCACTAATCGCACTGGTCAATGGCGCCATCGACACAGTTTCAGACGTCCCGGCTCGCGCTGAGATCGTTGTCCACGTTGATCTTGAGACATTGCAGCATGGTTTGCACGCTGGTGGCACCTGCCGCACCGCACTCGGAGCCGATCTACCCGTTGAAACGGTGCGCCGGTTGGCTTGTGAAGCCGAAATCTTGCCAGTTGTTCTTGATGGACGATCAGTTCCGATTGATGTGGGCCGATCAAAACGATTAGCGACCATTCACCAACGACGAGCACTCGAAGCAATACACCCAACGTGTGCAATCCCTGATTGCGAAGTCATCTTTGATCACTGCAACGTGCACCACATTGAATACTGGGAAAATGGTGGTGCGACCGATCTAAACAACATGATTCCACTTTGCTCAAGGCACCACCACGCCGCCCACGAAGGCGGATGGAAACTGCGACTCGATTCCGAAACCAGAGAACTAACAATCCGTTAGCAAGTAATCAACCGCAGGGAAATGGTGTTGATGAAGTGTTGCGGGATGCGCAGCTGGTCGTGGGTGACGAACGTCGATTGAGCCCACGCCGCCGACCCGTAAAAACTCTCAGGTATGTGGGCGACGTCGGTGAGTCAACT
The DNA here is from genome assembly GCA_044355095.1 of Ilumatobacteraceae bacterium. GTDB lineage: Bacteria > Actinomycetota > Acidimicrobiia > Acidimicrobiales > Ilumatobacteraceae > Casp-actino8. Next base: position 2,268 of record JBIKYT010000079.1, read on the forward strand.
ACGAGCCAGCGACGAGCATCTCGCGAGAATCACAACAAGAAGCTAATCAACAGCGACTGAATCGCTCACGCGTTCAAGCCGTCGCACATCTTTGTTGAACAGCGCCGCTCCTGCCATCACGATCGCAATCACTCCAGCGATATACAAAGTCTCGCTCGTGCCGATCCACAAAGAAATCGGCCCAGCTAAGAACAATCCAAGCGGTGCAAAAACTGTCGAACCAAGCGCGTCATACGCACTTACTCGTGACAACGCTTCTTCGGGCACGTGCGTTTGGAACATCGTCATCCACAACACAAAAAACATGTCCATTGCGATTCCAGAGAGGAAAGCCAAGATCATCAAAATCACAATGTGAAATGGCACCGCTACACCGATCATCCACACGCCGACCAGAGGCATTCCGCCCATCGCAATGATGAGTGGATGTTTGGGTTTTATGCGCAGCAAAACGATAACGCCACCAATATTTCCCGCTCCTAATGCAAACAGCATTAACCCCAAATCACGCGCCCCGCCGAGTGCTTCTTTCATTTGCACCGGAGCAAGTACTCCTAAGAATCCTTCGAAGCACATATTGATGAAAGCGAAACAAACGACGATGACGACAATCCATTTACGTGAGTAGAACTCTGACCACCCTTGGCGTAACTGTGAGATCATCGCTGGATGCCTTGCAGTTTTTCCAGTTTGAGTTTCCGTAGGCATTTGCAATTGCAAAATCAATATTCCGGCCAACAAGAACGTGAACCCGTCACCAATGATCGCCCATCCTGGTCCAACCGTGCTCACGATGGCCGCACCCATGGTCGCACCTAGTGTGAACCCGATGTTTTCGCCGAGGCCCACGATCGAGTTAGCAGCTTGCAAACTTCCACTTGGTACGACTTCCGGAAGAAGCCCGGCGAATGCAGGCCACCACATGGCATTCAGAATTCCGAAAACAAAAGCATTGACACACAGCAGTGGAACAGTTGCCTGGTCGGTGAGAAACAGAACACCGCTGGTCGCGACGACGAATGCGCCGATGATGTCAGTGACGCCAACAACTCGGGCTCGGCCCATACGGTCGGCCACAACTCCGCCCAATAACAAGAACAAAACAATCGGCACCATGTGCGAGGCGGTCACCCAACTCAGTGACGACGCATTACTGCCAGGAAGTGCCAGAACGCCAAAGGCCATGGCGATGGGCGACATGCCGTTGCCGATATTCGACAAGGTACGTGCCGTCAGCAAAACGCGAAAGCGTTTGATTTTCCAGAGTTTTTTGAGGTCATGCAGCACAATGATCAAGGCTCAGACTAGTAAGCCACGACTGTGAAATATGCCGTGTGTGTGCCCCTAGTCTGCGCTGACCCCAAATTTGTGTCTACACTCTCGCCATGTCACGACCCCCCGCCTCACTTCGAGCCCTTGCCGTAGCCCGTGGTGATGAGCCTGCTGATTTGCTCATCACTGGTGGCCGCGTTCTTTCTCCAATTACCCGCGAATGGGTTGCAACCGACCTCGCAATTGCCGATGGCGTTGTGGCCGGATGGGGCAAACGCGAAGCCAAAGAAACTGTTGATGTTGGTGGCGCGGCATTAGTCGCCGGCTTTGTTGATGCCCATATGCACCTTGAATCAACCAAGTTATGGGTTGATGAGTTCGTTCGTGGAGCCTTGCCATGTGGAACAACTGCAGTTGCGTGTGATCCGCACGAAATCGCCAACGTTGCCGGACTCGAAGGTGTCGGTGCAGTCGCTGAAGCCGCCGAAAAGATGCCGTTTACTTTTGGCCTTGCCGCTTCAAGTTGCGTCCCGGCCTCAAGTTTTGAAAGTCCTGGTGCAGCATTTTCACCAGCAGACATTCGACATCTGATTTCAGAATTCAAAGCCATTGGAATTGGCGAAGTCATGAACTATCCCGCAGTGATCAACGGCGACCCAACATTCCGCGAAATCATTGCGGCTGCTGGCTGGCGAAGTGTTGATGGTCATGCACCTGGTTTGCGTGGTCCGCAACTCGATGCGTACTTGGCGGCCGGCGTTGAATCTGATCACGAATGTTTCGCACTTGATGAAGCTCACGAAAAGCGTCAAAAAGGTATGTGGGTCTTTCTACGCTACGGATCGGCGTGCAAAGACCTCGTTGAGTTGTTGCCAACTGTTTTACGCACGGGTGTCACGCGCACCGCGATGTGCACCGACGATCGTGAGCCACACCAGATTCGCACGATTGGCCATATCAATCACTGTGTGAGCCTTGCAGTTGAAGCTGGTTGCGACGAGATTGAAGCGCTCATCATGGCTTCGTATCTGCCGGCGCAATTTCACAACTTCTTCCATCTCGGTCAACTGGGGCCTGGATATCAAGCCGATGTCTTGGTCTTTGATTCAATGAAGGAATACCGACCTGCTGCTGTGTATCAAGCGGGCAAGTTGGTGGCACGCCATGGATACATCCTCGATGGCGCAGTGCCCGCAACACCTGCACCCGCGTCATTGCGTAATCGCGTGCACTTACATCACAATCCGACCGCCGCTGAGTTAACTGTTGATGCACCCGCCGATGGAATGGCTCGAGTCATTGGTGTGACTCAAGGAACTGTGCGCACAACTGCGCTTGAACTTGATATCAACGACCCGAATAACGACATCGCGCGTATCGCAGTTCTTGAACGCCACAAGAAAACCGGCCGCATTGGTCTTGGCTACGTGGCCAACTTTGGTTTGACGCGCGGCGCGATTGCATCAACGGTGTGTCACGACGCTCACAACGTGATGGTGATTGGTGCTCGCGACGAAAGCGGGCCCGTAGACATGGCGATTGCAGTTGCACACCTGGCAAAGATTGGTGGCGGACAAGTGCTCGTGCACGAGGGCAAGATTTTGGCCGAGGTTCCGTTGCCGATTGCCGGGCTCATGAGCGACCAACCTCTTGATGTGGTGGCCGATCAGATCGAACTCATGGAGCAAACGGCCCGCGATTTCGGCATTGCGATCGACGCCCCGTTTATGTTGCTGTCGTTCCTGGGACTCTCGGTCATTCCCGATCTACGCATCACTGACCACGGGTTAATTGACGTCAACCAGTGGAAACAAGTCCCCGTCGCCCTCTAAAAGCTGACGTCTCAGATCAGCACCGGGCTTTACTTTTTGACTAAATACCGGATCGTCACACTTTGGAAACATTCGTCTAGACGAATTGTGTCTATAGTTCGCACATGGCCAAGAGGGAGACCACCGCTCGACAGACCGAGTCTGACCTGGCTTCCGACGCGCCCCTCTACGAGCAGGTCCGTGACCGACTGACGCAAGTGATTTTGGCCCGAGAACTTTCAGACTCGACTCCACTGCCAACCGAACCCAATCTGATGGAGCTCTTTGGCGTCAGTCGCGGGACACTTCGTCGAGCAATTGAAGAGTTAGTTCGCGACGGATTGTTAAGCGCCGAACAAGGGCGTGGAACATTCGTTGTTCAAGAAGAACGCGTACGACGAGTCGTATGGCAACGGTTATCTGAAGTTGCTCGCCCCGACTCGCGTTTTGATCTTGATCTCAGCCAGTACGTTCCCGATTTCGCTGGATCAAACCTTGCGCACAAGAGAGTGATGAAGCGGGCCGAATGGAAAAATGCAGATGTCGTTTTCTGCGCTCCCGACAACAGCATCGAACTCCTACGACTTGCGGCCCTTGAAGCCGGAAAGAAAATTCTTGTTCCGACGTACGGGCTGCGTCGCGGATTTATCTTCTTGGACGGTGCAAAGATCCAAAAGACCGATCATGCTTTGGCCGCAACGCTCGACGGCATGGAACGATTCGGCAAGCGACTCGGACCAGCTGATCTACGTCAAGCAGGAACTATTGATTTGGTGGTCACTGGTGCAACTGCTGTGACAACCGATGGCCGGCATATCGGTGGTGGCCAGCGTTATCTCGCTCTTGAGTGGATGATGATGAAACAGCTTGGCGTGTTGGCAGCGAATGCTTTGGTTTTTGCAGTTGTGCATGACTGTCAAGTGGTCGACGAAATGGTTGAAGCCGAACCTGATTGTTTGCTTGATCTCATTTGCACGAATAACCAAGAAATTGATGTGTGGGAGCCGCAAGCAGCTGCTCCCTCAAAGTTGAGGAGAATCAAGTGAGTGGCCAATTGTCAACTGATCAATATCGCGAGCAGATCTGGGCCGAGTTGGCCAAGGTAGCGCGACCCGATTCGCGTTTTCATTGGGACTTCTCAAGTTTTATCTGTGACTTCGTCGGTAGTGAAAAGTGTTCAGATCGAGTTTTAGAACTCGACGCGTTGACACATCGTGGCGATCGTCAGGTTTTCATCACTCCGGATAATTGCCTTGAAGATTTGCGTTACAAACTCATTCAACGCGGAATTCCCTTTGTGATGACCACGTACGGAATTGTGCGCGGCTTCTATCGTCTTGATCCCGCAACGATTCCAGCGAGCGATCACCGTTACGCGGCAACTCTTGATGGTTTTGATCGTTATGCAGTCGCAATGCCGTTAACCGAATTACAAAAGGGAAACAAGTTTTCGTTACTCGTGACCGGCGGAAGTGCTGTAAGTAACAACGGTGTGCGCTTCGGTAAAGGTCACGGCTATTTTGATTTTGAGTGGGCAGTTCTTTCAGAACTTGGGCTCACCGATAGTTCCTCAGTTGTTGCCGATGTTGTGCACGACTGTCAGTTCGTCAACGAAGTGATGCCCGCAGAGAAGCATGACGTCGTTGTCGATTGGGTGGTTACTCCCACTCAAGCAATACACATAGATCAGAACTCACGTCAGCGTGGACGCGTGTTTTGGGAACTAGTTCCTGGTACCGAATTTGAACAACTTGGGATTGTCGCCGAACTGCGTGCAATCCAAAATCTGGGGCCGATGTAACTCTGCGCTTGGTTCTTCAACAGTTACCTAACCCACATAACAACCACAAGAAAGGTCAATAATGAATCCGATTTCACGACGTCAGATGTTGATTAGAGCATCCGTAGCTGGTGTTGGTTTGGCGGGCTTGCCTGCTTTCCTCGCAGCGTGCGGAGGCGAAGACAGCAGTTCATCCGATTCCGGCTCTGGTGAGACGAGCAAGTTCACCATGCAGGCCGCATGGGTGAACGACGCTGAGTTCATGGGCTACTTCATTGCCATGACCAACGGCTACTACGCCAAAGAGGGCATGGAACTCAACTACCTATCTGGTGGACCCGATGTCATCCCAGAAAGCTCATTGCTTTCGGGTGTCTCGCCACTAGCGCTCACCACTCCGGACAGCACAATCAATGCCATCGTGAACGACGGTGCACCGTTCGTGATTGTTGGTGCTCAGTACCAAAAGAATCCGATTGGTGTCATCAGTCTCAAGAAGAATCCAATCAATTCGCCTGCCGATTTGGTTGGTAAGACCTTGGCTGTTCCTGCTTCAAACACTTTGTCAGTTGAAGCGATGCTGAAGCTCAGTGGTATTGACAAGGGCGATGTCAACATCGTTCCGTATGCCTACGACCCAACACCTTTGGTGAAGGGCGAAATTGATGCATCGATCGACTTCGCAACCAACGTCCCGTACACCATTGAGCAAGCTGGTGAAGAAGCAACGTCGTTCTTGTTGTACGACTTTGGTTTCACCATCTTCAATGACACCGTAGTTGTGACCAAAGATGCGCTCAAGAACAATCGCGCCGAAATTGTGAAGTTCCTACGTGCAAGTCGCTTGGGTTGGGAAGAGAACTTCAAGGACACCACGAAGTATCCGCCCGAGTTCGCCGAGACCTACTTCAAGGGCACCGGTCGCACCATTGAAAACGAAGTTTTCTTCAACGGTG
>JBIKYT010000080.1:0-8016 GCA_044355095.1 Ilumatobacteraceae bacterium
ACGAACGAATTACAGACTGACCGGAGACAGACGTGCCCAGAAACGATAAGCGGGTGAAGATCACCCTCGAATGCACCGAGTGCAAGCGACGGAACTACATCACCATCAAGAGCAAGATCAATGACCGTGAACGGCTCGAAATGAGCAAGTACTGCAGCCATGATCGCAAACACACCAGTCACAAGGAGACGCGCTAGCACTACTGGCGTCTGAGGGCAGTAGCTCAGCTGGTAGAGCATCGGTCTCCAAAACCGACGGTCGGGGGTTCGAATCCCTCCTGCCCTGCTCAGCGCCGACAACTTGCGCATCAACCTTTATAGACATTCAAGAAACCGAGAACTCGCCATGACAGCGGATCTAAACCGAGAACAAAAGCGCACACTCAAGAAAATGGGTGCACTCGACGAGCAGGGCAACCCTGCGCGTCAAGCTCGCGCGCCTAAGGCTCGCGACGAACGTACATCTCCGGCGCAGTACTTGCGTGAAGTTCGCGAAGAAATGAACAAAGTGGCGTGGCCGAAGTGGCCAGAAGTTCGCCGCTACTCCATCGTGGTGTTGGTGACAGTCGTCATCTTTACCACGATTATTGGTGTGACTGACACTGCCGTCGGTTTCATCACAGACTGGCTGTACAAGAGCTGATGAACGACGAGATGAACATGAACGACATCCATGATGAAGTAACAGACGAAGTAACAGTCGATGTTGCTGACGAACCACAGATCATCGACCTCACCGAGCCCGATGACATCCTCGCTGATGAAGATGCTGCTCCTGTGACCAACCCGTGGCGTCGTCCCGGACAGTGGTTTGTTGTGCACACTCAGGCTGGCTACGAAAAGAAAGTCAAGGCCAACCTTGAAGCGCGTATTCAGTCGCTGAATATCGAAGATCGCATTTACGAAACCGTCATCCCGATGGAAGACGTTGTTGAGTTCAAGAACGGTCGCAAGCAGACCGTACAAAAGAAAGTTTTCCCCGGCTACATCCTCGTGCGTTGCATCATGGACGACGAGAGCTGGTACTGCATTCGTAATACTCCTGGTATCACGGGCTTCGTTGGTCAAAGCCAAAAGGGTCAAAAGCCCACACCTTTGTCCCGCAAAGAAGTCGAAACCTTCTTGTCTGCGAAGGGTGACGGTCAAGAGACCGCCAACCGTCGCAAGCCCAAGATGGAATACGAAGTTGGCGAAAGTGTCCGCGTGAAAGAGGGCCCGTTCGCAGATTTCTCGGGTCAAGTGGCAGAAATCAATGCCGACCACATGAAGTTGAAGGTTTTAGTCAATATCTTTGGACGTGAAACCATGGTCGAGATGGACTTCAGCCAGGTCGCCAAGCTCTAACAGTTTTTTGCAAGGTTAAATACAAGTCGTTCTACGAAGGGAAACGCCCCATGGCGAAGAAGAAACTCACCGCGATCGTCAAGATCCAGATTCCGGCCGGTAAGGCCACACCGGCTCCGCCGGTTGGTACCGCGCTCGGACCGCATGGCGTCGCCATCATGGACTTCGTGAAGGCGTACAACGCTGCCACTGAAAGCCAAGTCGGCACCATCATTCCCGTCGAGATCTCGATTTTCGAAGATCGTACGTTCACCTTCATCTTGAAGACACCGCCAACACCCGTGTTGTTGCGTCAGAAGGCCGGACTTGACAAGGGCAGCCAGACTCCTGGTAAGGCCGTTGTTGGTTCAGTCACTGAGTCCGACATCGAAGAAGTCGCCAAGATCAAGATGCCCGACCTCAACGCGTTCGACCTCGAAGCTGCCAAGCAGCAGGTTCGTGGAACTGCACGCTCGATGGGCCTCGTCGTTAAGTGATCTAGTTCAAAACATTTTTAGTTGTATAACAAACCAACGCCTGGACCAAGAACACCTCACTTGGCCGGCATAACACCTTCGTGTGAATAGCGAAGGAGAGGGAGACAATCATGTCCGGAAAGAAATTCACTGATGCATTGAAGCGTTACGACCGCGATGCACTCTTCACACCAACTGAAGCAGTCAGCTTGGTGAAGACGTTGGCAACTGCGAAGTTCGATGAGACCATCGAAATAGCGTTGCGTCTCGGCGTCGATCCTCGTAAGGCCGAGCAGGCCGTGCGCGGAACTGTGGCTTTGCCATCAGGTACCGGTAAGAACATTCGTGTTGCAGTTTTCGCAACCGGTGAAGCTGCCGAAGAAGCTCGTAAGGCTGGCGCCGACATCGTTGGTGCTGACGACCTCGCTGCCGAAATCGAAAAAGGTATTTTCGACTTCGACTTGGCCATTGCTACTCCCGACATGATGCCTTTGGTGGGTCGTATCGGTCGAGTGCTCGGACCACGTGGTCTCATGCCTAACCCCAAGACCGGAACCGTGACCCAAGATGTTGGTAAAGCGGTTGGCGAATTCAAGGGCGGAAAAGTTGAATACCGCACCGACCGTTACGGCAACGTGCACGTTCAGCTTGGCAAGGTGTCTTTCACCGTCGAGCAGATCGAAGCCAACTTCCGTGCCGTGCTTGACGAAATTCAGCGTGCCAAGCCGGCATCGGCCAAGGGTCGTTACCTGCGCAAGATCACGGTCTCATCGACCATGGGGCCTGGCGTCAAAGTCGACCTCAACCGTCTCCGTCCCGAAACGGTGTGATGTAAGTGGGTGGCGAGTCGGTCTTTGACCGATATCGTCTCCCACCTAGTTCAAGTTTTCAAAAGTAATTGCTTGCCAGAGACAGTCGGTCGACCGAAAGGTCAGTAAAGAACTTCCGAGTTCGCCAACCGAGGCGGAGACTGCACGGAGCCTTTCGCTCCTCGTGGTGTTCGCATCTGCGAGCCCCGAGTTGTAGCGAAAGGAGGAAAAACACGTGGAGAACCCCCGTCCAGAAAAAGTTTCAACCGTCAGTGAGATCACTGAAAAGTTGGCAGGCTCAGAAGTTGTATTCATTACTGAATACCGCGGTATGACCGTCGGCCAACTCGCAAACCTTCGAACCGCGCTTCGTGGCGTCAGTGCCGAGCACAAGGTGTACAAAAACACCTTGGCCCGTATTGCTGCTGTTGCGACCGGAAAGGCAGTTTTATCTGACCTACTCGTCGGTCCGAGCTCATTGACTTTTGTTCATGGAGATGCCGCAGCCACCGCCAAGGTGTTACGCGAATTCGCCAAGACCAATCCGTTACTCGTGATCAAGGGTGGCACTTTGGGCAGCGCATTGCTGTCCGCAAAAGATGTCGAAGCCTTGGCCGATCTACCGCCGCGCGAAGTTTTGCTGGCCCAGTTCGCTGGAGCCCTACAGGCCCCGCTCGTCAAAACCGCAGGTCTACTGCAAGCACTGCCGCGCAATATGGCCTATGGCCTCAAGGCATTGCTCGATCAAAAAGCTGCCTAATCAGCAGTTTGTAAAAAACCGTAAAAACCATTCATTTCAGTAAATTTTGAACCAAAAATCTGAACCAAAAATAGGAGAAAACATCATGGCTCTCAGCAAAACAGAGATCCTGGACGGCATTGCCGCCCTCACCGTTATCGAGCTCAAGGAACTGCTTGACGCTTTTGAAGAGAAGTTCGGCGTCACCGCTGCTGCCCCCGTGGCCGTTGCTGTTGCCGGTGGTGGAGCTGCTCCGGCAGCCGCCGCTGAAGAGCAGGACGAATTCGACGTCGTCTTGACCGATGCCGGCGCCCAGAAGATCCAGGTCATCAAGGTTGTGCGCGAGCTCACCAACCTCGGTCTCAAGGAAGCAAAAGACCTCGTTGACGCCGCACCCAAGCCCGTCCTCGAGAAGGTCAGCAAGGACGACGCCGAGAAGGCCAAGGCCAAGTTGGTCGAAGCTGGCGCTTCAGTCGACGTCAAGTGATGATGGCCGGCTGAGCCGGTTTTCGCATTAACTACTGATTGACCCGCAGTTTCCCCAGTTCAGACTGGGTGAGGCTGCGGGTCTGTCGCGTCTTGGGCCAAGAATTTTCGAATTTCCCCAAAATCTTGCCCGAGGGTGCTTGACCTGACCCCCGAGATCGGCTTACCGTTACGCCATCCCCGAACGGGTCACACCGTTTCGGAAGAACTGCCCGACTCTTTTGTCGCCGGCGGTTGATAACTGTCGCCCTAGAGCGGTAGTCTCGTCTGTTGCCGTGTGTCGCCTCTGTCCTTTTCGTTCCCCAAATTCGGTTCGACGCGCTATTTCGTATTCCCCCATATCAATCAAGGTTTATTTAGTCAGTTAGTCGTTATTTAGTTAGTTATTCAGTCCCACTTTCGCAACACCTCAGCCACTAGGAGTCACCTTGGCCAGCAAAAGCAAGAGCAGCGAGCGTTTTTCCTTCGGGAGCCTTCCAGAAGTCGTCGAGATGCCAAATCTCCTCGACATTCAGAAGGTCAGTTTTGCCAACTTCCTTCAAGAGGGTTTGGCCGAGACGTTTAAAGACATCTCACCCATCGAAGACTTCCATGGCAACTTGAGCCTTGAGCTCGAGTACGACCCGAACGACGAGGACTTGTTCCCCGAACCCAAGTTCACGGTTGAAGAGTGCCGCGAAAAGGGCCACACCTACCAGCGTTCAATCTTGGTGCGCGCTCGCTTCAGCAATCGCAGCACTGGCGAATTGCGCGAGCAGTTGGTGTTCATGGGCGACTTCCCGATGATGACCGAAAAGGGAACCTTCATTGTGAACGGAACTGAGCGCGTCGTGGTGTCGCAGCTTGTTCGTAGCCCCGGCGTCATCTTTGAAGCTGGTGAGCGTTACCGTCTGCGTAACTTGTCGAAGCACCAGTTGGTGAAGGGCACTGTTCACCCTCAGCGTGGTGAATGGCTCGAGTTCGACGTTGAGCACAAGCCTGGCAAGTACGTCACTGCTGGTACCCGCGTGGCTCGTAAGCGCCGTATGGGCATCTTCACGTTGCTTCGTGCCATTGGTTATGACGAAGCCAACTTCCCCGGCTTCATCGACAAGTTCGTTGAGCACTTCAAAGAGCAAGATGGTGTCACACCGCTGCTCGCTGATCAGTGGGACAAAGAGCGCGATATCGCGCCGACCCAAGACGAAGCACTCGTTGAAATTTACAAGCGCGCTCGCCCCGGTGAGCCGCCGTCACTTGAATCAGCTCGTGCCTATTTCAAGAATGCCTTCTTCGATTCGAAGCGTTACGACTTGTCACGCGTCGGTCGTTACAAGATCGACCGCAAGCTTGGTGAAGAACTCGCCAAGCTCGATGAATTCTTCGGCAAGGGAACTCGCAAGCACGGTGAATACTTCAAGGTTCAACTTGACGATCCGAACAAGCGCCCCATCGAAAGCGATCCTGAAGACGGCAATGTTTTGCGTCCGAACGAAGTTCTCGCTGCAGTGTCGTACATGTTGCACCTCGTGTCGCAGACACCGGGCTACCGCCTTGACGACCAGGACCACTTTGCAAACCGTCGTATTCGCTCGGTTGGTGAATTGATCCAGAACCAGGTTCGTATTGGTTTGTCACGTATGGAGCGCGTTGTTCGTGAACGCATGACCACACAAGATCCCGAATCAATCACGCCAGTCACCTTGGTGAACATTCGTCCCGTGTCAGCAGCGATCAAAGAGTTCTTCGGAACGAGCCAGTTGTCGCAGTTGATGGACCAAGTGAACCCATTGTCGGGTATCACCCACCGTCGTCGTTTGTCGGCACTCGGACCGGGTGGACTCAGCCGTGAGCGCGCTGGCTTCGAAGTCCGCGACGTTCACTTTTCTCACTACGGCCGTATGTGCCCAATTGAAACTCCAGAAGGTCCAAACATTGGACTCATTGGTGCACTCAGTAACTACGCACGAATCAACAGCTTTGGTTTCATCGAAACGCCATACCTCAAAGTTGAAAACGGCAAAGTCACGAAGAAGTTCGAGTACATGCCCGCCGACGAAGAAGAGAAGTACGTTGTTGCTCAGGCCAACACTGCTCTGAATCCCGACGGAACTTTCCGCGACGCCAAGATTTTGGTGCGTCAGTCGCCGCAGGCTGCCAGCCTCGCCGACTTGAAGCGCATGCTTGAAGCCGAAAGCTTCTTCGGTGCAACCACCGACATCAAGATGGTTCCGCCATCAGAAGTGCAACTCATTGACGTGTCACCGAAGCAGATTGTTTCTGTTGCGACCGCACTTATTCCGTTCCTCGAGCACGACGACGCCAACCGCGCCCTCATGGGTGCGAACATGCAACGTCAGGCTGTTCCGTTGGTGCGTACTGAAGCTCCTTATGTCGGTACCGGCATGGAGCGCAAGGCTGCGTCAGATGGTGCCGATCTCATCTTGGCAACCGACGACGGTGAAGTCACCGAAGTCTCTGGTTCACAGATCACGGTTCAGTACAAGACAACCGGCAAGCGCGTTTATAACTTGCTCAAGTTCCGTCGTTCAAACCACAACACGTGTGTCAACCAGATTCCACGCGTTCTTGAAGGACAGCAGTTGAAGAAGGGCGATCTCATCGCTGACGGTCCCAGTACCGACAATGGTGAACTTGCACTTGGTAAGAACTTGCTCGTGGCCTTCATGCCTTGGGAGGGTTACAACTTCGAAGACGCCATCATCTTGTCCGACCGTTTGGTTCGTGACGATGTGTTGACATCAATTCACATTCACGAGTACACAGTTGACGCTCGTGACACCAAGCTCGGACCCGAAGAAATCACTCGCGACATCCCGAACTTGTCTGATGACATTTTGCGTGACCTCGACGAGCGCGGTGTTATTCGCGTCGGTGCTGAAGTTGGTCCTGGCGATGTGTTGGTCGGCAAAGTCACTCCTAAGGGTGAAACCGAACTCACACCAGAAGAGCGTTTGCTCCGTGCCATCTTCGGTGAGAAGGCCCGCGAAGTTCGCGACACCTCACTCAAGGTTCCTCACGGTGAAAGTGGCAAGGTCATTCACGTCAGCATGCTCGACCGCAACGAAGGTGGCGAACTTGCTCCTGGTGTGAACCAGATGGTCAAGGTTCTCGTTGCTCAAAAGCGCAAGATCAGCGTGGGCGACAAGTTGGCCGGACGTCACGGTAACAAGGGTGTTATCTCGAAGATTCTTCCGCAAGCCGACATGCCCTACATGGCAGACGGTACTCCGGTTGACATCATCTTGAACCCACTTGGTGTTCCGAGCCGAATGAACGTCGGTCAGGTTCTTGAAGCCCACCTTGGTTATGCCGCTCGTTGGGGTTGGCAAGGTTTCTCACGTGGCGACACTGCGTTCCCGTCAGTTGGTACTGAACCAATTCGTGGAACCGAGTCGAAGACTCACGCGGGTACCACGCCTTCAACCATGATCGCCACACCTGTGTTCGACGGCGCCCACTGGGACGAAGTCGATCAGTCACTCGATCAACCGACCATCGTTGAAATCTTTGCGCACCTCAACCCAGAGTCTGCACACTTCGACAAGCCGATGATCAAGTCGACCGGTAAGACCACATTGTTCAACGGTCGCACCGGTGACGCTTACGACAATGACATCACTGTTGGCTACATGTACATCTTGAAGTTGTCGCACATGGTCGACGACAAGATCCACGCCCGTTCAACCGGACCGTACAGCATGATCACTCAGCAACCGCTTGGTGGTAAGGCCCAGTTCGGTGGACAGCGCTTCGGCGAAATGGAAGTGTGGGCTCTCGAGGCCTACGGTGCGGCTTATTGCTTGCAAGAGTTGCTCACCATTAAGTCCGACGACGTGCTTGGTCGTGTCAAGGTCTACGAAGCCATCGTGAAGGGCGAGAACATCCCCGAACCCGGCATTCCTGAGAGCTTCAAGGTTCTCATGAAGGAAATGCAGGCGTTGTGCTTGAACGTTGAAGTTCTCGCCGCTGACGGTAACGAGATCGAGATGAAAGAAATCGATGAAGAAATCGATAGCGCCATCAAGGGTCTAGGAATTGACATCAGTCGCCCCGAAAAAGGTAGCGACCAGGACGACAAGGATCGTGCAGCTAGCCGTCGCTGACGGTGAGTGCACGATCAACCTGTAAGTAATCAACGGTACGCGACGGAACGAAGAGAGAGCGAGAGACGAAATGCTCGA
>JBIKYT010000081.1:0-7968 GCA_044355095.1 Ilumatobacteraceae bacterium
GACGATTCCGCAGACTTATTCGTTGACGCAAGCAATCGATGTGGCCATTGAACACGGATTTTCGCGCCTCCCCATTTTGAATGATGATGACGATGTAGTCGGAATCACATTTATCAAGGATCTCATTCGCCAAGAAAGAAGTGGTCATGGTTCTGAGATAGTGACTGCTCATATGCGTGGCGTGACTGTCATCCCAGAGAACAAGCCAGTGAACCGCTTAATGCGTGAAATGCAAGAGAAGAAATTCCACTTAGCGGTTGTCGCTGATGAGTACGGCAGTATCGCTGGTCTCATCACCCTTGAAGACTGTCTTGAAGAACTCGTCGGAGAGATTGTTGACGAGTATGACAAGCACGAAGAGGATATTGAGCATCTTGCAGACGGTCAGTACCTAGTAGATGGTTCAACAAGCGTTTCAGATGTCAATGAAGAACTAGATATCAATATTCCCGATGAAGAATGGGACAGCGTTGGAGGATTCGTTTTCGGAACTCTTGAACATGTTCCAGTGGTTGGCGAAGCCATTGATTTTGACGGTTGGCGATTCACCGTAGTGGCTGTTCATGGTCGCAGAATTCGAACCGTTCGTATTTCATTGATCAGTGGAACTGAAACACATTCTGATTAATTGAGTTTCTATATTTGGCCAAAAGCTTTAGGCAAGTTGGGATAACGGCCGGTGTTACCGCCGCCGTCAACTGAAATAAATGATGCGCTCATATAGGACGATTCATCAGAAGCCAAAAATGCCGCGACTGAAGCAATTTCTTGCGGTTGAGCGAATCGCGAGAGAGTTGCGTTTTCAATGAACTCTTCGATCACGACTGGAACCGAAAACATTCCACTTGTCGCATTGGTTTCAACAAGACCAGGAGCAATTGTGTTGACCCTGACTCCGCGGGGCCCGAACTCCATGGCCGCAACTTGAGTAAGCATCGAGACCCCAGCCTTTGCCGCACAGTAAGCCGACATTCCTTGCGAAGGTTGGATTGCATTTAAGGATGCGATGTTGATGATTGAACCGCCATCGCTGATGACAGCGCCCCCGTGTTTCAGAGTGAGGAACACTCCGGTTAAACACAGATCAATGATTCGTTTCCATTCTGAAAGAGGGAGTTCGGTAATCAGCCCGTACGTTCCGGCTCCGGCATTGGCGACGACAATATCGATGTGGCCAAAGGACGATATTCCGAAAGCGGCGAGGTTGGCTACATCTTCTTCCTGGGTGACATCGCACAAGCAAGTGCTGACGGCAACACCAAATTCTGCACGCAGTAGATCTAAACCATCTTGACTAATGTCTCCCGCAACAACTTGTGCTCCGTCGGCAATAAAGCGTTCCGTAATCGCCCGACCGATACCAGAGGCTGCACCAGTAACTAAGGCGACTTTTCCTGTGAGATTTCCCATACACGAAATGTACTGCGTCTTAAGTTTTTAGTTATCAGCGGATAACAGGGCGCGTATTTCCGATCGACGAACTTTACCTAACGCTGTTTGAGGAATGGAATCAACGACGTAGATCTCTTTGGGTACACAATAATTCGGCAAGGTTTGAAGTATCAGCTCTCGTACTTTTTCGAGTGAACAATTGTGCTGGGTTGTTGCTAGGACAACTCGCTCTCCCCATTCAGGATCTGAGAGCCCGATCACTGCATATTGACCAATCTCAAACATCGAACTGAGGGCGTTTTCAACACTGTCGGGCCAGACCTTTTCGGAGCCTGTAACAATGACGTCTCCCCGCCGACCTTGGACGTGCAGTAACCCGTTGTCGTCGAATGAGCCGATGTCTCCGGTGTGTAGCCAACCGTCAGTGTCAATTGAACTTGAACCGTCGCGGTAGCAACGCATATTCATCGGCGAACGAACCAAGATTTCGTCATCCTCTATTTTGATTTCGACTCCAGATAGGGGACGCCCTTCATAGACAACTCCCGAACCTGTCTCAGTCATGCCGTATGTGGCGATGACATTGCGTGGGCGATTGATCGGAGGTTTGCTTCCACCGAGAAGGATCGCTCTGAAGATACGAGGGTCAATTCTAAGTAATGCGGTAGGAACCAGAGAAACCAATGTGCAGTGGTGCGACGCTGTTCGAATTTCATCCGCATCAAATCTTGGAGCGACCGTGAGTTGGGTGCCCATTAGTAGTGAACGGGTCACCACACTGAGCCCCCCAATATGAGCAAGTGGAAGACATGAATACCAGTGATCATCGAACTGAACATCTAGAGCGTGAGAACTTGCCTGTGCCGATGCAAACACCGATTCATGAGTGAGAATGACACCTTTTGGAACTCCGGTTGACCCACTTGTTGCGATGACAAGGGCATCTCCTGGCTCAACATTGATGCCACCTGGCAACTGATGTTGATCATCGGTTGTGATGATGTGAGTTGGTTTGAACTGTTCGATGAGGCGTCTTTTTGCTTCATCAGGTAATCGCTGATCGATCGGAAGAACTGCATCGCCTGCATCCCATGCCCGAGATAATTCATCAACGAACTTCTGACCAGGTGCAAGATCAAGAGCAATGAGCGAATTCATAAATTCCTAACGGGGAACTTCAGTAAATCGGTTCAATGGGAGTGGAAATTCCCATCGCTGAGTCAATGATCTCGGCTACTGCCAAACACTTTAAGTCGTCATTTCTCCAAGCACTTACCTGAACTCCAACGGGCAGGCCTTCAGCGATGCCAGCGGGGACGACTACTGCAGGGCTTCCGAGAAAATTCTGCGGTAGCACCGTTCTGAATGTCTCGAGCACTTCGCGCGCTTCTTGCGAACCTGCGACATCAAATCCGTGGGTGAAAGCGGGCAGACTCCACGTTGGACTCAGCATGACGTCATAAGTTTGGAACCACGCCGCCCACTCCATCGCAATTTCATAACGTGAAGCATGCATGAAAATCATTTGTTCTGGTGAGTAAGTAGTGAAACTTTCACGTCCGAACTCCAAAAATTGACGAGCCCCATCGCCCATCACCGCTTCGAGCAAGGGCTGAAGCGGTGACAATTCATAATTGAGTAATGCGCCCCACATTTTGACGGCTTCTTCAAATCGAGGGGGAACGACCTCTTCAATGATGTGCCCCAAGGATTCGAGGTAGTTGGCAGAACTTCGTACGACTGAAGCGATTCCCGCGTCTGTTCTGCCGCCCGGAGCTTCGGCCATCACAGCGATTCGTAAAGGCCGATCTTTGGCAAGTTCATTGAGCGTGGAGGTGTAAGAAAACGGATCACGGTGGTGTGCACCGCGCACGATGTCAAAACCCAGACGTACGTCAGCAACACGACGTGCCAGAACTCCTTGGACCAACATCAATTGTGAACCGAGTCCGAGTGCCGTAGGTGGAATTTCGGTAGCGAATGGGATAACGCCAACGGTCGGTTTGATTGACGCAACTCCGCAACAATGTGCCGGGTTGCGAAGGGATCCTCCGATGTCATTGCCGAGTCCTATTGGAGACATTCCAGAGGCCAACGCCGATGCCTCACCTCCGCTCGATCCACCAGTTGTTCGTTCAGGATTCCATGGATTTTTTGTGAGCCCGTGTAACGACGAATCGGTATGAATGCGTAGACCCATGTCGGGAAGGTTGGTTCGAGCTAATGGAATAGCGCCAGCGTTTTTCATGCGTTCGACGACGGGTGCATCTGATTGGGAGAATGCGTCTGCTAAAGCAGTTACTGATTGTGTAGTGGGCGTTCCGGCTACATCGATGTTTTCCTTAATTGTGAACGGAACACCATGTAAAGGTCCGAGATGCATTCCGTCACGGCGATGTTGATCTGCTCGATCAGCAGCCTCTAATGCTGTCTGATCCATGCGACGAACGATGGCGTTGAGGTGAGGGTTCACCTCGTCGATGCGATCGATGTGGGCTTGGACGACCTCGCGACTAGAGACTTCGCCCCGTGAAATCAACGAAGCCAGCTTTTGAGGTCCTTTTCGCCATAGTTGTTCGTTCATATTGGAAGTCCTTTCCCAAGATCAACCTAGTGCAAGCGAGTAGCGTTGCCCATGTGAAGAAATGGATCCTTGGCGCTCGACCCCGCACATTGCCAGCGGCCGTAGTTCCGGTTGTTGTTGGAGCTGCTGTTTGCATTGGATTGTCTGGAACTCAATGGTGGCGTGCGCTTTTGGCTCTTGCAGTCAGCTTACTTTTGCAGATCGGAGTGAATTTCGCCAACGATTACAGCGATGGTGTTCGAGGAACTGATGAAGTTCGGGTCGGCCCTGCACGATTGGTTGCATCTGGAATGGCCACATCGCGTTCGGTGAAGCGTGCAGCGTTTCTCACTTTCGGTTTGGCAGCATGCATCGGGTTGGTTTTGGCGATCATGACTTCGTTGTTTGTACTCCCAGTTGGTGTCGCGGCATTGTTGGCGGGATGGTTTTACACCGGCGGCAAGAACCCTTATGGCTATATCGGTCTCGGGGAGTTTTTCGTTTTTGTCTTCTTTGGACTCGTGGCAACAGTCGGAACGACCTATGTCATTTTGGAGAGAATTCCCTCAATGGCGTGGCTACAAGGTGTTGGGGTCGGATTGCTTGCTTGTGCCTTGCTGGTGATTAACAATCTGCGCGATATTCCGACCGATCGCTTGGTGGGTAAGCGCACGTTGGCAGTTCGACTTGGCGATGAGCGAACTCGAGTTCTTTATCAATTCATGATTTGGGGTGGGGTGGCGTGTGGAGTATTTGCAGCGGTCTCAAATCCATGGTCGTTGCTCGTATTGATGTGCGTCCTTCCAGCGATCGCACCCTTAAAAATGGTGCGAGGCGGCGCAATCGGACGCGAATTGATAGCAGTACTTGGATTAACAGGAAGAGTTCAGATGGTTTTTGGTCTTTCAACCCTGATCGCCTTCTTTGTGGGAAGGTAGTTTTTGACTATGAGTTCTCTACCTCCTCCGGAAATGCCCAAATACTCGGGCAATGGGTTCAATGAGTTGTCGCCAAAACGCGAAAGCAGGGCACTTGTAGCGTTGGTGTGTTCGCTACTTGGACTTCTTTTGTTGCCGATCGTTTTCGGCGGAACTGCCATTGTTCTCGGCGTACAGGCCCGCAAAAAGATCCAGGCATCTCAAGGAATGTTGACGGGTGAAGGCCTCAGCAAAGCGGCAGTGATCATCGGAATTCTTGATGTGGCTTTGTTTCTTCTTTTGATCACTCAAGGCTGATTATTTCAAGAACTCGCTAACAACTGATTGAAAGCAGAGAGTTTGTTCGAGATGAACGGAATGTCCAGCGTTATTGATCACCGTTATTTCAGCGTTTGAACCAATATTGCTTTTCATTTCGTCGCCGAGCTGGCGGAATTTGTCGTCGTCACTGCCAACGACAAGTAGTACTGGCATCTTGAGTTCATGAAGCCGTTCCCATAATGAATCCTGGGTTCCTGTTCCGCATAAACGCAGACTTGAAGCGAGACCCTCTGAAGTGTTACGCAGGCGATCTTGAATATCGGCAGGTGTTGAAATCAGACCCTTAAACATTGGGGAGCTCAACCATTTTGTAACGAACCTGTCCACGCCGATTTCAGTGATTTCGAGCGCAAGTTTTTCATCGGACTGAACTCGTGCTGACCTGTCGTCGGGTGAGCGTAAACCCGGGGAGCCACTTACCAGAATGAGGCGTCGAACATTTTCGGGATGTAGCAAAGCAATATGGAGAGCGAGACGGGCCCCCATTGAATAACCGATGTAATCAGCGAGGCCACTTTGTTTAACAACCATCGAAGCGGTCGTCGGTAAATCGGCTATCACTGATGTGGAGTGTGCGTGTCCTGGAGCGTCGACACGAAGGATTGATTGTTCAGGTCGTAATAGATCGATATATCGATCCCACGAACGTGAAGTTTGAGTAAAGCCATGAAGCAGTACCTGACTGTTCGTTGATCGATCACCCGATCGTTCAACGAATAGCGAACCAGGAATGCTGATCCACGCTCGTTTTTCTGAACTATTCATGTACCCATTCGCTCGGCGGTACGGCGCAGGACACGCTCGAATGTTTCAGAATCTTGTGCACCAGGTATCGACCATTGTCCGTTGATCACGTAGGTAGGGACACCAGTGATTCCGTGCGAAACCGCCGTTGCCAATTCTTCGGCGACTTCGCCTTTGCCGGCGTCGCTCGCGAAGAACGCACGTAAAAACTCGGCGAACTCTAGATCATCAGAATCGTGAGGGATGGTATGAACTCCGATAGCAATCAGTTCTTCTGAATCACCGACGTTGACCCCGTTGGTGAAGTAAGCATTTAACAGGTTCTCTTTGAGTCGTGATTGAACTTCGTAGTCGTGATTGACACCGGTCCACCACATCAACCGATGCGCAAGGATCGTGTTTGATCGTTGTCCGATATCCATCCGAAACTCAATTCCGTCTAGCGCTGCTGTTTCGGTGAGTTGGGCAATAATTTTGTCTGCTCGATCTGCGCCACCAAATTTTTTCGCGTACACCTCACGAACGGGCGCCGATGAATTGGCCGGGGCGGTCGGATCTAATTGATAAGCCCGATACACAATTTCGAAGGGCTGGTTTATTGCATCTGGACCGGAAGTGACCTTCTCTAGGGCGGCTTCGAATCTCCTCTTGCCGATAAAGCACCACGGACATACAACGTCGGACCAGATTTCAATCTGCATGTTCATACCTTAGATGGACGTCTGAGGTATTTGCTCGTAGCGTAAGGAGTTGTGGAGAGCAATCTTTTACGTGAACGGCTCGCTGGGCGTCCTTTTGATGATGTTCAAGCGACCTTTTGCACCGTTCTCGTTGACGAGTGGATCCAGCAGGGGATTCAGTTGGCGATTGTCGCTCCGGGATCTCGTTCGACTCCACTGGCATTGGCGTTAGCGGAACGTGACGACATCAGGATTGAAGTTTTCCATGATGAGCGCTCTGCTGCATTTGCTGCTCTCGGAGTTGGGCTCGCTACGGGAGTGCCCGCTGTTTTGTTATGTACCTCTGGCACGGCAGCCGCCCACTTCTATGCCGCTGTGATTGAAGCCGACCTGTCGCACGTGCCACTGCTTGTCGTGACTGCTGACCGTCCACCTGAACTGAAAGACGTTGGGGCGCCCCAAACAATTGATCAAACCAAAATGTACGGCGACACAGTTCGCTGGTTTCATGATCCAGGGGTTGCAGATATATCAGCGTGCAATTCTTGGAGAGCGTTGGCGCGTCAGAGTTTTGCGTCAACGGTTGGTTTACGCCCTGGCCCATCGCATATCAATCTGCCATTTCGCGAACCTTTGGTCGGTACAGCGGTCGAAGTGCCACAAGATCCTGCGAAGCTTTCCCAATTTGTAGGTCGCCCGCTACTTACAAATAGCGAATATGAACTCGTCGTGACGCAGTTAAGCCACGAATCCGGAGTCATCGTGGCCGGCAAGGGATGTGGTGACTCGGCGAAGGTTTCTCAGTTAGCAAAGCGTTTGGGTTGGCCAGTGCTAGCTGATTCGCGTTCGGGTTGCCAGGGCATACCCGAAGCAGTTATCTATTTTGATTCGATCCTGCGTCATCAGGCCTTTAGTGAGAGTCATCAGCCACAAGCTTTCTTGCGATTGGGCGAAGCTCCGAGTTCTAAAGTTCTCAGTCAATTCATTTCTGGAAGTTCAGCCGTACAAATTCACGTCGGACAGTTTGACGTTCCTTTTGACGCTGATCACAAAGTTGCATCACACATCACTTGCGATCCTTCATCTTTTTGCGAAGCATTGACACCGCTCATTCACGCGACGACGAAAAAGCACTATCTGAATCAATGGTTGAAAGCCGATGAGTTGGCTGAAGCTTCGATTGCTAAATACCAAGAAGAATCAGTCGGTTCCTTAAGTGGCCCGACTGTGTCGAGGATCGTCGCTGAAAGTTTGAAGACTTCGCAAAACTTGGTGGTTTCATCATCAATGCCCGTGCGTGATCTTGAATGGTTCGGCGGGGATTGTTCGC
>JBIKYT010000030.1:0-25465 GCA_044355095.1 Ilumatobacteraceae bacterium
GGAATTGCGTCATCCACTTGGGCTCGCCCTTCCACCACGAAATCTGATCGACGACCGGCTTGCTCAGACCCTTTTCGGGCTTGAACGCGTATTCAACGTCGTCGCTCCAACCGAGTGAGTACTTGCTGAGATCGAGATCGAATGAGGTCATGGGGAACTCCAAAGAACGCAGGATTCGCTGGTCACGAACCCTCTAACTGAATTAACACTACGGCGATAGTAACAATTATCCACGCTGATTGATATACCCGGCGCAGATTTCTTGCGCACCGCCGACTAAGCGCTCGCCGACAATTCTCCGAGGGGCTGAGCAGGGAGTTCAATGAAAATGCACTCGCCTGGGCAGGCCTCGGCGGCATCGACCACAGCTTGGTAGTTCTTCAGCGGAACCCACGCCAAACTGCCCGATCCACCGGGGTCGTTCAGGGCCACGCCAGCCTCGGCAACGTAGGCGATGCCATCTTCAAGTTGCACGAAGGCATCGGGACAATGGTCGAGACACAGGCCATCTCCGGTGCATAAGTCTTGATCGATCCACACCCGCATCGCCGAGCACGATAACGGCAGGACACCAAAAGTGTCTGATCGGGCGTACTCTCGGATCGTGCCTTTTGACTCTCGCGGCCCTGTCGCCAAAAAAGTTCCCCACCTGCTCTCCCGTCCAACCGGCGACGTGGATGATCCGTATTACTGGATGAGTAACCGCGACGACGTCGACACCATTGCTTATCTCGAAGCCGAAAACGAGAACTGTGAATCTTGGTTCGCCCCGCACACCGAGCTAGTAGAGACCCTGTTCAACGAAATCAAATCGCGCATTCAAGAGACTGACGAAAGCGTGCCAACTCTCAAAGATGGTTGGTGGTACGCCACGCGAACCGAAGAGGGCTTGCAGTATCCCATTCATTGTCGTGGTGCGTCTCGCGAGACTGCGACAGCAACAACCATCTTGGACGAAAATGCCCTTGCCGACGGCCACGAATACTTTTCGCTGGGTTCATTTGACATCAGCCCCGACACGCACTTATTGATTTGGTCAAGCGATACCGATGGCAGTGAACACTTCACGATGCGAATTCGTGATTTGCGCACAGGGCTTGATTTGGTTGATGAGATTGAAGACACTTCTTGGGCGGGTACCGCATGGAGTGCTGATTCACAGTTCATCTTCTACGTCACCTACGACGAACAAGAACGACCAAGTACGGTCTGGCGTCACCAAATTGGTACAACGCAGAAACAAGACGTCAAAGTTTTCGAAGAAACCGATGAACGCTTCTATGTCGGCATTGACCTCACGCGTAGCGGAGCGTGGATTGTTATTGATGCCGATAGCAAAACTTCAAGCGAAACCCGTCTGATTTCTGCTCACAGTCCCCTTGACCAACCGGTGGTTGTCCGTGAACGTCGCGATGATGTCGAGTATCACATTGATCATTGGGGTGATCGCTTCATCGTGCTCACGAACGAAGACGCCATTGATTTTCGAATCATGCAAGCGCCCGAATCGCAACCATCTGAATGGACCGAACTAGTTGCCCACGTTGAAGGCAATCGAATCATGCGCGCCGACTGCTTTGCTACGCACCTCGTCATTCACGAGTGGGTCAATGCACAACCAAGATTGCGCATCATGCTTCGTGACGGAACAATGCAACCGATTGATCTCGGCTCGGCACCGCATGATGTTGAACCTGATAGCAATCCCGAATGGAATACCGAGTGGTTGCGCTTTGTCTCAGAAAGCATGGTGACTCCGTCCACCGTTTGGGAGCAAAACATCAACACCGGCGAGCGCAACATGCTGAAGCGTTCACCTACGCCCAACGTTGACCTTGGTGCATACGAAACGGTTCGAGCCTGGGCCACATCTGCTGACGGAACCAAAGTTCCGTACGACATCGTTCGCCTCAAGTCAGCCCAAACAACTGGTGATGCACCATGCATGGTCTACGCCTACGGTAGCTACGAAGCATCAATGCCGCCGTGGTTTAGCGTTGCTCGCTTGTCACTCGTTGATCGGGGTTGGACTTGGGTTCTTGCTCACCCACGAGGTGGCGGCGAAATGGGACGACGTTGGTATATCGATGGCCGCCTTGAGAAAAAGCGCAACACATTCGATGATGTCAACGCAGTCGCCGATGATGTGATTGCTTCGGGTTGGGCTGATTCACGACGAGTTGCGGTCCGCGGCGGAAGCGCCGGCGGATTGATGGTTGGCGCATGCATCAACTTTCGACCAGAACTTTGGAGCGCCGCCGTCGCCGAAGTTCCATTCGTTGACGTGGTGACAACTATGAGCGATCCTTCATTACCACTCACCGTTACTGAATGGGAAGAATGGGGCGACCCGCGTGTTGAACCATATGCAACATGCATGTTGCAGTACTCGCCGTACGACAACGTGAACGCTCGTGCCTACCCAGCAATCTTCGCAAGTGGCGGGCTCAATGACCCGCGCGTTGCATATCACGAACCCGCCAAGTGGGTTGCCAAGATTCGCGAACTCCGAACGAACGACGCACCGTTGTTGTTGCGCACTGAAATGGGAGCAGGTCATGGTGGCCCGAGCGGACGCTACGAACGTTGGCGCGAAGAAGCCCGTGTGAGTGCATTTTTGTTAGCAACGCTTGGCTAAGAACTAAGCAAAGATCGTGATCAGCGCGAGGGCGATGAAAGCCGCGTTGCGCACTACATGTTTTCCGCTCAATGGTTTACTGCTCCATGATCCGAAGCATGCACATACTGGTCGATGACCCTTTTGCAGTTGTCGCACAATGAGCAAGGTAAACGTCACCAGCAAAGCAAGAGATAGTGCGCCGACAACTTCTGGCTCAATTTGAACGATCAACAATGCACCCAATGCAATTTCAATCCACGGCACGATTGGTGCAATTGCCTTTGGCGCACCTAACGCTTGTGCTTCAACCGGCCAGCGATCACCCATGGCAATCTTTGAGCCACCAGCAACACACATCACTCCCCCAAGAATGATCGAAGCAATGACACCCAACATGGAGATCAGGCGGTCGGCATGTTGACCGAGGCAACTTTGCCACGGAAGAAAACCATCGCATCACTCACGTCTTCTGTATGCAACATGTCATGAACTCGACCGACCACAAACAGATGATCACCTGCTTCGTGAACAACTTCGACTTTGCAATCGATCCAACCAACTACACCCGGAAGAATTGGTGAACCAGTCGCCGATGCTGTCCAATTGACACCAACAAACTTGCTCGTTTCACCAACGGCCGGTTCTTTAGCAAACTTCCAACAGAGTTCGTCTTGATCGGCGGCCAAAATGTTGACGCAAAAAGCACCCGACTCTGCAATCGCTGCCCAACTTCGCGAGCTGGTCCCTGGCAAGAAACCAACCAACGGCGGATCAAGCGAGACCGACACAAACGAACCAATCGTGATGCCATGAGGCGCACCAGCCGCATCAAGCCCAGTCACAACCGTCACTCCCGTTGGGAAGTGCCCAAGAACATTACGAAAGTGTCGTGCGTCGATCTGCGAATCGGTCATAACTGCACCCTAGATCGCACTGCAGAGAGCGACAGGCATCAGGTGGCGCACTCCGACTCGGCGACTTCGGCCACGAACGGTCCGGTCTCGTCGTAGTCGGTGAAATACGCCTCGTCCTCTTCAGGAGTCGGAATCACATCAAGGTCGCGCAATCCGTCGGCGATCTTTTCTGGTCCACCAACACGCTTCATCCATTCGGCGAATGGTTCAGCAGCATTGCGCTCTTCGGCAAATCGACGAACCACGCGCGCGACACCTTCGGGTGCAGTGCGAGCTGGCAGGCGTAAAGCCTTTTGACCAAAGTGAATCTGCTCTTCACCGACGTATCCACCCAGCAAGAGTTGGTATCCCGGCAATGAACGACCGTGCGCACGACGCTCGGCACCGAACAATCCGATGTCGGATGCATGGTGCTGGCCACAGCTGTTGGTGCAACCCGAAATGTTGATGCGAACTCCACCGACTTCAGCGAGACCTTCTTCTTCGAGTCGTTCACCGATGGCCTTAGCCAAACCGCGTGACTGTGTCACGGCAATGTTGCACGTGTCGGCACCAGGGCAAGCAACAACGTCGCGTGCTAATTCGGCACCCGGTCGCGCCATTTCAATTGCCTCAAGGCGATCAAACAATGTGCGCAGTTGCTCTTCTTGCAAACCACGGAACACAACGTTCTGACGATTCGACAAACGAACATCGGCACCAAGCTCGCGCTGAATATTGGCGAGCGACTGGAACTGCGATGCAGTGATGTCACCAAGTGCTGCATAAGCAACAGCCGAAACTGTGCCCTTGCCTGCTCCGCGAATCACACTGGCTTGTTCCCAACGAGCGAACGGATCGGACGAACGCAAAGTGACACTCACGCCTTGGCCAACTTCAGTCGCAACGATTCCTTCGGCCTTTCCAGCTGGAGTGTCACCTGCCGCAATAACTTCGGGCGGAATTCCGCCTGGCCATGTTGACGATGCTGGCAGTGTGTGACGGATCTTGATGACACGACGACGAACTTCGTCGATACCCAGTTGATCGACGACCCACTTCAGACGGGCACGCAACTTGTTGTCACGGTTGCCCGTTTGTTCAAACAAGCGCAATACCGATTCAATTGTTGGCAAAAGATCTTCACGGCTCGTGAAATCTTCAAGAGACTGAGCGGGGTGCGGAGTGGCACCAAGTCCACCCGCGATATACACACGGAATCCGACTTCGGTTGAACCGTCTTCACGTTGACGAGTAGCGCCAACAACGCCGACGTCGTTGAACATTGCTTGACCACAGTCGGTGCTGCAACCAGAGAAGTTGACCTTGAACTTGCGTGGCAAACGCTGACCGAGCGGGTTGCGCACGAAGTGACGATGAACTGCTTCGGCCCACGGAGTGACATCAAGCTTTTCGTAGGGGCAAGCACCTGCTAGGTGACACGCCATCACGTTACGAACGGTGTCTCCACATGCTTCACGCGAGGTCAGGCCAACCGCGGCGAGACGGCGCAATAGTTCAGGGATACGAGCCAACTGCACAAAATGGAACTGGATGTTCTGGCGTGTGGTGATGTGTCCCCAACCACGCGAGAACTCAGTGGCGAGTTCACCCATAAGCTCCATCTGCTCGGGCGTAATGGTGCCGGCGGGCAACTTAATACGCACCATCTGATTGGTTCCGCCTTGGCGTTGACCGTAAACGCCGTTGTTGAGACGCATCACGCGGAAGACGTCTTCGCCAATTTCACCCGCAAGGTATTGGCCAATAGCGATTTCAAAGCGCTCAATGTCGCGCATCTGCTCGGCATCAAGGTCACGGGGCTGAGGGGCTGGTGCAATTGTCATCATGGTTCCTATCTAGAGAATCGTCCGAATAGTCAGTCGCTGGTTAGCGACCGACGTCTTCGCCTACTTCACGTAACGCATCATTAATTGCGCCGCGCAAACGGCGCGCACTATCGGCCGAGAGATGGGCAACTAGCCCAGTTCCTGGTCGACCTAAATCTTCAACTGTCAACACCACTCGTGGAGTTGCATCGTCATAGTCATCACAAATTGCGATTGCCCACGACACTGGCAACGCGTCTTCAGCACCAGGCGGCAATTCACTTTCGGTGATGGGCTGATCATCAATCGAGCGACGCATGACCAGCCTTTCGTGCCCATGCCGAAGTTCCGGCGGTTGGCGAAAAATCAAATGCGGCAACTTGGCCAATCACAATCGTGCTTGGTGACTCAAGCGGAGCATCAGCAAGTTCGCCAAGTGTGGTGCGAATTGTGGTCTGCTCGGGACGCGTGCCGTAACGAATAGCCGCGACAGGAGTGTCAGTTGCAAGGCCGCCCGACATCAAACGAGAAGCAATTTCGGCTCGTTCTGAAACACCCATCAACACAACTATCGTTCCGCCAACTTGAGCAAGGGCTTCCCAATTGATTGACGTCGCTCCGCCCTTTTCACGATGACCAGTCACAACTGTGAATCCGACCGAAACATTTCGATGAGTGACCGGAATACCAGCAGCAGCCGGAACACCTACAGACGAACTGATGCCCGGTACAACATCAAAAGGAACGTCGGCATCGATGAGGGCTTGTGCTTCTTCTCCGCCCCGACCAAATACATACGGGTCGCCGCCCTTGAGACGAACCACGTTGAGACCTTGCGACCCCAGGTGCACCAAAAGCGTATTGATCATTTCTTGTGGCGTGGGAAGACCCGGCTTTTTACCGACGTCAATGAACTCAACGTCGGCACGAGCCAAATCCAAAATCGCTTGATCGGCCAGTCGATCGTGGACGATGACATCGGCTTCAGCAATCAGTCGCGCCGCACGGACCGTGAGCAGTTCGGGGTCACCAGGACCAGCACCAACCAAGAAAACAGTCATGCTGTCACCGATCCTTGCAACGATTCGCGCGGGCATGACATGTGAATGTTGTGGCTCGCCACAATCTTTTCAATGATGGGCTTCCAGTCAATATCTTCGGTACTGCGACCATCGGCATGAATCAGCACACGCTCTTGCGCCAACTCATTCACAACTTCTTCAAATTCTGGGCCAACTAAAGCTTCAAGTTTTTGCCGCATCCACGACGACAATGCCGGACTGTTACCGCCGGTCGAAACCGTGACCATTAAGTCGCCACGACGAACTACTGCTGGCAATGTAAATGCGCAACGCTCGGGATCATCGGCCGAGTTAATCCAGATACCTCGTTCTTCACAGGTGTCGTAGATCAACTGATCAAGTTCGCGGTTGCCCGTCGCAGTAATCACCAGACGTTGACCATCAAGATCTGTCAATTCAAAAGCGCGCTGATGAAGCGTGACCGGAAGCCCCACAAAATCGCCGACAACTTCTGGGGCGACAACAGTGACTCGTGCTCCTGCTGCCAATAGTTGTTCGGTCTTGCGCAAACCGATACGACCTGCACCAACAACCAAGCACGACCGACCTTCAAGATTGAGGTTGATCGGGAATTGGTTCTTGGTCACTCGGAATCTCGAATCATGAGTGCTGCACAGGTCATACCCGTTGCTTCATCAATCAAGATGGCGGCGCCACCTGGACGATGGCGGTCGTAGTTGTCAATCACCAAGGGAACCGAAACATTGAGATGCACACGACCCAAGTCGTTGAGCGACAAACTGTTGGCCGGGCTATGCGTTGCTGTTGCTACGTCGTGGCGCAGTTCAATTGCACTCACGAATGCTTTCGCAGTACGGGTCTGATGCTTGATTATCCAGCGACTGCCAGTTTCGAGCGGCTTGTCAACCATCCACGAAATGTCTGCGATGATTCGGTCGGTCACAATCGGAGCTTCATTGGCGACAACTGCGACGAGCACATCACCACGACCAATGTCAATGTCATCGGCGAGTTGCACGCTGATGGCTTCACCAGGCTGCGCAGTATCTTGCGGAACTCCACCGCGATCAATGCCGATCACTGTCGACTGCTGACCACCAGGCAACACGCGCAAGAGGTCGCCGATCGCGAGCGATCCGCCAGTGAGTCGTCCAGCAAAACCCCGATAGTCGTGATGTTCAGTTGAATACGGGCGAATGACCCACTGCACGGCCAGTCGTGCACCCACGCTGTGATCGCCAGGAACTTCAATGGTTTCCAACAGATCCAACAACGGCACACCCTTGAACCAAGGCATGTTTGTTGATGAATCCACAACGTTGTCACCAAGCAAGGCCGAAATCGGCAATGGATTCAGAACTACTGGTGCCGGCAATGCCTGAGCGTGAGCAGTCGCTTCGGCAACGATGCGGTGGTACGTGGCTTCATCAAAATCAACGAGGTCCATTTTGTTGACTGCCAAAATCACGAGCTTCACACCCAACAATGAAGCAACAAAGAGGTGCCGGCGAGTTTGCTCGGTCAAACCGTTTCGCGCATCAACCAACACAATCGCAACATCTGAAGCCGATGCACCAGTGACCATGTTGCGCGTGTACTGAGCGTGGCCTGGTGTGTCGGCAACAACAAACGTGCGCTTGGGTGTCGCGAAATAGCGATAGGCCACATCAATGGTGATGCCCTGCTCGCGCTCGGCGCGCAAACCATCAGTAAGCAGTGCGAGGTTCAACGAGCCATCACCATAACGAGTGCTGGCTTTTTCCACAGCCGAGAGCTGATCTTCAAAAACAGTCTTGGTGTCATGCAACAAGCGACCGATCAAAGTTGATTTGCCGTCGTCAACTGACCCTGCGGTAGCGATACGTAGAACCATCAGAAATATCCTTCGCGCTTGCGATCTTCCATCGCTGAATCGGAGAAATTGTCATCGGCACGAGTAGCACCACGTTCGGTGATACGAGCCGCAGCAACTTCAACGAGCACTTCTTCAACGTTGCTTGCTGTTGAACGAACTGCACCGGTGCAACTCGCGTCACCAACGGTGCGGTAACGAACAGTTTCTTCAAAAGGTGTTTCGCCTGCTTCAAGAACAACGGGCCCACCAACGCTCAACAACATGCCGTTGCGCTCGACCACTGTGCGACGGTGCGAGAAATAGATTGATGGCAAAGCCACATTTTCAATGCCGATATATCGCCAGATGTCGAGTTCGGTCCAGTTTGAAAGCGGGAACGCACGAAGGTGTTCGCCCGGACGAATCTTGGCATTCAACATGTTCCAGGGTTCGGGACGTTGTGCGCGTGGTTCCCATTGACCGAAGTGATCGCGGAACGACAAAATGCGCTCTTTGGCACGAGCTTTATCTTCGTCACGACGTCCGCCACCAAATGCTGCATCAAATTTGTGCTCGGCGATTGCGTCCAACAAGGTGACCGACTGCAAACGGTTACGACTAGCGCGTGGCCCTGTTTCTTCCACTGCTCGACCCGAATCAATCGACGCTTGGACACTGGCTACAACCAGCTTCACGCCATAGTGCTCAACGAGCATGTCGCGGTATGTGATGACTTCTTCAAAGTTGTGACCAGTGTCGACATGCATCACTGGGAAGGGCAAGCTTCCGGGACGGAAGGCCTTTGCTGCAAGATGCAACAGAACTGCCGAGTCTTTTCCGCCCGAGAACAACAACACTGGGTTACGACATTCAGCGGCAACTTCACGAATAATCGTGATTGCTTCGTCTTCGAGTTCGGCCACACTCTGCTTGATTTCAGCTGGCGTTGCTTGTGTTCCACTATCGATCATTGTCATGACTGTCCTTTCGACGGTGTCGTTACGTGTAATCCGCATTCTGTTTTGTTCTGACCTGCCCAACGGCCGGCGCGCTTATCTTCACCAGGTGCAACTGGTCGCGTGCACGGCCAGCATCCAATTGATGGATAGCCACGCTCAACGAGTGGGTTGCGCGGTAAATCATTGGCGACGATGTACGCCTCGACGTCTTCATCGCTCCATGCGATGAGCGGATTGATTTTTGTCAATTGACGCACATCGTCGTATTGCACGGCTGGCGTTGTGGCACGAGTGGGCCCATCAACTCGACGGATGCCAGTAATCCAACCGCTGCGACCTTGCAACGCACGATTGAGAGGTTCAACCTTGCGACGCGCACAACAACCTTCGACATCAAACTGCCATTGATCGTCGGGTTGCACGTCTTCAAGTGGACGCACTATCTCTAAGGGAAACTTCAGATGCTTCTGCAACTTTTCGACGAGCCACAAAGTCTCGGCAAAGAGATATTGCGTATCGAGCAAAACAACTGGAGTTCCGGGAGCGTGCGTCGCAACAAGATGAACTAACACGGGATCTTCAAAACTGGCCGTGAGCACCAAACCCGAACCAAATTCGCGGTGCGCCCAGGCGACAATTCCGGCGGCATCAGTCTCGGCGATATCGGCCGCGAGGGTGGTCAATGGATCGGTCATGAGCCCCACGATACCTAATTCCTGACTATTCCCATCATATTTAGAGGATTTTCCAGATTCGGGGTTGCAAGCCTCTGACCAGCACTGTTAAATCTGAGTAACCAAGTCAGGTATATCTCAATTCCTGACTCAACCGACTTTAGATAGGCCGTCCAATGACTCCGTCAGCCGCTCTTGACACCTGGAAAATTCGACCTCTCACCGGAGCCTTCGGCGCCGAACTCTCGGCTGGAAATGCTCGTACCGACTTCGCCTCAGGCCAGTTACTCGACCTGCTCGAGAAGCATCTGGTGTTGGTGCTGCGTGACCAGCATTTGAGCCACGCCGATCAAGTTGCCCTCGCACATTCAATTGGCGAACCGACTCCCGCACACCCAGTGGTTCCGGGTCATCCCGATCATCCCGAAATTCTTGAACTCGATGGAGCCAAGGGTGGCAAGAACGCTCGTTGGCATACCGACGTCACATTTGTGGCAACTCCCCCAGCGGGCTCGGTGCTAGTCGCGGACGTCGTTCCCGAATGGGGCGGCGACACTCTGTGGGCCGATATGCGAACCGCTTATGAACGACTAAGCCCGAGCTTGCAGCAACTTGTTGACGGACTTGAGGCCGTTCACCGCATCTCGCCACTCGCCTATTGGGGCGAACCGTTTGACTCG
The DNA here is from genome assembly GCA_044355095.1 of Ilumatobacteraceae bacterium. Lineage (GTDB taxonomy): Bacteria > Actinomycetota > Acidimicrobiia > Acidimicrobiales > Ilumatobacteraceae > Casp-actino8. The sequence continues at coordinate 10,533 of JBIKYT010000030.1, forward strand.
GCAATGTCGCGCGACGATGCACAAAAACTTTTTGATGATGCCGCAAAAGTTCCGCCAGTGGTGCACCCAGTTGTGCGAGTACATCCAAGCACTGGTAAGAAGGCGCTGTTCGTCAACCCTGGCTTCACGACACACATCGTTGGATACTCACGTATTGAAAGCGACAACTTGTTGAAGTTGTTGTACGAGCACGCAACACAGCCCGAGTTTGTGGTGCGGCACCACTGGCAACCCGGCGACGTGTTGTTGTGGGATAACCGAGCAACGATGCATTATGCATCTGATGATTACGGCACTGCTGAACGTCGCATGCGTCGCGTCACGATTCGAGGCGGCAACACCGTCGGACCGTTAGGTCAGCAAAGCCGTGTTGTTGCCGATCCGCTCATAACCGTGCGCTAACCCCCTTGGTTAATCTGGTGGCGAAAATGGGCGTATTTACGCCCATTTTCGCCACCAGAAACACTAAGGACAGGGCAGCGAGACGACTTGATTTTCGGAAGCCGCGAACACTTCAACACCATGCTTTTCGCCACGGCGTTTGGCGGCTGCGAGTAACTCATCGACAGCATCATCACTACGCGTTGGATCGTGATGAAACAGAGCCAATTTCTTGACTCCGCATTCAATAGCAACCCACACTGCGTAATCAACCGTGCAGTGACCCCAGTTACTCTTCATTGTGAATTCTTCAGGCGTGTATTGCGCATCATGAATGAGAAGATCAGCACCTTCACACAATTCGCGCGCACCATCGGTGATTCCCATTGACCCGTCTTCGGGCATTTGGTGATCGGGCAAGTAAGCCACACTCGTCGACTCATAGTTCACGCGGAAACCCAAAGTGTTTCCGACGTGTGGAACCAGACGACTTTTCACTCTCAGTTGACCGATATGGAAATCGCTGTTAGCCACATCATGAAAGACAAATGTTCCGGGCAGCGATGTCACGCTCACTGGAAACATCGGTGGTTTGATAATTGCTTCAAAAACTTCTTGCACCGTGCGACCGTCTTCTTGCACCGGCCCAAAAATTTGAAAATGGGCTCCATCGCGAAGTGTCGGCACGAAGAATGGCAAACCTTGCACATGATCCCAATGCATATGGGTGAGCAAGCAATGACCTTCAAATGGACCCGTCGCCGGAATCTTGTCACCGCAATAACGCAACCCAGTTCCGAGGTCAAAAACCAACGGAGGTTGATGTGGCGCGCTCAAACCAACGCATGACGTGTTGCCGCCATAACGCCTCGTGTCATCACCATGGCAAGGCGTAGAACCGCGCACGCCAAAAAATGTGACATCGATGTTTTGATCTCCCCCGATGAAGGTGAACGCTAAGTGACAAACAGGGGTAAATGAAATGGGCAAAGTAGGTGACCTTCGTCGCAGTTGAGGTGTGCCCCGCAAGCCTCGTACGAGTACCGTTTGGCCATGGGTACGATTTCGCAACACTCCATTCAGACCAACGATCTCAATATCTCGTACTTCGCGGCTGGCCTTGATAATGACGGCCCACTAGTGATCTGCCTGCATGGATTCCCGGATTCGGCCCATACCTGGCGCCATTTGCTGCCTCGACTTGCCGACGCTGGCTATCGCGCCGTTGCCCCGTTCTTACGTGGCTATGCCCCAACTGAGGTGCCAACTGACGGCCGCTTTCAGACTGCTGCCTCGGCTATGGATGCCCTCGCTCTTCGTGACGCGCTTGGTGGAGGTGCCGACTCGGTCATCATCGGTCACGACTGGGGCGCCGTCATCACTCATATTGCGGCCAACGTACGTCCCGATGCTTTCGCCAAGGTCGTCACCATGGCAGTGCCACCAGGCAATGCCGTAGGTGTTGCTTTCTTGTCGAACCTGGCGCAGATCAAACGCAGTTGGTACATGTTCTTTTTTCAACACCCATTTGCTGATTTTGTAGTCGGAGCAAACGACCTCGCTTACATCGACATGTTGTGGGCCGATTGGTCACCAGGATTTGATGCGACGGAAGAACTTGCACTGCTCAAGCCAAGCCTGCGCGACCCTGCCAACTTGCAAGCAGCTCTCGGTTTCTATCGCGCCACACTTGGTGCCGGCTACAACGATCCGGCATTGCAATCGGCACAAGACATGTCGTCAACAATTCCACCGCAACCACTTTTGTATTTGCACGGTCGCACCGACGGCTGTATGGGTGCAGAAGTCGCCGAGTTCGCCGCTGCCGAACTGACGTCAAATGCCCGAGCACATTTCGTTGATGGTGCTGGACACTTTTTGCATCTTGAAAAGCCCAACGAAGTGAACGACATCATCTTGTCGTTCTTGGCCGAGTAAACGTCATGGCACTGCCCGCTCTTCCCGATGGCTTAGTTGTCATCGTTAAACGCGAATGCGAAACCTGTCGCATGGTTGTTCCGGTCATTGAACAACTCAATAACGGATCGATTCCAGTCACTGTCTATGTGCAAGATGATCCAACGTTCCCTGAATCACTTGCGCCGATTCACGATGCCGACCTTTCAATTAGTTGGCATTACGACATTGAAACTGTTCCAACAGTGTTGCGAATTGAAAACGGTGTTGAGGTTGCGCGAACTGTTGGTTGGGTTCGCGATGAATGGCAACGGGTCACTGGTCAATCAGACCTCGGTCCACAACTGAGCGCGTTTCGTCCAGGGTGCGGTTCATTGAGTGTTGACCCTGATTTGGTTGACGAATTGCGTGTTCGTTTTGGTGCAACGACTCTTTCGGCCCGTCGTGTTGACATCGCCGAAGCAGAAGACGAGTTTGAGGCCATGTTTGATCGCGGTTGGACTGATGGCCTTCCCGTTGTGCCGCCAACCGAACAACGGGTGATGCGCATGCTCACCGGCACTACTCGTCAACCAACCGATGTTGTCGCCATTGTTCCACCGGACTTAGTCGAGATCACTGTCGAAAAAGTGGCGATCAATGCGGTGATGGCGGGATGCAAACCCGAGTACCTGCCATGGGTCATTGCAGGCCTTGAAGCGGTGTGCAACGACACGTTCAACATTCATGGTGTGCTCGCCACCACGATGCCAGTTGGTCCGGTCATCGTGTGCAACGGACCAGGTACACGTGCCATCGGAATGAACAGTGGTATGAATGTTTTCGGACAAGGCAATCGCGCCAATCTCACCATCGGACGAGCAATTCAATTGATCATTCGCAATATCGGTGGTGGTCGTCCCGGAGAAGTTGATCGTGCAACGCATGGCAATCCCGGAAAAATCTCGTTCTGCTTCGCCGAAGATGAGTTGGGTTCACCGTGGAGCACCCTTGCCGAAAGTCGTGGGTTGTCGCGAAGCACAGATGCGGTCACTGTTTTCCCCGGCGAAGGACCACGATGCGTTGTTGATCAACTCGCGCGCGATCCCGAAAGTCTGACGAATACTTTCGCCGCATGTCTGCGAACACTGCACAATCCGAAATCGGTTTTGGCCTTTGATGCCATCGTGGTGATGGGACCCGAGCACGCACGTGTGTATGCCGAAGCAGGCTGGGATCGCGATCGAGTTCTCGAAGAGATACACGCCCGCCTCCAGATACCAGGCAGCGAACTCATCAGAGGTGCTGGCGGAATTGCCGAAGGCGTCCCCGAACGCCTGAACGGCATCACGTTGCCTAAATTCCGACCAGGTGGACTACTTCTTGTTCATGCAGGCGGAGGTGCTGGCCTTTTCTCTGCCATTATTGGTGGATGGGCTAACGGCGACGTTGGAAGCCAACCAGTGACGAAAGAGGTGTTGCCGTGACAATTTCTGCGACAAGTTCTGCGACAGGTTCAATGAATCGCGTAGTGCTCGACCCGACCAACGAACGCCGCGCCACTTCTGTTGAGCGAGCTGGCCGACCCGAATCGCTCCGTGGTCTCACTATTGGTTTGCTTGATATCTCCAAAGCCCGAGGCGATGTTTTCATTGATCGCCTCGAAGAGCGGCTTTCTGAAATGGGCGCTGACGTCAAGCGTTACAAAAAGCCCACGTTCACAAAGCCGGCGCCCGTTGATTTACGCCACGAAATTTCCATCAATTGCCAAGTGGTGATTGAAGCACTTGCCGATTGAGGCAGTTGTACGTCGTGCAGTGTGCACGACATCGTTGATCTAGAACGCCGGGGCATTCCTGGTGTGTTCGTCGCATCTTCTGAATTCATTTCAGCGGCTGATGTGCAGTCACGTTCGCTCGGGTTTCCCGATGTCGCTCGTGTCTTCACCCCGCATCCGATTCAAGATCGAACCGATGACGAAATGCGGGCGTATGCCGATGCCGCACTCGCCGAGATTGTTGCTGCAATCACTCGCTCATAATTGCAGTTACTACGGCAGACGAAGTTCGTCTCCATCGCGCACAACGAGTCCTTCATCTAACAAGTTGTGCACAAGGCGTTGAGCAATGTCAATTGGTCGATCCATCACTTCAGCAATGGCGACGAGCAAAACCGGATATTCGCCCAAAGCCTTGATCAGTCGTCCTCGTGCTTGGCGATCCGAACCTTCAAACTTTGCTTGAGCAACGCTCACGCCAGCCGACCCCACACTTGGGTCAACACCTTGACCGCCCCATGCGCAATCTTCCTGTAATGGGCATTCATCGCACAAAGGTTGTGGTCGACAAATCGTTGCACCCAAATCCATGAGGGCTTGGTTCCAGAGCCACGCTTCGCCTTGTGGAACCCATTCATCGGCGAGTTTTTGGGCTTCTCGTGCTTTCAATGTTTGACCATGAAATCGCGCCAGCACTCGCGCAATATTGGTGTCGACAACAGCAGCATCTTCTTCAAAGGCAAAAGCCAAAACGGCGCGAGCGGTGTACGGGCCGATGCCCGGCAATGCAAGTAACCCATCAAGCGTGCTCGGCACGGCGCCATTGTGTTGTTCAACAACTACTTGAGCCGCGGCCTGCAAATTCTTGGCGCGACGCGGGTATCCAAGCCCTTGCCACAACCTCAGTACATCTCCAAGTGGTGCTTGCGAGCATTCATGCACTGTCGGAAACTGAGAAATAAACATTGACCATTTAGGCAAGACACGATTCACGCCCGTTTGTTGCAACATGACCTCACTCACGAGCACATGCCACGGATCACGAGTATCACGCCACGGAAGTTGACGTAAGCGCGGAGTAATCCACGAAAATATCGATTCGTGAAGACCGCTGCGGTCACTCACAAGCAGATATCTCTCAGGCTTCGCCCCATGCGGTGTCACCGTTGTACGGACGTTCGCGACTGGGAGCGAATTCGCGCTTCCAAACCATCACGCGACGACGGAAGTAACACACTTCTTTTCCGTCTTGGTTGAAGCCTTTGGTTTCAACCGTCACGATGCCGCGATCATTCTTTGACTTACTTTCTTGAATGTCGAGGACGCGAGTTTCGGCGTGGATGGTGTCACCATGAAAAGTTGGGAACTTATGTTGCAGAGTTTCGACTTCAAGGTTCGCAATCGCTGCACCGCTGACGTCGGGCACGCTCATACCTAAAACCAACGAATACACCAAGTTGCCCACGACAACATTGCGACCCTGAACACTCTTCGACGCAAACCAATCGTTGGTGTGCAAAGGATGGTGATTCATGGTGATCATGCAAAACAAATGATCGTCATATTCAGTAATGGTCTTGCCGGGCCAGTGACGATAAACATCGCCAATTGTGAAATCTTCTAGGCATCGACCAAAGGGGCGCTCGTGAACTGTCATGCCCCAAAACTAGTCGTGACTTTGTGGATTCTCCGTATTTTGAATTTGAGAAGCCTGAATTTGTTCAACACTGGGCTGACGCAGTTGACCAGTACGTTCTTTGGCTGGGAAACGTTCGGAGAAGTCAAGAATGTCTTCGTCACCAGTTGACATTGTCGCCACCACGTCACGCAAAGGTTCAAGCTTGTTGCGGGCAATGGCCCAAGGTCCAATACGTAACGACAGGTAGCAAACACCACCAATCAGAATCGGCAACCAATATTGCGCGATGCGATATGACACGACACCCACGACAGCGGTGGCTCGAGGCAAACCAAATCCGACCAAGACCGGCACGTAGGTGCCCTCAACAATTCCGAGTCCGCCTGGAGTTAATGGAATAGCCGCCAGCACGTTGGCCAATCCGAAGGCAACGATCAGACCATCAGGGGGCACCGACCCACCAAATGCTCGCAGGAAAACCCACAGCGCAGTGGCATCAATCAGCCAGTTTGCTGAAGCCCACAGAACTAAACGACGCAACAGCGCGCGATCAGCTGCGAGTTCTTGCATACGACCACCGATATGACGCACTGCTTCGCCAGCACGATCTTCGTTCAGATGCAGACGTCGAGCCACTGAACGCAAAATTCGTTCGGATCGCTCTTGGCCTTCAATCAATCCGAAAATGATGGCAACCGCAATACCCATCAAAATGATTCCGGCAATCGCGGCTGTTCCATACACGGGGTTCACACCACGCAGCGGAATTGAAACGATGAGTCCGGCCCACAAGATGAAGTTCAAAACGACCGCCGACGCCAAGCCCGCTGTAGCAAGGGCGAATCCTGCATCAGGTCCCGGAACACCAGAGGCAACCATCATTCGATAACCAAGGGCTGAACCAGCAGCGCTTCCACCTGGAACCAAACTCGATAACGCACGCGTTGACAATTGAATGCGGAAGAGATGGAGCGCCGACATGTGGTGACCTACCGGACCAAGTGCTGCTCGAGTCATCAACGAATAGCAGAAGAGGGCCAAGAGTTCGAGAACTAGACCGAGAACCAAAAGGCCAGGCTTCACTTCGCTCAGTTGGTCAACGGCATTACGCAGACCCGGAATATTCAGGATCAAGAAATACACCACGATCAAGGTGGCGAGCACTTTGAAGGTACGAGATAGGGCTCGACGCCGAGCGTGGTGGCGTGGATCAAGCATTTGGTGAGATCCTTCGGGTTGTACCGGGGTCCCGCCTGGGTCTCCCCCAACCACGTCAGACATACACCTTTTCTAGCATTTTTCGCAGGTCCTCACCGAGAACCCTCTCATTTCAGGCAATAGGAAAGGCTTCAATCAGGTCGAACAAATGGTTGTCGAGAGCGGGAGCAGTGTCTGCTACCCATTTGCCAAGGTGCACCACGACCAAGTCGCGATCGGGCATCACAATGATTCTTTGACCTTCATAACCCTGAGCAGACATGCAACCAGCGAGCGATTTCCATATCCACCACTGCAATCCGTAGCCGTGTCCACTCTCTTCATCTGTTGCATGTTGAACGCGCGCTGCTTCAACCCATTCACGCGGAATGACCTGTTCGTTTTGCCACTGGCCACCACGCAGGTACAAATATCCGAATTTGGCGAAATCTCGCGCAGTTGCGTACACATACGAAGATCCGATGAAATTTCCGGCAGCGTCAGCTCGTGCCGTAGCTGAGGCCATGCCGATCGTGTCGAAAATTCGTTGCTTCAATAATTCAGCAACGTCTCCGCCTCCGATGTGTTGACGCAGCACACTGCAAATGATGTTGGTCGTTCCTGATGAATACGACCACAGGCTGCCAGGTGCATTTTTTAGAGGACGCGAGCGCGCGTAAGTCGCAACATCATCGGCACCACTACCAAACAACATGTCAATCACATGGGAAACTGAATTCCCAGATTCGTCGACTATGTAATCCTCAACAAAATCCAATCCATCACGCATCTGCAAAAGTTGACGAAGTGTGATTTCACTGCGCCCATCATGTGCCCATTCGGCAATGTCCACTGGCGCATCAACGTCAATCCCGAGTTCGTTAATCACGATCGACAGCAACGCCTGCGTCATGCTCTTGGCCATACTCCATGAGATCAGAGGTGTTTCTTGATCAACTGGACCGCCCGGTCCAAAGGCCGTGTCAGGTTGAGTCCCATATCTTTCAGCGACGATGACTCCACGATGTACAACAAGAGTGGCCAACGAAATCCCTTGACCATGGGGCGGATTCACTCCGTGGTCAAACAACTTTGATAAAGCCGAATTCAATTTGATGAGATCAACATCGGCACCAGGAGACGCCGCTGACCATTCACCGGTCGGCCATTCAACTCCCTCGGGTTGTGATCGAAATGGAGTTAAGGAATTCATGATGTAATGATTTTCTTTGATGTGATGTCGAGGTCAATCAATTTTCCTTCAACAACTGTGGCCGGACTTGAAGCAATGCGAACAGCTTCTTCAACCGATGTCGCCCGATTGAGTAGTGCTCGATAATTCTCTTTCACGAAACCAGCCGCGATCATGTGATCAAACGCATCAAAAAGTGGCGCGTAGTAGCCAGTGCCATCAAGAAAAACCACCGGCTTTGATATGAGCCCCAATTGATTCCAGGTCAGGATTTCAAATACTTCATCGAAAGTACCGAACCCACCTGGTAACACGATGAAACCAACCGCCAGTTCTTCCATACGAGCTTTGCGCTCATGCATGGTGGCCACCATTTCGAGACTCGTCAAACCTTGGTGAGCAGTTTCAGCCTTCACTAAATGTTCCGGAATGATGCCATGAACTTGCCCGCCGTGATCAAGGACCGAATCGGCAACAAGCCCCATCAATCCAACTCGCCCGCCGCCGTAGACCAAACCCAGATTTTGGGTCGCCAACTCCTGACCAAGCGCTAACGCCTCGGCTGAAAATTCAGGGCCCTTGCCCGAACTCGATCCGCAATAAACACAGACATTTCTCGCTACTTCGCCCGCTGACATGTTCTAAGCCTGTCACATCAGGGGTCTCAAACTAGCCGTGACGCTTGACCACCTCACATGGGCACAAGTAGTCGGGTTCTGACTTCTACCTGAGCCTGCATTCATAGGTAGCGTTTCGCCCATGAGTACAACGTCTGTCACCCCCGATTTGCAGTCCGCCAACGAAATCATTGATTTGGCTTCCCGAGCCGTTGGTAAGGGTCTCCGCCAGCTCGCTGCCATCGGTGGAGCCGACAAGCATCAGGTGCTGGCATATGACTTGGCGCACGCGGCCTCGGCAGTCGAAACTGCCCGCTCACTTCTGGACTACGGCGCCAAGGGCAACCATGAAGGCCTGATCACATGCGCCTTCACTGCCGACATGGCACACGAATTGATGACCAGGTTGATCGGTCGCGAAGCATTGTGGGGACTCGAACTCAATCCTTTGGCAGCCGCATCACCATTCATCGCGATTTATCGTGATCCTGAATTTGTTGCGTCACTTGCTGATGTTCAAGGCCCCCGTCACCTCGACAGCGATTTTGAAATGGTGCAAGACACGTTCCGTTCGTTCGCTGACAAGGTCATCGCGCCTCGCGCCGAACATGTGCACCGCTACAACGAAGACGTTCCCGAAGAGATCATTAGTGGTCTCGCCGAAATGGGTGCATTCGGACTTTCAGTGCCAGCCGAGTACGGCGGATTTTCTGAGGGTGGCGAAGGTGAATACCTCGCCATGGTTGTCGCAACCGAAGAACTCAGTCGTGGAAGCTTGGGTATCGGTGGATCGTTGATCACTCGCCCAGAAATTTTGACTCGTGCATTGGTCAAGGGTGGCACCGAGGCTCAAAAAGAATATTGGTTACCTAGGCTCGCCACTGCCGAAACCATGGTCGCTGTTGCAGTCACCGAACCCGACTACGGCAGCGACGTTGCTGGACTCAAAGTCACCGCAACTCCTGCAGTTGGTGCCGATGGCGAAGCTGGTTATGTCATCAATGGTGTGAAGACCTGGTGCACATTTGCTGGTCGCGCCGATGTGTTGATGTTGTTGGCCCGCACCGATCCTGATCGTTCAAAGACCCACCGTGGTTTGAGTTTGTTCATCGTGCCCAAGCCCCGCGGCGAAGCTCACGGTTTTGAATTCACGCAGAATGTTCAGCCCAATGGCTCGACCGGAAAGATGGAAGGTCGACCGATCGACACCATTGGTTACCGCGGAATGCACTCGTACGAAATTGCACTCGAAAACTGGTGGGTGCCCGCTACCAATCTCATCGGCGAAGAAGGCGGACTTGGCAAAGGCTTCTATTACCAAATGGAAGGTTTTGAGAACGGCCGATTGCAAACCGCTGCTCGTGCTGTTGGATTGATGCAGGCCTCATATGAAGCCGCTTACGACTATGCCAACAACCGCAACGTGTTTGGTAACAATATCTCTGATTACCAATTGACCAAGGTGAAGCTCGGTCGTATGGCTGTGCTCATTCAGGCCGGACGTCAGTTCAGCTATCAAGTTTCAAAGTTGATGGCCAAGGGCGAAGGAACAACTGAAGCCAGCATGGTGAAGGCTTATGTGTGCAAGGCGGCCGAATGGGTCGCTCGCGAAGCGATGCAGATTCACGGTGGTTACGGATACGCCGAGGAATATTCAGTGAGCCGCCTGTTCGTTGATGCTCGCGTGTTGTCAATCTTTGAGGGCGCCGACGAAACCTTGTGCCTCAAAGTGATCGCTCGCCGCTTAGTCGAAAACGCCTAATTCTTTTGGTGCAACATCACCGTGTAGTCGTCTCCATCGTTTGATGGATCAGCATCCCAAGTTGAATACACCGCAACTTCTGTAAGTTGTGCTGAGGTTGCATCACGTTGATAATCACTACGTACATAAGCATCAGGTCGAGTCTCTAACGAGAATCCTGATATCAAGTAGCCGCCTTGATCTAAATGATCGGCCAATGACTGAATGATCGCTGCTTGAGAACTTGGTGCGCAGAACAACGGAATGTTTCCAGCCATCACGATCGCATCGAATTTTGCGTCCAAACGAAGTTCGGACAAATCAGCAACATGCCAATCAATATGTGGAGCTTTCGTTGCGGCGCGCTCAATCATGTCGGGATCAAGATCGGCCCCGATTGCTTGATGACCTCGTTTGGTCATTTCAATTGCCAGGCGACCAGTGCCACACCCTGCATCAAGTAATCGAATTTTACGATCACCAATTAAACGCTCAACAAAATCTGCTTCGCCATGGATCGAATCACCGCGAGCCGCCATTGCATCCCACCGCTGGTCGTACTTAATGAGGTCAACTGTGCGACGCCATTCAATCCAACGCTCAGAAACTCCAGAACCTGGAATTTCGCTCATGCCAGTAACTCAAGTAAAGACTTCACTCGATAAAAGTCGGCACCAGCATGATCGTCATACGGATCAAGAAGCACCGGAACTAAGCCGGCGTTACGCGCTCCCCCTATATCCATCGTGACCGAGTCGCCAACGTAGGCGATTCGCGAAAGTTCAAACTCAGTGAACGCAGCTAATCCAAAATCAAATATTCGTGGATCTGGCTTCGACACACCGACCACATGACTGTCAATCACGATGCGAACGGGAACGCCCGAACCTTCACCAACTTGACATACTGCCGATCGCGCCAAGATGTCTTCAATTTGGCCAGATGCATTACTCACGACACCGATCGGCACATTGAGTTGGTGCAGTTTTTGCAATGCCTCAACGCTGTCAGCAAGAGGCCAACGCCAGGTGTAGGCATTGCGCGATCGGCCAAGAACCGTGGCTGCCTCAAGCACATCATGGCTTGGTACACCCACCGTTTCGACATACGCCACGTTGTAGGAGTCCCAATCGGACTCTCCTGATCCTGCCGCCGATTTCGCAGCCATCCCTCGGTAATGAGCACGGTGGTACATCGCCAAGTCGGTCGTCGCTCCGTAGTAGCTCAACAGCGGAGCCAAAACAGTTGGGTCAGGAATCACGAAGATTCCGCCAGCGTCAAAAAGGACCGCGTCGATTTCATGATTTCCGATGATGAGGGCTGTCACCTGATCAAGGGTAGGCGGACGGATCACCGAGTCGGATTTACCAAGTCGCCTTTCTGACAACTTTTTGGTCACGAGGTTTACCTAATGGGGTCAAAACGGCGTACTCTCGCAGTGTGCGTAGTGCAAAAGACTTCTTCAAGCCCCTCGCCGTCGGCGCTCCCGAGCCCGTCCGCGAGATTCCATTCCGCCCCAGTCGGATGATTCATTTCTTCCCGCCGTCCAACGAGAAGATGGTCGCCAAGTTAGGTGACATCATCCCGACGGTTGACATCATTCTCGGCAACCTTGAAGACGGAGTTCCCGCAACCGACAAAGAAGCAGCGCGTGCTGGTCTGGTCAATGTTGCCAAAACGATTCCGATGGGCACCACGCAGTTGTGGACCCGCGTGAACAGTCTGGATTCGCCGTGGGGTCTCGACGATATCACCACCCTTGTCACCGAAGTCGGCGACAAGTTTGATGTCATCATGATTCCGAAAGTGGAAGGCCCCGAAGACATTCACTATGTCGATCGTTTGCTCGCGCAACTTGAAGCAAAGGCTGGACTCAAGAAGCCGTTGTTGATTCACGCGATTCTTGAAACTGCTCGTGGCGTGGCCAACGTCGAAGAAATCTGTGGAGCCTCGCCACGTATGCAGGGTCTGTCGCTCGGACCCGCAGACCTTGCCGCGAATCGTCGCATGAAGACAACACGTGTTGGTGGCGGACACCCCGACTACGTCGTGCGCGACGATCCAAATCCCGAGAGTCCTGATGCCCCGCGCAATACCTACCAACAAGATTTGTGGCATTACACCTTGGCCCGCATGGTTGATGCTTGCGTGATGCACGGAATCTTGCCGTTCTATGGTCCCTTCGGTGACATCAAAGACGTTGTTGCTTGCGAAGACCAGTTCCGCAATGCCTACCTACTTGGCTGTGTTGGTGCTTGGTCACTTCACCCCGCACAAATCGATATTGCACGTCGAGTGTTTAGTCCACGCCCGAGCGATGTTGCACATGCAATGCGTGTCATTGAAGCAATGGGAGATGGAACTGGCGCAATCATGCTCGACGGAAAAATGGAAGACGACGCTTCAGTGAAGCAGTGTCGAGTCATTGTGCAATTAGCTCGCGAACTTTCAGCACGCGACCCCGAACTCATTGCCGCTTACGGCTTCTAGTACAAACAATCACAAGGAAAATCTCATGTCAGATCTACGCCCCCGCCGTTCAGTTCTCTATATGCCCGCCGCTAACGAGCGCGCGCTTGATAAAGCAAAAAGCATTCCTGCCGATGCCCTCATCTTCGACCTTGAAGATGCGGTTGCTCCTGATGCAAAACCTGACGCTCGTCGCAACGCAGTAGCTGCAGCGCGTAGCGGCGAATACGGAAACAAAGAGATCACGATTCGTTGTAACGGGCTTGACACTCAATGGGGCGCTGATGATTTGGTGGCTGCTGCAATGGCCGGCGTATCAGCAGTGGTGATTCCGAAGATCAACTCAGTCAAAGAAGTTGAGGCTGTTTCATCAGCCCTCGCAACTGCGGGCGCTCCAGGTTCAATGAAGATCTGGGCAATGATCGAAACTCCAACCGCCATTTTTGATGTGCGCCAAATTGCTGCGCACCCACGAGTGCAGACACTCGTCATGGGAACCAACGACTTAGCAAAAGAATTGCGGGCAACTCAAGTGCGTGGTCGGGACCCGCTGACCCCGCACCTCGCAACTGCACTTCTTGCTGCCCGCGAAGCCGGCAAGGTCATTCTCGATGGTGTCTTCAACGATGTGAAGGATCTTGATGCATTCCGCGATGAGTGTGTTCAAGGTGCGCAGATGGGCTTTGACGGAAAGACTCTGATTCACCCTTCACAAGTTGAAATCGCTAACGATGTTTGGGCGCCGACTGCAGATGAAGTTGACTATGCACAGCGCGTGATCGCTGCTTTTGAAGAGGCGACTGCCGAGGGTCGTGGTGTCATCACTGTTGATGGTCGAATGATTGAGAACTTGCATGTTGACAACGCTCGGCGAGTACTTGCAGTGCAAGCTGCCATTGAATCATTGAGCTGACATTTCGGTGAAGCCGATGACTGATCAGTTGAAACTCATCGTTGGTGCAAGTGGTGCTGTCTTAGGTTTAATTGTCGGAATTGGCATTGGGCTGATCGTCAATAGTGGTGGTGGTGGTGAACCTTCACGTCCTGTGTCAACGTCATTGGTCGTGGCAACTACTTCAATTCCGCGCGCCACAACAACCGATGCACCAATTGCGGCTGCTCCCTGATTTTTCAGAGAGACGTTTTGAAGAGATCGAGAGTTCGATCGAACGCAATCTTCGCGGCCGAAGCATCAAATACTTCAGGTCGTGCATCGTTGAAAAATGCATGATGCGCTGCGGCATGAATATGAAGCGTCGCATCTTTGCCGAGTGACTTGAGTTGAGCCTCAAGTGCCTTCACAGTTTCTGGTCCAGCGAAGTCATCAAGTTCTGCATATTCGCCGACAACTTTTGCGGCAAGTTTTGACCAATCAGGCTGAGCAGATGGCCACGGGATGACGCCGTAGTACGGAGCCGCTGCCGCAACGGCGTCTGGACGCTGACATGCCAAAACCAAGGTCAGTCCCCCGCCCATGCAATAACCAACAACACCTACTTTTTGATGGCCGGTTGTCGCTTGCAAGAAATCGACAGCACCCGATAGATCTTTGGCGGCTTGTGCCAGGTTCAATCCCATCATCAACTTGCCGGCACCGTCGGGTTCGGTCGACGATTCGCCGTGATACAGATCGGGAGCGAGAGCAGTAAAGCCTGCGGCGGCAAAACGGTCCGCGACGTCTTCTATATGAGGGACGAGACCCCACCATTCTTGAATCACAATGACTCCGGGTCCGCCACCGTTTGCCAGGTATCCATCGCACGTTCCGCCGTTTGACTTAAATGAAATTCGTTCGCCCATGCCCCCGACCGTAGCAACAATTATCACCGCACAAATCTTCATTGTCCTGTGACAAACATGGGTCTGTTCACTTGCGCGTGTAACGAATAGTCTGTGGGTATGGCTACTTCTACCTCAGCGCTGAACACCAATCCCGCCAACGCACTTAAGGGCGATCGCACACACGTGTTCCATTCATGGTCGGCTCAAAGCCTGATCAGTCCGATCGTTGTCACCAAGGCCGA
>JBIKYT010000082.1:0-7953 GCA_044355095.1 Ilumatobacteraceae bacterium
TTTTGTTGCGTATAGCGCAACAAAACCACACCAGAATCACGAATAGTCGATGATGAAATCAAGAAGTTGGTGAGTGCGTTGCGAGTGTTCAGCTTCGGCGGAGCGCAGTCCTTCAACTAGTGCGACGGCATCAGGTGTGTCAACTTTGAATGTTGTTGCTAGACGTTCAACGATGTCGCCCGTGAATTCAATATGCGGCTGAATCCCCCACGCATTTCCCACACGAAAGAATGTGTCAGCATGCGGCAAACGTGCCATCACCTCAGCACCAACCGGCGCCGTAATCGCATCCTCGTGCCACACTGCCCAACTTCCCCGAACAACGTCGGGCGAAGATGAAGTCAGAGTCATTTCAGTGAAAGCACGAAAGGTTTGATCCATTCGGCGCACACCTCCACCTAGCGCACAGGCCAACACCTGGGCACCGAAACAAATCCCCACATACGGATGGTTAGTAGAAACCCATCGGCGAACTAACTCAATTTCATTCTGTGCCGGGGCCAAGCAATAGGCATCCGCAACCGAGTTCGGTGAACCGAGAACGAAAAGAATGTCTCCCCCAACATCTTCGAGAGAGACAGGTGAATCTTCGCGGTAAATGTTCACTATTTCATAACCACGAAGTTCGAACCAAGAACCAATATTGCCCAATTCATGAGCAACCTCTCGATGCGAAAGAACAACTGCACGCTTCATCTCAGACCACCACGTCATTTTCCAACAATTGAAACAGTAGTTCACTAACCTCAGACTCATGGAAGTCATAGGCCTACACCATGTCAATGTCAACGTACATTCGCTCCCTGAGGCGTTGGCGTTCTACGTTGATGGTCTAGGTTTCACATCTTTTGAACGACCAGGATTCAAAATTGATGGCGCGTGGCTCAATATGGGCTCGCACGAGCTACATCTTTTTGTTCGACCCGATGCAGTCATTGATCGCAATCAACACTTTGCGCTTGCAGTGACTGATATCAATGATTGCGCTCGTCATTTGGAAGCCAAAGGTTTGAAGTATCGGCTGGCTCCAGAAATTGAAGGCGTGAATCGTCAGATCTTCATTCATGATCCGAGTGGCAACCGCATTGAACTGAACGAAGTCAAGCCCACTATCTAGAACGGGTACTTCACACCAGTCAGTTCTTCGCTGATTTCCCACAAACGTCCTGCGTCATTCATGTTGCGCGCACGCTTGCTTGGGGTGACCTTCACAGGTGCGCCAAACATCTGAAACTTCGGTCCGTAATATTCGCGACCAGTTGCCTGTGGATCCACCATGGCACGCACCTGCGATTCACATCCTTGAACGCCGGTACGCGTCAGAACAGGCGTCAATCGACGCATCACAAAATTCGTCGCCGATGTTCCGGTCTTGCCAAGTTCGGTGCGCGCAGTCCCGGGATGTGCAGCTAAAGCGATTGTCGTTGATCGTGTTTCTCGAATCCGTCGTTCCAATTCGTTCGTAAACAAGATGTTGGCCAACTTGCTCTGAAAGTACGCGCCCCACCGGCTGTATCTCCGTCGATCGCACATCAGATCGTCTAGGTGAATCTTTCCGGGAATATGTCCCATGCTCGACACATTCACGATGCGACTATTCGGTCGCTTCATTAAGGATGGCAGTAGCAAACCAGTCAAGGCGAAATGGCCGAGGTGATTCACTCCTATTTGAGTTTCAAAGCCGTCTTCCGTTCGACTTTGATCCAGCCCCATGAGCCCGGCGTTATTCATCAACCCGTCAAGTTCGATTCCGTCAGCAAGTAATTGCGCACTGAATTGACGGATCGAAGCCAAACTTGCCAAATCGAGTTGACGAACCTCAACCGAACCCTTACCCGAACGCAGACTTTGGGCCGCAGCCTCGGCTTTCTCTGCATTACGACATGCCATGATCACATGTGCTCCAGCGCCCACAAGATTGCGAGCGGCCTCAAGACCTAGTCCCGAATTCGCCCCCGTAATGCAAACTATTTTTCCGGATAGATCAGGAATATCAGTAGTGGTCCAAAGCTTTTGCGACATGAACGATGTTCGCATATACGAAGCAACGACAGCGATGTGTAGGCTTTACCTTATGACTCGTGGTATGGAGAACACCGATAGCGCAATTCGGCTTCGCTTAATTGACAGCACTCTTTTCATGATCGACCGCGATGGCATCGATGGCGCTCGTCTGAAAGACATTGTTGAACACGCCAATATGACGACGGGTTCGTTGTATTGGTTCTTCAAAAATCGCCGAGCTCTCATCAACGCTGCATTGGCCGAGCGCTTTGTTCGCAAGATGCGCATGATCACTGATCTGGTTTCCGAGGCATTTAGTAAGGATGCCGATCTCGTCGATCCCCACTTGATTCTGAAGGAAATTGTCGTTCAGCCAAATCAACCCGACAGCGTTGATGCTCGCGCCGAACGTGTTCAAGTTCTTGCTGCGGCACTTGAAGACCCCGTATTGGCTAAACACGTTGCCGATATTCAGCGACAACTCCTCACGCAGGTCAGTGCGATCGTCAAAGAGGCTCAGATCAATAAAGTCATTCGAGCCGACGTCGATCCATATTCAGTTGCCGTCATGATGCAGTCCACCGCTATTGGCCTGGTCGGCGTTGACCTTGCTAAAGATCTCATGCCCGATATCAAGGCCTGGAACCATCTCATGGACATTGTGGCGAGCGCTCTCAAGGCTTAATTTTGTCGCCCGAGTTGCCGGCTCGACTCCTGTCACCATGACGACACCCGCCATTGCTAGTTGAGTAACCTGAGAATCCAACCGTAACTTTGCGGACTTTTTCGAATTTTGCTTCCATGACAACTCCTCAACAACGCAAAATCATGATTGCTGGCGTCGGCGTCGTCGCATTCGGTTGCCTCGTGGCTGCCGTGGTGAGCGGTGGATCAGGTTCTGGTGCTACTACTCCCGACTCCACAGTTGCGATCGTCAATTCAATTGTCAACATTGCGCCTGTTGGCGACGAAACCACCACCACAATTGTTGCCCCGGTGGATTCAAGCGTCGCAGCCACCGAAATTCAAGATTTGGCTGGCGACGATCCCACGACTACAACTGCGTGCGCAATGACCGTTCGTTCACTCGGCGGTGGCGACACTGGCGAAAGCGTGATCTGCCTACAAAATGCCCTCATTACCGCTGGTTTCTTGACGGGCACCGCGACCGGTACATACGACAACGAGACTGCTAATGCGGTGAAGAAACTCCAAACCGAGCGCGACCTTTTCGTTGATGGAAAAACTGGTCGTGAAACAGCCTTGTCACTTGGTGTATGGCCCGATGAAACTTCACTCGTCGTACGCACTCCTCCCCCTGCCCCTGGCGCAGTTGACCTTCTTGGCTATGAACTTTCATCGGTCGCAACGAGCGGGCCCGACGCTCCTCCGCTTCCCGCAAATTCAGGTTCGGGCCGACGCCTCGTGTACGACCGAAATGGTCAACGCATTTGGGCAGTCGGTGACGACAACGTCGTCATTCGCTCGTGGTTGATTTCTGGCAGCAAGTACAACAACGAATCGCCCGGAACTCACAAGGTCTACAGCCGTTCTGATGTGTCAACTGCATGGAACGGCAAGGCGTACCTCTACAAGATGGTCCGCTGGCTCAAGACCGACATCGGCGCCATCGGTTTCCATGCGTTACCCATTCATGTTGAAGACAATTCGCCGTATCAAACCGATGCTGAACTCGGTCAGCGACTATCTGGTGGCTGCCAGCGCCAGGCCAATCTAGATGCCGACTTCACCTGGGACTTCGCCCAAATCGGTACGCCCGTCGTTGTGATCTAGCACACGCGCAAAAACGCTATTTGCCAGCAATCAACCGTGTCATCGCTGTTTCTGCAGCCTCAACATCATCTCGTTCTGTATTGACGATCGAACTGAGATAACTCACTGCCACATACCCATCGGCAACCATTCCGCCGTCGGTATCGGTTGGAAGTTCGGCCGCATCTCCCCACGCCATGCGCACATAGAAGCTTCCTTCATGACCTTCTTTGGGTTCGAGGTTGGCGGTACTCATTCGGCGGGGAGGTTCGTGGCCAAGGCGCGCCGACTTCCAACCCTTGATGTCGCTGAGTTCGGTATTTGGCACATTGATGTTGGCCACAATCGGGGTCGTCGGCATATTGGCCACTAGACCTTCAACAAAGGCTGCGGCAACGGACGCTGCGGTCTCCCACTTTTGCCCCACCAGCATTTCATCCCAACCTTGGCCCTCAACGCCAAATCCGGTCACTGCTTGGCTAACTGCGATACCTGAGATCAAACCGTTACGTGCCGTGAGCGCAGCACCAACTGTGCCCGAGTGATACACCGAGCGGCCCACGTTGGCACCGGGGTTGATTCCCGAAACAACCAAATCAAATGGCGCACCAAATGCGCCAAGACGCGAGAACATCACACAAAGTGCGGGCGGACCAGTGACTGCCCACGCTTCATCGATTCCGTCAACATGAGCACGGTGCACTTCGGGCTGAATCAAATGCAATGCACCAAGTGCCGCTCCGGCTCCTGAAAATTCGCGATCGGGGGCGGCAATGACTACTTCGCCAAAGGGCCGCATGGCTCGCGCCAATACGTGCAGTCCGACTGAATCAATTCCATCGTCGTTGGTAAGCAAAATTCTCATAATGACATCGTTGCCGATCGAGTAGTAGAGATCTTCATAAATAGGGTGACGCTTGGCTTAACGTCCAGTGAAATTCGCGGGACGACGCTCAAGGAACGAGGCAACGCCTTCACGATGATCATCGCTCTTGAAACTGGCCGACATTGCCGAGGTATGGCGTTCCATATGTTCTGAAACCGGCGCAGTCAACCCCATGTACGTGAGTTCTTTGATGAGTTTCAAACTGTGTGGCGAACCGGTAGCGATTCGTTCGGCAAGTTCATAGGCCCGCGGCAACAGATCTGCCGATTCGACAACTTCAAGCACATAACCAAGTCGCAGTGCTTCGGCGGCATCGATCATGTCACCCGTATAGGTAAGACGCAGCGCATTTTGTACACCGATGATGCGCGGCAGCAACCAAGTGCCAGCACCAGTGTCTGGCACGAGGCCACGATGCACAAAGTTCCAGGCGAACTTCGCATTGTTTGATGCCAATCGAATATCGCACTGTGACGTGAACTCAGCACCCATTCCCACAGCAGGTCCATCAATTGCACAGATAGTTGGCTTGGGACATTGAACGATTGGCCACCATTTTTCGGTTTCTTCAGCCGATCCCCGCAAACCTCGCTGCGCCCCCGGAATAGTTGACAGATCGGCCAAGTCTGTTCCTGCGCAAAACGCACCAGGGACTCCGGTGATCACGAGCGCTGCAATATCGTCTTCGCCGGCATGCTGCACTGTTTCGATGAAGTCGAACAGAATCGCAAATGTCATCGCATTTTTCTTTTCGGGACGATCAATCGTGATCGTGCCAATCTTGCCGTCTCGTGAGTATTTGATGTGCTCGCTCATAACAGTCCTGACGATCGTTCTTACTGTGAAACCAATTTGTAATCGCTGGTCTCGGGGACACGAGTTTGTTCCCAGAACTCAAGAACACTGAACGGCCAGTTTTGTGCGCTGCGTCCATGAGCATTTTTGTACCAACTACTCACTGTTGAGAAGCCCCACGTTCGCAATTTGTTTGCTGCATCGATGCGCTCGTTGTAGTTGTCGTGAACTTCTTGCAACGGATCAAGCGAACCTAGCTTTGACTCAAGCAAAAGCCGCGCACACTCAACCAAGTAGTACACCTCGCACTCGCTGAAATAGATAATTGATCCATTGGCGACGATATTGGTGTTCGGTCCGTACAAGCAGAAGAAGTTCGGGAAGTTTGGAATCACTACTCCCAAATAAGCCCGAGCATCACCGGCCCATTGTTCGTGAAGATCTGTCTTGTTACGACCAGTCACTTTCATCGGGGTCAAAAACTGACTGGCCTTGAAACCTGTTCCGTAAATGATCACGTCAACTTCGCGAAGTTGCCCATCTGCCGTGCGAATACCCGTGGATTCAATGCACTCAATCTTGTCAGTCACCAAACTCACATGTGGCTGACGCAGGGTGAGAGCAAATGCACCGTCGTCCACAACGAAGCGCTTTGAAAGTGGCGGATAGTTCGGAGTCAATTGCGCCCGCAGCGTGTCATCACCTTCAGTGAGAGCATTCGTCCATTCAGTCAACATCTGTCGCATCATCTCGTTCATGAGACCGACCGACTTTTCTGTTGGCGGATAATCAGGATCAACCGTTGCTGCGGGCAACATGCCTTCGGCGCCACGCCAGAACATCGAGAATCGATACCAGGCGGCGTAGAACGGCACATGCGAGAGCATCCAGTTGAAACCATTGGGAACAGTCTCTTGATAACGCGGTGCCGGAATCATCCACGGGGTCGTGCGCTGGAACACATACAACTCACCGGCTTGCTTAGCGACTTGCGGAATGAATTGGCAGGCACTGGCACCAGTCCCGATGACCGCGACCTTTTTGCCAGTGAGATCGACATTGAAATTCCAGGTTGCCGAATGGAATGAGTCACCGGCAAAGGAATCAATGCCGTCAATGTCGGGACAATTAGGGCGGTTCAATTGCCCAACGGCAGACACCAAAATATTTGCACGGTCAACGCGCTTGGTGCCGGCAGCATTGATTGAAGTCACAATCCATTGCTGAGCGCCTTCATCCCATTCAGCCGACTCAACTTCGGTTTTGAAATTGATGATGGGCAGCAAACCAAATTCTTCGGCACAGCTTCGGAAGTATTCATGCAGAACTTGGCGAGGACTAAAGAAAAATGGCCAGTCGTGACGCTGCGCGAAGCTATAGCTATACATGTGGTTTTGAATGTCAACGCGACAACCGGGATATTTGTTTTCGAGCCAAGTGCCACCGACATCTTCGTTCTTTTCAAGAATGGTGACGGGCACTCCTGCTTGGCGAAGTCGATGTGCCGCGGCGATACCCGACATACCCGCACCGATGATGATGGCCGAAAATTCACGGTCGGGAGCAATCGATGCTTTGTTCCATTGCGGCGCACGAAGTTGGTCGCCATCAAGAGCTAACTCCTCAAGAAGCAGCGGCACGTAACGTTCACTTACGGGTTCGCCAGCAACAAACTGCATGATCACTTGTAAGCGCTCAAGCGATGGACGCGCTGGGACCCCTTTTTGTTCATCACGGAATTTGCGCAGACCGCGCATCACGATGTCACGCGCCAAAGTTTGTTGCTCTTCGGTATAACCACTTTGTGGTTCACGCAAAGTCAGAAGGTTTGGATACAACCGGTCGTCGAGCACTTCAAGGTCGTCGGTGATATGCGCAACAGCAGTGAGCAAAGCCAAAAGTTCTGCCTCCGGCAACTGCTGCAAAATTTCGGCATCATCAATTGGTAAAGGCGAAAGTTTTGATGTGATCCCCATGACCACACAGTATTCGCCCAAACACTATGTCTACGCAGGCAAGCCGTGGGAAGGTGCGAAATGTGGTGCGAAATTGGTCGATGACGGCCCGAACACAAAGAGACGAATAGATAAATGGTTAAAAAGCCCGCACCGGCCGAACGTAGTAGTAACCCAACTTGAGGTAAGTTTTTTGATCACCGCCAGTGAGAAAATCCTGATACCAAGCGTTGTCCGTTCCGTTCTCAGAAGAACTCCAATACATGCCTGTCGAAAAACCACTTCGCAATGTCCCACCCGAACACACGGTGCTGGCACCGACTGCTTGTGATGTGTCGCGGGCGTACTTACACACCTCGTTCAATTCATCCTTGGAAGGCAAAAACCAGTCAGATGCGGAGGAAGTGCTATAGCTATCAGCAACGCCAGCTGCATAGTTATATTGATTGACAGAGCCTGCATCATGACGAGCAACAATTTCCTCAGTCGCGGCACGACCCGTGCCTATACCCAAATAACCAAGGGCATGCCCAGCATCAG
>JBIKYT010000083.1:0-7870 GCA_044355095.1 Ilumatobacteraceae bacterium
TGACCTGCTGAAGGTTCAAGATCGTTGGCGTGTTCTAAATGCGAATAGGTCACGCTGTCACTTGCCCCTCAATTAAAACTGAATATCAGTATGGAAGAGTTCCGCCATCAACAGGGAACAAACAACCAGTGATATTGCGGGCTGCATCGGTGGCCATCATGACTGCGACTGCAGCAACTTCTTCAACCTTGTTGGGCTTTTTGGTGGCGGCTTCAGAACTGAATGCGGCGATGAGGTTCTCGTATGTTCCGAGCCCCATAGCAACTGCCGAATCGGGACCAGTTGTGCGCACGATGTCGGTTTCGATGATGCCCGGCAAGATGGCGTTAACAGTGATGCCAAGTGTTCCCACTTCATGGGCAGCTGACTTCACGAGACCATTGACAGCGTGCTTCGTTGCGACATAGCCAGGAATACCAGGCTTACCCAACTTGCCCTCAACCGACGAGGTCACGATGATGCGACCACTTTGGCGCGGGATCATGTGCTGCAATGACCGACGCATACCCCAGAAAACGTGATTGAGGTTCCAATCGATTTCTAAATTCCATTCTTCATCAGACATTTGCGCGACTGGGGCGGTCATATTGACGCCACCTGAGTTCAAACAGCAAATGTCTAACTTTCCGAACTTTTCAATCGTGAAATCAATCAAGCCTTCAACCACTGACTGCTTTGACGAATCGCCTGCATAGAAGGCAATGTTTGACCCGCCGCCCATTTCAGCAATAGCAACGGCGCCCTTCGCAGCGTCACGACCATTGACAACGACCGTGGCTCCCTCAGCCAAAAACGCTTCGGCCATTGCGCGACCGATGCTTCGAGTTCCGCCCGTAATACAAGCGACTTTTCCATCAAGTTTTCCCATGACAATCTCCTAAATCAGTAAGGCGAAGTTCCGCCGTCGATTGAGATCAAAGATCCCGTGATACCTGCACCTGCGTCTGACGCCAACAACACGGCAATCAGCGAGACATCTTCAACTTCATTGAGTCGCTTGATTGCTGACTCCGAAGCAAACATTTCGAGGAGACCCTCATACGTTGTGCCCATTGCGACTGCTGCGCCTGGACCTTCAGCCATCATCACATCGGTTTCAATGGCGCCTGGACATACTGCGTTGACAGTGATGCCAAGAGTTCCGACTTCGTGGGCGGCTGACTTGGTTAAGCCGTTCACTGCATGCTTCGACGAAACATACGTTGAGATTCCGGGCTTACCGACTTTTCCTTCAACTGACGAGACGTTGATGACTCGTCCAGATTGCTGAGGAATCATGTACTTGAAAGCCCGGCGCATCACCCAAAAGGTGTGCCAGAAGTTCCAGACCAAGGCATCTTCCATCGCCTCATCGGTGAGATCGGCGATCGGTGCATGGTTGGCTGCACCACCAGCATTCGCCACCAAGATGTCAATGCGACCGAAGTGGGCAACAGTTCCATCAACGACGGCCTCGCAGTCGGCCCGCTTCTTGACATCTCCGGCGATGAAGTGCACGTTGGCACCGGCGTTCAATTCATCAAGAGTGCGTTGAGCCTTGGCTTTATCGCGACCATTAATCACAACTTTGGCGCCCTCATCGAGGAAGGCCTTCGCAATAGCGAGTCCGATACCTCTGGTTCCTCCAGTTACACAAGCGACTTTTCCATCAAGTGACCCCATGTCGGCCCTTTCATTCAAATATGTAAAAGAATTGATTTAGCACTTTGACCATAATCAACCGACCGACCAATTAAGTAAGCGGAGAGCCTGCCTAGCCGAAATAGACGACGCATCTCGGGCGTTCAGAAGGTTTTGACCAGTTGGCCACGCATGGCCAACTTGATGCCCTGGATGGCCCGCTTTTGCAGCTCGTGATCCTCGGAAACGGCGTCCGTGAGTCCCATCAAAACGGTCAGTAGGTAGGCCTGCACCACCAAGCGGTTTTCTTTAGCGATTTCGCCTCGCTCGACGCCGAGATCGATCATGATGGCGAAA
Source organism: Ilumatobacteraceae bacterium (assembly GCA_044355095.1). Lineage (GTDB taxonomy): Bacteria > Actinomycetota > Acidimicrobiia > Acidimicrobiales > Ilumatobacteraceae > Casp-actino8. Next base: position 1,978 of record JBIKYT010000083.1, read on the forward strand.
AATCCCTCTCGCTGCCGTACATGAGTCGAGAGTGCCGCAGCCATATCAGGATGACGACCCGAATCGACCCTCACCGCTCCGATGAATCGGGCGACCGAGGCGTCTTCGATGTTCATTTCGTGGGCGATATCAAGAACTGCCTCAAATTGTCCAATAAACGACTCATACCCGATAATCGCCTTGGTGAACTGCTCGTACACCTGTGTTTGGGTGTCTTCATGGACCGCTAGGTACAGGGCCAACTTCGATCCGAAATAGTGATACAAGGCCCCTGGCGTAATCCCGACTGCGGTCGCGATATCGCGGTTCGTCGTGATTTCGTACCCATGCACCGAGAACATCTCACGGGCCACAACCAAGATCCGCTGTTTGGTGTCAACCGAACTGGTATCGCGCGGACGGCCAAGACGTTTAACAACTGGTTTTGCCTTCTTCGCCGATGCCATTCCGAAAGTATTGCGGACAATCGCCCCAATCCGACCACCGAGGTACTCCGGGTCGAATTCACTCCCCACAGTTCTCTAACTGATCAGTGGGTCAATTACGCTCACATCATGTCTGCCGCACAGAATTCAACCCAATCAAGCGTCCCGCCCCTTGACGAATTCATCGAAACCGCCCGAAAGTGGCTGGAGGCGAATACTGAATACCGCGCCGGTGGATCCGACGACAAAGAACTCGTATGGGGCGAAGGTGAGTTTTCGGTTTCGGTGTTCCACTCTTTGTCTTTTGAAGAAGAGTCTGCGCTGCTCGAAAAAGCCAAGGCTTGGACCCAGGCCAAAGCCGAACACGGTTATCACGCCATCACTCAACCCGTTGAATACGGCGGTCTTGGTTACCCCCGTGAATACGCTCGGGCGTACTCAAAACTCGAATCACTGTTCGTCACTCCAACCGGTCACGAAACTCACAGTGTCACTGTTGGCCTGATTGCTCCCACGATCAATGTGTACGGAACTCCCGAACAAAAAGAACAATTCGTTGGACGTTTCCTGGCAACACGCGAACTGGCATGTCAGATGTTCTCTGAGCCTGGTGCAGGCAGCGACTTGGCCGGTCTCGCCTGTCGCGCCGAACGTGACGGTGATGAATGGGTCATCAATGGTCAAAAGGTTTGGTCGTCTGGCGCACAGTTCTCTGAGTGGGGTGAACTCATTGCTCGTAGCGATGTTGATGTCGTCAAGCACAAGGGCATGACGGCATTCATCATTCCGATGGATTTGCCGGGTATGGAAATTCGTCCGATCAAGCAGATGAGTGGCGGATCATCATTCAACGAAGTGTTCTTCAATGATGTACGCGTCCCCGATTCAATGCGACTTGGTCCGGTAGGCGAAGGCTGGAAGGTCGCCCTCACCACACTTGGTTTTGAACGCGACCACTCCGGCGACGGTGGCGGTGGCGGTTCACGCGTCGGTGGCTCATGGCGTCAAATCATCGCAACTGCACGCGCTATGGGCGTCACGAGCGATCCGGTGATGCGTCAAGAACTCGCCAAGGCGTACACCCATTTCCGTGTTGAAGGATTCGTCAATCGCCGAGCATCTGATATGCGTCGCGCTGGCCAACCTGCTGGCCCAGAAGGATCACTCGGCAAGCTCATGTGGACCGAAGGCATGACATATATCAGCGAAGTCATGTCAAAGATTCTTGGAGCCACGCTCATCGCCGATACTGGTGAATGGGGCACATTTGCCTGGGGCGAACACGTTCTTGGCGCCCCTGGCTACCGCATCGCTGGTGGATCTGATGAAACTCAGCGCAACATCATCGGCGAACGAGTTCTCGGTCTTCCTGGCGAACCTCGGGTTGACAAAGATATTTCTTGGAAAGACACGCGCCGGTAACAAGCGAACAAGTTTTTGAACCAGCGTCAGATTCAGGTCGTAGATTTAGCGAGTAATTAAAAACACCAGCTTTAGAAATAACCAACAACAACTACAACAACAACTACCACAGGGGGCAACATCATGGACCTAGGTCTTAAAGGTAAAAAAGTATTAGTCACTGGCTCAACCAAGGGCCTCGGTCGCGCGATTGCCGAAACAATGCTCGCCGAAGGTGCATCAGTCGCTATTTGTGCTCGTAACGCCGAAGAAGTTGCGGCCGCAGTTGCCGAAATGTCAAAGCTCGGCAAAGTTGTTGGCGCATCAGTTGATGCAGCCGATCCCGAAGCACTTCGCGCTTGGGTCGCATCGTCAGCCGAACAGCTCGGCGGAATTGACGTGTACGTTCACAACACATCAGGTAAGCCTGCTCGCAAACTTGAAGCCTGGATCAACAACTTCTACATCGACCTCATGTCACTCGTCCACGGTGTTGACGCAGCCAAAGAAGCACTCGCAAACGGTGGCGGTTCAGTCATCAGTATCGGAACCACCGCAACCAGCGAGCACTTCGCCAGCGGATCAGGCAGCTACAGCGCGATGAAGTCGGCGGTTGTTAACTGGACACTTGGTCAGGCTCAGGTTCTTGGCGCACAAGGTATTCGTTGCAACGTTGTGTCACCCGGACCGATCATGGTTCAAGGTGGCGACTGGGACATGATCAAGAATGCCATGCCCCCATTCTTCGAGGCCACTGAAAAGAATCACCCCGGCGGCCACATGGGCGAACCGAGCGATGTTGCCAACGCTGTTGCATTCCTCGCAAGTTCGGCTGCTCGTCACATCAATGGTGTCAACATCACCGTTGATGGTGGCTTCTTGAAGCGCATCGACTTCTGATCCGCGATTTGCGAATCAGAACTCGAACTAGAGCAGAATCATGAGCAATACACCAGGACGTCGTATTGACGTCACGCTCGTTGCTGGCGGAAAATATCACGACATTGATTTCGCGCGTCGTGAACTATTGACGTTGCTCGGCGAACACGAAGAGTTTCGTGTTCGCGTGCAACCCGATTATGAAGACACCGCTGGCATTGAGAAATCTTCAATTTTGGTGTCATACACGTGCGACGTTCGACCGAGCGAAAAAGCCCAAACCGACATTCGTTCATGGGTCGAAAATGGTGGACGTTGGGTTGCGCTTCACGGAACTAACGCTGCACTCACTTTGGGTGGACCTAACGGTGTTGATGCTCCGCGTTGTTTCCCATCGTGGGCCGACACGTTGGGCAGTCAGTTTGTTGCTCACCCACCCATTCAGCCGTACACCGTGCAAGTGAGCGACCCCAATCACTGGCTCGTTGCTGGTATCGAATCATTCGATACTGACGACGAGTTGTACTTGAGCGAGTATGCCGATCGCGATGCTTTGCATGGTTTGTTACACACGACGTGGCAGGGCGATGCGAAGGGTTTCGTCGAAGCCGACTGGACCAATTGCGACCCCACCCATCTCGTGATGTACTTGCGCGATTTAGGTCAGGGTTCAATTTTGTATAACACGCTTGGACATTGCCGTGGTCACTACGACATGGCGCCAGTGCTCGACTTCTACCCGCGCATCGAACGCTGTTCATGGGAGAAGCCGGCTTACTACGAACTCTTGCGTCGATCATTGCGTTGGGCCCGCGGACTCAACGAGTAATCAAAACTTAAACACGATCTTTCACACAGACATCTATTCACAGAAACAGGTAGCTATGGATTTTTCATCAGCAAAACAGTTTGATCTCCATCGTCGCATGGTGCGGATTCGTTTATTCGAAGAAGCAGCTGGTCGACTCGCCGAAGCAAACAAGTTGCCCGGCTTCTTACACCTGTACGTGGGTGAAGAAGCAGTCGCATCTGGCGTGTGTGGAGCACTGAACGATGATGACCACATCACCTCAACGCACCGCGGCCACGGTCACCTTGTGGCTAAGGGTGGCGACTTCAACCGCATGATGGCCGAACTCATGGGCAAGTCCACCGGTTATTGCAAAGGTAAGGGTGGCTCGATGCACATCAGCGACACCTCACTTGGGATGCTCGGAGCCAACGGCATCGTGGGTGCAGGTTCGCCGATCGCTGTCGGCGCCGCATTCGCCAACAAGTACCGCGGCAAGGGCCAAGTTGCGGTTGCATTCTTCGGTGATGGTTCAACCAACATCGGTGCTTTCCACGAAGCCGCCAACATGGCGTGTGCTTTACACCTGCCGATTGTGTTCGCCTGTGAAAATAACGAATACGGCGAATTCACTCCTCGTGACAAGACCATGGCCATTACCGACGTGGTCGACCGTGCCGCTGGTTACGGTATGCCTGGAGTCATCGTTGATGGAATGGACGTCATTGCCGTTCACGAAGCTGCTGTTGAAGCAGTCGAGCGCGCTCGTCAGGGTGGCGGACCTTCAATGATTGAAGCCAAGACCTATCGCTTCTACAACCACCACGGTGTTCAGAACCTCGGTTTGAAGTATCGCTCGGACGAAGAAGTGGCAGTCTGGAAACTACGTGACCCGATCTTCACATTCGAAGATCGCATGATTGAAAACGGTGTCGCAACTCGCGCGAACTTTGACGACATCTGGGCCGAACTGCGCGCCGACATTGATACCGCTATTCAGTTCGCTGAAGACAGCCCCTACCCCACCCCCGACCAGATCATGGTCAACGTGTACACGAGCATGACTGGAGCAAACTGATGAGCGACGAACGCAAACTCACGTACGCACAGGCTTTCAATGAAGCCGTTTCACAAATGATGGAAGCCGACCCCGACGTGTTTTGTGCCGGTGAAGACATTGGTGCCTTTGGCGGAGTCTTCGGAACCTTCGCTGGCCTGCAAGCCAAGTTTGGTGAGAAGCGCGTTGTTGACACGCCCATCAGCGAACAAGCCATTGTTGGTCTTGGCGTTGGCGCATCGGTCACTGGTTTGCGTCCCATCGTCGACTTGATGTTCATGGACTTCATCTGTGTGGCTTTCGACCAGATCGTCAACCAGGCCGCCAAGTTGAAGTACATGTTCGGCGGAGACGCAACTTTGCCGATGACCATCACCACTGCTGGTGGTGGCGGATTGTCCGCAGCTGCCCAACACAGTCAGTCGCTTGAGGCATTGTTGTGCCATATCCCCGGCCTCAAAGTTGTCATGCCGTCAAACCCGTACGACATGAAGGGTCTCATGATCTCGTGCATCAAAGAGAACAACCCGACAGTCATGATTAAGCACAAGCGCTTGCTGGGCATGAGTGCACCAGTTCCTACTGAGGCGTACGGCATTCCTTTGGGTAAGGGCAACATCATTCGCCCCGGTAAAGACGTCACGATCGTTGCTTATGCTCGTATGGCGAACGAGGCATTGATCGCGGCCAAGGAACTTGCCGAAGACGGTATCGATTGCGAAATCATCGACCCCCGTACGTTGCAGCCGCTCGACTCTGACCTCCTGATCGATTCAGCCAAAAAGACCAACCGTGTTTTGGTGGCACAAGAAGCCGTTCGCTTTGGTGGACTCGGTGCCGAGATCGCTTCGCAGATTCAAGAAATGGCCTTCGACTATCTCGATGCTCCCGTGTCGCGTATTGGTGCACCGTTCTCGCCCGTGCCGTTTAGCCCGGCGCTTGAATCGCATTACATCCCCGATGCCAAGAGCATTGTCAAGGGCGTCCGTGACGTCATGGCTCGACGCTAAATAGTCGTTGAATAGTTAATCACTCCATGAGCATCGTCGGAATCATTGTCAACCCCAATGCGGGTAAAGACATCCGTCGTTTGGTGACCCCAGCAACGCATACCTCTGATGGCACGAAGGTCGGCATTGTTCGACGGGCCATTGTTGCGGCATTCGAATCTGGGGCAACCAAGGTTTTGCTCATGCCCGATCGTCATCGATTGTCAGAGAAAGCCGCTGAAGGAATCGCCGGAGACATCGTTCTTGTCGACGAACCACTCAGTGGCACTCGCTTCGACACCATCGCTGCGGCTCGCCGTTTTTGGAAAGAGCAAGTCGGTGCGGTGATTGC
>JBIKYT010000084.1:0-7728 GCA_044355095.1 Ilumatobacteraceae bacterium
CGATTGCGATCCGGGTCACGATGACGCGCTAGCAATTGTTGTTGCTGCACGCCACACCGACTTGTTGGGTATCACCACAGTGTCAGGCAATGCACCAATTGAATCAACGACGTACAACACCCTCGTGATGAAAGATCTGTTGGGTCTTGATGTACCTGTACACAAGGGTGCAATTTGTCCGCTTGTCGCGCCGCCGCAATATGCGACGTACGTGCATGGTGAAAGCGGACTTGATGGCGCCGATCTTCCCGCACCAACCAGCACGATCGATAGTGAGAACGCCGTTGAGTACATCATCGACACGTGTCGTGCGACTGAAGGTGTGTGGCTTGTTCCGACTGGGCCATTGACCAATATCGCCATGGCATTACGCCTTGCTCCCGATTTGAGTCAGCGCATTGCCGGTATTTCGTTAATGGGTGGCGGCACATTTGGTAATCGCACCACATCGGCCGAGTTCAATATTTGGGTTGACCCCGAAGCTGCTGACATTGTCTACAAATATGGCGGACCGTTGATTATGGCTGGCTTGCATGTGACTCATCAGTTCCGTGCAACCCAAGAACGTATTGACAAAGTAAAAGCCATGCCTGGGCAGTTGGCCAACGTGCTCGGTGACCTCATGCAGTTCTTCACCAATATGTATATGACTCGTCACTACGGAATGGATGGCGGAGCCGTACACGACCCCTTGGCGATCTTGGTGTTAACGCATCCTCATTTGTTCACCCAGAAAAATGCCCATGTCGTTATTGAGTTGACCGGCACACACACCCGAGGCATGACTGTGATTGACGAACGCGACCTGCGTGAGGTCAAAGACGGTAACTGTGAGGTGCTGATGACGGTGAATGCCCAAGAGGCTTTCGATGTGATGACCGAGGCCATTGCCTATTTCAGTCACTAACGGAAGAGCCCGCACCAATTTCTAGATTTTGTTATGGTCTCCCTTGAACAAAGGCAGGATCATGGCATCATTAGCGAAGTTACGTACACGTTGGGCAGCAATTGGGGCGGCCTGTGCCGTCACTCTTGGCGGCAGCACTCTTGGCATCGTGCAAGCATCAGTTTCTTCTGGTGACCGCGCGGTCTATGTGCCCATCACACCGGTGCGCGTACTTGATACTCGATCTGATGTTGGTGTGGCGACAGTTCAAGATGCGACTCCCGCGCTATTAACGGTTACTGGTTCAATAGCCACAACTACTGGTCAACAAAACGTGGTTCCAACTGGCGCATCAAGTGTTGTGATCAACGTGACCGCCATCAACCCAACGAGCGATGGCTTCGTGTCACTTCGACCCGGTGATGCAACTGGCGCACCAGCAGTGTCGACACTTAACGTCACCGTCGGCGGCACGTTCCCGAACGGCGCAACCATCACCCTGCCAACAAGTGGTGGATCAGCCGGACAAATACAAATCTGGTACGAGGCCTACGCCGCAACTGGCGGAACAACCGATCTTCTCATCGACGTTGTCGGCTACTACACCAACCACAACCATGACGACCGTTACTACACCGAAACCGAAGTCGACACTGCCCTTGCAAGCAAAGCCGATGCGAGTGAGCTCGCAAGCAAAGCAAACACCAGCGATGTCAATACCGCTATCGCCGGCAAAGCCAACATCAGCGATCTCACCAGCGGACTCGCAAGTAAAGCAAGCGTCAGCGATCTCACCAGCGGACTCGCAGATAAAGCCGACATCACTTCATTAATGGCCCCAATAGTGCCTTCGCTGCCGATCACTCTCGACAGTACCGGTTCTGTCGGCTTTTACTCAGCGATCACCATTGGTATCGACGGCAATCCCGTCATCAGCTACTACGACGACACAAACGGTGACCTCAAAGTCGCCGCTTGTAACAACCCCACCTGCACCGATTCAGACAACACCACCATCGACAGCAACAGCACCGGTTTCGGCCAATTCACATCAATCGCTATCGGCACCAACGGCAACCCCATCATCAGCTACGCCGACGCCACAAACGGTGATCTCAAAGTCGCCGCCTGCAACAACCCCACCTGCACCACATCAACCAACACCATCATCGACAGCAACGGCGACGTCGGGTATTTCACATCAATCACCATCGGTACCAACGGCAACCCCATCATCAGCTACCTCGACGCCACCAACTTTGATCTTAAAGTCGCCGCCTGCAACAACCCCACCTGCACCGATTCAGACAACACCACCATCGACAGCAACAGCACCGGTTTCGGCCAATTCACATCAATCGCCATCGGCACCAACGGCAACCCCATCATCAGCTACTACGACTTAACGAACAGTGACCTTAAAGTCGCCGCCTGCAACAACCCCACCTGCACCGATTCAGACAACTACACCCTCGACAACGCCGGCGACGTCGGCGCCTACACATCAATCACCATCGGCACCAACGGCAACCCCATCATCAGCTACTGGGACCTATCATACAACGACCTCAAAGTCGCCGCCTGCAAGAACCCCACCTGCACCGAATCAGACAACTACACCCTCGACAACGCCGGCGACGTCGGCGCCTACACATCAATCACCATCGGCACCAACGGCAACCCCATCATCAGCTACACCGACGCCACAAGCGATGACCTCAAAGTCGCCGCTTGTAACAACCCCACCTGCACCACATCAACCAACAGCACCATCGACAGCAACGGCAATGTTGGCCTCTACACCTCAATGACAATCGGCGCCAACGGCCACCCCGTCATCAGCTACTACGACGCCACAAACCAAGATCTCAAAGTGTTCAGCCCCTGGTGGCTCACCGGCGGCCGCTGATTACCAATCTGGTCTGCCTGAGTTGCAGAAAACCTCAGCGTTTCCCGACCAGATCGCTGGGAAGGTTAGGGTTTGAATATGCGTGCTGCCGTAATGCGAGATTGGTCCCTACGAGTTGACGACATTCCCGAACCCGTCATGGGCGGTGGACAAGTGCTGGCCAAAGTTTTGGCGTGTGGCATTTGCGGAAGCGACTTGCACATGCTCGTGCACGGCGAAGAAAGTCGTCGACTATCAGCCGAGATGACTGAAGGTCAAGCACCCAACCCTGGTTCGCCCATCATGTTCGAACCTCACCGTGACACCGTGATGGGTCACGAGTTTTGCTGTGAGGTTCTTGATGTTGGCCCTGGTGTCAACAATCTGAAGCAAGGCGACATCGTCGTCAGCTTTCCGGTGACCTTTGATGAACAAGGCGTGCACGGAATTGGCTTCAGCAACAAGTACCCCGGCGGTTACAGCGAGCGCATTGTGGTCAACGAGATGATGAGCATCAAGGTGCCCAACGGTTTGTCAGCCGAACTTGCTGCCATGACCGAACCCTTGGCAGTAGGTGTCCACGCTGTTGAAAAGAGTCGCATCGCTCAAGGTGACGCTGCGGTCATCATTGGTCTCGGACCTGTTGGGCTTGCCTGCATCGCCGAACTCAAGATGCGCGGTATCGGACCCATCATTGGTGCCGACTTTTCACCCCGTCGTCGTGCCCTTGCCGAACTGCTTGGTGCCGATGTCGTGGTTGATCCTCGTGAAGTTCCGGCGATTGAAGCGTGGCGCAAGATCGATGGCAAAAAGCCACTCGTGATCTTTGAAGCAGTTGGAGTTCCGGGAATGATTCAACAAGCCATGCGCATGGCACCTAAGGATGCTCGCATTCTGATCGTTGGCGCATGTATGCAAGAAGATCACATGCATCCCATGCTGGGTATTGGCAAAGAGTTGTCGTTGCAGTTTGTTCTTGGCTACTCGCCCACCGAATTTGGCAGCGCACTCACGGCAATCGCTGAAGGCAAAGTTGATCTCTCGCCGCTCATTACTGGTCGAGTTGGCATTGATGGAGTGCCACAAGCTTTCAAAGATCTTGGCGATCCCGAACAGCACGCCAAAATCCTTGTTATGCCGAAATGATTCATAAATCGACATGACTTCTGATTCGTTCCCTCAGCAATACGCGCGCACTCAACGTCTGTCATTAGGCGAACCACGCAACATTGCTGTGTCGGCCGATGGCAAACATGTTTTGTTCTTGCGCAGTGACTCCGGATCTGATTCGGTGAACAAGTTATGGTCGCTCGATGTTGAATCTGGTCATGAGACACTGGTTGCCGATCCGATGGTTATGTTGGGTGCCGCCGATGCAGAAGACCTCCCGCCCGAAGAGAAAGCCCGACGCGAGCGTTTACGTGAAGGCGCTGGCGGTATTACTTCGTTCAACACCGATCGCCATATGCATCGATTTGTTTGCACGTTGTCGGGAAGATTGTTTTGTGGCGATCTACGCACGCGTGAAGTTCGCGAAGTAGCGACCACTGGTTCAGTCTTTGATCCGCGCATTACTCCGACGGGCGACCGCATTGCTCATGTCAGTGGCAAGTCACTGCGCGTTGTCGATCTTGATGGGCAAGACTTTGAACTTGTCGGCCCGACATCATTAAACGAACCCGAACACGTTTCATGGGGATCAGCCGAATTTGTTGCCGCTGAAGAAATGAGTCGCTATCGCGGGTTTTGGTGGGCGCCAACTGGTCATCACATTGCGGCATGTCGCGTTGATGAGTCACCCATTGATGAATGGTTTATCGCCGACCCCGCGCACCCAGACCGCCAACCAACTGCCATTCGTTATCCGGCGGCCGGAACCAACAACGCTCTTGTGTCACTTCATGTCATCCACGTCATTGATTCGGCACAAGTTGCCATCACGTGGGATGCCGAGGCCTTCCCGTATCTCACAACTGTTGAGTGGATCAACGATGATTCACTCTTGTTGTCGGTGTGCTCGCGTGATCAACAAACCATTGTTGTCTTGCGCGCCTCAGCAACTGATGGAACAACAACCGAGATCAGTCGCCAAACCAGCACCTCGTGGGTCGATCTGATTCCAGGCACACCCGCACTCACGCATGATGGCCACTTGGTGATCGTTGATGATCGTGACGGAGTCAAGCGTCTCATCGTTGATGGCAATGCCGTCACTCCGCTCACCCTCAATGTGCGCAGTGTTGTTTCTGTTGCCAACGAAGCTGTTGTGTTTATGGCTAATGAGATTGCCCATCCCGAAGCATTGTCGGCATGGAAGTGGACCAGCGATTCACTCACACCTTTGACATCACTTGATGGCATGCACTCAATTTCGCTCGGCGGACCGACCAGCGTTGTGAGGCGAGCAAGTATTTCTCTCACGCGTGCCACCACCACTGTCACGACAACTCTTCACGGGTCGCCATCAACTCACAACATTGCCTCGTTTAGTGAAGAAGCTCTTGTGCAACCCAATGTGCAATTCATTCGTGCCGGCGCCAAACAAATTCCGTGTGCGCTGATCTTGCCGCGCGACATTCAACCCGGCACCAAGTTGCCCGTACTCATGGATCCATATGGTGGCCCGCATGCGCAACGCGTTGTTGATGCCTATACGGCCCATTGCACGTCACAATGGTTTGCCGATCAAGGTTTTGCCGTGTTGGTAGTTGACGGTCGCGGAACACCTGGCCTTGGCACCGAGTGGGAACGAGCGGTCTACCTTGATTTGGCAACCATTGTTCTCGAAGATCAAGTTGATGCATTGCGCGCGGTGGCTGCCGATCATCCTGAAATAGATCTTGATCGCGTCGCTATTCGTGGCTGGAGCTTTGGTGGTTACTTAGCTGCACTTGCCGTGTTACGTCGACCCGATGTTTTTCATACCGCAGTCGCTGGTGCACCAGTGACTGAATGGCGCTTGTACGACACGTTCTACACCGAGCGTTACCTGGGCAACCCGGCTATAGATGCTGCTCCATATGAATCAACGTCGTTGATCAATGAAGCCCACAAACTGTCGCGACCACTATTGCTGGTACACGGACTCGCCGATGACAATGTTGTCGCGGCCCACACATTGCAGTTCTCGTCAGCATTATTGGCTGCCGGCAAGCCCCATGAAGTATTGCCACTGAGTGGAGTCACGCATATGACCCCGCAAGCAGTTGTCGCCGAGAACCTCCTGCTGCATCAACTCGATTTCTTGCGCCGCACGTTGTAACAGCAATTACGGATTGCGAGCTTCAGCGATTCGCGGTCGGCCAGTGAGATCATTCCCAATCGTCACATCGACATAGCCAAAGCCTTCAAGCAACGCTTTCACGGCATCACCCTGCCGATATCCGATCTCCATCACTAACCATCCACCACTGCGCAACCAATCTTGAGCGTCACGAGCAATAGTTCGCACATCATCAAGCCCATCGTCGCCAGCAAACAACGCGGTGTGTGGTTCGTATTCAAGCACCGACTCTGCAACTTCAGGATCACCGTCAGCGATATACGGCGGATTACTCACAACCACGTCAATCTCGCCACGCACATCAACTGGCAGCGCATCAAACCACGAACCATGACTCACCCGAACATTGGCAGCAGCGCGACCAAGACCGATTGCATTTGCTCGCGCCACGTCGACAGCATCGGTTGAATAGTCGGTGAGCCACACTTCGGTTCCCATAATCGGCAATTCAGCCGCCAGCGATAAGCCGATTGCACCCGAACCTGTTCCCAAATCAACAACTCGTCGACGATCAGCAAAACTTCGCGCCAACTCAAGTGCGCGCCCGGCAACCACTTCGGTTTCGGGTCGCGGAATTAACACCCGACGATCGACCATCAACTCAATCGTGCGAAACGACCAGTGTCCCATCACATAGGCCAGAGGTTCACCGGCGCGATAGCGAGCGACCATCGCATCAAGTTGCGCAACCATACGCTCGGTCGCAGGTTCATCTAATTCGGCTAAAAACTCATCGCCGTCTAAACCACACGCCGTTTCACAAATCCATCGGGCTTGGGGTCGTTCACCCAAAACCTCTATGGTCTCATTCAACAATGTTCGCCAAGTTACGGCATCGGATGTATCGCGAGCCATGGCTAACCGACTCAGTCTTCTTCGCCAGCTAACTGACGCGAACGTTCATCAGTTGCCAACGCATCAATCACACCATCAAGATCGCCTTGCAACACATCACTCAGCGAATAAATCGTGAAACCAATACGGTGGTCAGTCAGGCGGTTCTCTTTGTAGTTGTAGGTGCGAATCTTTTCGCCTCGTCCGCCGCCGCCCACTTGTGAGCGACGCTCGGCCGACATCTTGGCTTCGTGTTCGTCTTGAGCAGCCTTCAACAAACGTGAACGCAATACGGTCATTGCTCGCGCCTTGTTTTGTAACTGACTTCGCTCGTCTTGCATGGTCACCACAACACCCGTGGGTTTGTGAGTAATACGAACAGCCGAGTCGGTCGTATTCACACCCTGACCACCAGGGCCACTCGCGCGATACACATCAATCTGCAGATCTTTCTCGTCAATATGAATATCGACTTCTTCGGCCTCGGGCAAAACCATCACCGTTGCTGACGACGTATGAATACGTCCCTGACTTTCGGTGACCGGAACACGCTGCACGCGATGTGGTCCGCCTTCAAACTTCATCCGCGACCATGCGTCGTCACCCTTAATCATGAAGACGATCTGGTTCAGCCCACCCATTTCGCTTGGGTCAACCGACATTGATTCGGTCTTCCAACCACGACGACTGGCGTAGGCCACATACATTTCATACAGATCGCGTGCAAACAAGTTGGCTTCTTCGCCACCCTCGGCTCCACGGATTTCCATGATGACGGGCTTGCCATCATTCGGGTCTTTCGGCAACAACAAGGCCTTCAGTTCTTCTTCAAGTCGA
>JBIKYT010000031.1:0-24028 GCA_044355095.1 Ilumatobacteraceae bacterium
AAGCGACCACAAAAATGAGCCACGGGTAGTTTTTCTGAGCGAAAATTCGTGACGACATGGCAACGAAGGTACTGCATCGGCAGTTAATTCCCTAGATTGTTCAGGTGGATGCGGTCAAAGACTCCAGTGCTCTTCAGCGCGAGCATCGCACCTATTGGTGGAAAGAAGCACTCATCATGGGTGTCTTCTATTTGTTTTACTCGTGGAGTCGCAATCTTTTCGGTTCGGCCCATATCTCACTTGAGACTGGCGATACACCACTACGCGCTTTCCATAATGCCGAACGAATTATTCAACTGGAGCGCGCAATCGGTCTTTTCCATGAAGAATCGGTACAAGATTGGTTCTTACCATTTCGCTGGTTTATCCGTTTCTGGAATACCTACTACGGCACTGCGCACTTCCTCGTCACCTTCGCGGTGTTCTGGATTCTTTTCGCCAAGCGCAAGGATGTCTTTCCGCAATGGCGCAACACACTTGCCATAACGACCGCTCTCGCGATTATTGGATTTTCACTCTTCCCCTTGATGCCACCGCGTTTACTTGATTCACCTTGTCCTGCCCAAGGTGGTTTCGGTGGCGCTTGCATCGAAAGCAAGTACCGCGACGAAGGTGCTGATGGCTTACCCGGAACCGCCGACGACGGGTCATTTGGATTCGTGGATACTTTGCCTGTTTACGGCGGAGCGCTGTGGACCTTTGATTCAAAGGCAATGAAATCAATTTCTAACCAATACGCAGCCATGCCGAGTATGCACATTGGTTGGAGTAGTTGGTGTGCCTTTGCGATGTGGCCTCTCATGCGCCGGAGATGGACCAAAATAGCGACCTTGCTCTATCCTGCCGCCACATTGTTTTGCATAGTCGTGACCGGCAACCACTATTGGGTTGACGGCGTGGGTGGTCAACTTGCCCTCGCCATTGGGGCTTGGGCTGGCTGGGCCCTACATCGCTTCAACCAGCGCCGACTTGACCGAAAGTTCTTTGTCGCCGCGGCGGTAGATGCAGTATCCAATCCTCATTGACCCCTGTCACGCCCTGCCGTATCGCCCAATTCTGTGGCACGGGCGTACAGAGATAGCGTAAAGAACGTTATGACGATCGAATCCATACGAGAACCAGCGGATCTCCGCCGATTGTCATACCTTGAAGTCGACGAACTCGCTGGAGAAATCCGTGACTTCATCGTTCAAGCCGTCGCAACCAATAGCGGACACCTTGGCTCAAACCTTGGAGCAGTTGAATTAACACTGGCCCTCCACCGAGTCTTTGACTCGCCCACTGACGCAATTTTGTGGGACACCGGACATCAGGCGTATGTGCACAAAATCGTGACTGGGCGCGCTGCGGGGTTTAGTCAACTTCGTCAGGCTGACGGATTATCGGGCTACCCCAGCCGCGAGGAAAGTAAGCACGACTACATCGAAAATAGTCATGCCTCCACAGTTCTTTCCTATGCCTACGGAATGTCGGTTGCCCGCGAAATAGGCGTTGACAAACACCGTCACATCGTTGCCGTGATAGGTGATGGCTCAATGACCGGCGGAATGGCCTATGAGGCACTGAATAATCTCGGCCACAGCAAACAACGCGTCATCATCGTGCTCAACGACAACGGGCGAAGCTACGCACCGACGATTTCTAATCTCACCCAACAATCATCAGTTCTTGCGACCGTTGACAAAACTCCACTCCCCGACCGCATCACCGAAAAACTCTCCAACAGCCTGACGCGCATTCGCATGAACCCGCTGTACGTTTCGCGTCAGCGCAAAATTGAATCATGGCTACAAGGCCTACCGGTGGTTGGTCAGCAAGCCGAAAAAGGAATGGAAGCCGTCAAGGCCGCTGTTCGTGAATTTTTGCAGCCGCCCTCATTTTTTGAAGCGCTAGGCGTTCGTTACATCGGACCCATAGATGGACATGATGTTCGCGAACTTGAAATAGCGTTACGCAATGCCGAGGACTTATCAAGCGAAGGCCCCATTGTTGTTCATGTCCTCACGCAAAAGGGCAAGGGTTACTCACCCGCCGAAGACGATGACGAAAAGCATTTGCACGACACACCAGTGTTTGACCCTGCAGTTGGACCGCCCAAAGCAGTTCCGACCGGATACACACAAGCTTTTGCCGATGCAATTTTGAAAGAAGCCGAAACCGACTCGCGCCTTGTGGCAATCACCGCGGCAATGCCGGGACCGACCGGCCTCTTGCCTTTCCAAGAACGATTCCCTGACCGATTCTTTGACGTTGGCATTGCCGAACAACACGCCGTCACTGGTGCAGCCGGAATGGCCATGGGAGGATTGCGGCCGATCGTTGCGTTGTATTCAACCTTCTTGTCACGCGCATGGGATCAAGTCGTCTATGACGTCGCGTTGCACCGCCTGCCGGTGATCTTCTGTTTAGATCGCGCTGGAATCACCGGCGACGATGGCCCAAGTCACCATGGCATCTATGACATGGCACTTTTGTGCAAAGTGCCGGGCATGCGTGTCTTGGCGCCGTCGAGTGCTCAAGAACTGCAGCAGATGTTGCACGATGCAGTGTCGCTGACCGACTCCGGCCCCGTGGTGATTCGTTATCCCAAAGGCGCCGCACGTCAAGTGGGCAATGACGAAGTTGGTTCCGGTTTGCAGGCGTTACGCCTTCGTGAGGGTGACCGCAAAATTGCCATCTTGGCAGTCGGAAAAATGGTGGCGGCAGCCCTCAAAGCCGCTGACGTACTCGCCGAAAGAGGAATCTCCGCAACAGTCTGGGATGTTCGTTCGTGCGCTCCACTTGATCCAGAGATGTGTGCTGATGCAGCGCGACATGAACGAGTGATCACCATCGAAGATGGCATCCGTGAAGGTGGAGTCGGTATGTCTATCGCCGCCGCGATTAGTGGAATCAGCGGAGATTGTCGAGTTGAATCACTCGGAGTACCAACGAAATTTATGCCCCATGCCAAACCTGATCGCTTATTAGCGCAACTTGGCCTCGATGCTGATGGCATTATCAAGGCATACGATTCCGCAACCGCGTGAATCGCTGATGACTCACTAACAACATGACCTCTGTACCTGACATCAATCTTGCCGACGAACTTTCATTGGCGATTCGTATCGCCGATGCCGCCGATGCCGTCTCACTTCCGTATTTTGAACGTCAAAATTTCACTCTGTCGCGCAAAGCAGATCACAGTGAAGTCACCGAGGCCGATCGCAACACCGAAACCGTCATCGTTGATCTCATCGCTAAACATCGGCCCGATCACGCGATCTACGGAGAAGAACATGGGCACGCTGGTAACGCTGCTTCGCCGTGGAAATGGGTCATCGATCCCATCGACGGCACCTCAAATTTTGTCCGTGGCGTACCTGTTTGGGCCACTTTGATTGCTCTCGTGCACGATGTTGATGGACCAATGATGGGGGTTATTTCAGCCCCCGCTTTACCCCGTCGCTGGTGGGCGGCTCGAGGTATCGGTGCTTTTGCTAACGGACGCCCCATGAGGGTCTCAGAGGTATCGAACATTTCCGAGGCACAAGTCAGCGTCACGTTCAATTCGGGATGGGATCAAGCAGGTGGCACCCAGGCATTGGTGACTCTTCAACAACGGGCCTATCGCGCTCGCGGGTACGGAGACTTTTGGCAGCACATGCTGGTCGCCGAAGGAGCCGTTGACATCGCAATTGACGCAATTGGGTTAGCCCCCTACGACAATGCTGCCGTTCAGGCAATCGTAGAAGTTGCCGGGGGCCGCCACACCGACCGCTTTGGAGTTCGCGATTACGAACAGAACTCGGCGATATCAACCAACGGTCGTTTACATGATGAGGTCATTACTAGTCTCAAGGTATGACCGATCTCGTCATTACCAACGCCAAACTCGTCGATGGTTCGGGCGCCCCATCTCGAATGGCCGATATTTCAGTCAGCAATGGTCGCATCACCGAAGTAGCCCCAGTTGGCCAAATCAGTCGAGGATCTCAACGAATCATTGATGCGCAAGGATTGCTCGTGACGCCGGGCTTCGTTGATATTCATACCCATTACGATGCCCAAGTCTCATGGGACCCGATGTTGACCCCGAGCTCGTGGCACGGAGTCACTACTGCAGTCATGGGCAACTGCGGTGTTGGTTTTGCTCCCGCTCATCCAGATCGTCATCAATGGCTGATCGAACTGATGGAAGGTGTTGAAGACATCCCTGGAGCAGCCATGACTGACGGGATTGATTGGCAATGGGAAAGTTTCCCGGAATATCTCGATTCAGTAGACCATCGACAGTATGTGATTGATGTAGGAACACAAATCGCGCACGGCGCATTGCGTGCGTACGTCATGGGTCAACGTGGCGCCGACAACGAACCTGCCAATGCCGATGATTGTGTCAACATGGCACGCTTAGTCGAAGAAGCCCTACGCGCCGGAGCGCTTGGTTTTTCAACCAGTCGTACACCGCTGCACAAATCGAAGAGTGGAGAACTCGTTCCAGGCACGATGGTTGATCCCGCCGAGTTGTACGCAATAGCCGACGCGATGGCAAGTGTTGGCCATGGCAATTTCCAATTCTCGCCCGAACATGTGCGTGTACCCATTGAAGAATGGCCATGGATGCGCGAACTTGCACAACGATCCGGTCGACCCGTGAGCGTCAACCTCAGCCAGACCGATCAATCACCTGACCTATGGCGATCAGTTCTTGAACTACTCACCCAAGCCCATACTGACGGCATTCCGATTTACTCACAAGTTGCTGGCCGTTCCATCGGCATCATGTATTGCCTAGAAGGCAGCGCACATCCACTGCTCTTCCATCCCGCCTACGCCGAAGTGCAAAATTTGCCGATGAGTGAAAGATTGCAGGCCCTCAAAGAACCAGTGCGTCGAGAACGCCTTCTAAATGAAGTGCCCAATGACGGTGGACTCTTTCAAAAGATTGTTTTAGACAAACTGAATGGCATGTGGCTCGTGGACGGATCAGATATTGATTACGAACCGCGTCGCGAAGATTCCATTGGTGGTACCGCTCGGCGAACTGGGGCGAATCCAATGCAACTGATTGTTGATCAGTTGTGCAGCAACAATGGCAACGGAATGATTTATGCACCGTTCTTCAACTACTCGTATGGCGACCTCTCAATGGCCTACGAAGCACATCGCCATCCTCACACACGTATGGGATTATCTGATGCGGGCGCTCACTGTGGAGCAATCTGCGATGGTGGAATGCCCACCTTCATGCTCACCCATTGGACCCGCGACCGCACGCGCGGCCCACGTCTTCCACTTGAATTCATCGTCCATCGCCAAACCCGTCAAACCGCCGAGTTCTATGGTTTACACGACCGCGGACTGATAGCACCTGGCATGCGCGCCGATATCAACATCATTGATTACGACAATCTCGGATTTGATGTTCCGCGCATGGCCTACGACCTACCGGCGAATGGCCGTCGACTCGTACAACACGGCAAGGGTTACAAAGCAACTTTTGTTGCGGGAGTTCAAACCGTCGACAACGACTCGTTCACTGGTGAATTACCGGGACGACTCATCCGCGGACCTCAGCGATAAAAAGGATTTTCTCCCGAATTGTGATCGGTTAAGTCGCGAACTCGTTGAATCCCTGCAACTTTTTCCACGAGAGTGGTTTGGACACCTTCAAGCATCGTCACCTTGCTCATTGAACAACCGTGGCAACCGCCGCCCATCGTGAGATATGCGGTGCCAGATTCGTCGTGCCCAGCAAATGTCACGAAACCGCCGTGAGCAGCAAGTGCTGGGTTCACTTCGGTGGCAACGATTGCTTCGATTTCTGCCGACAATGCGTCGTCATTAACCAATCCCTCCACCATCGGAACTGCCGGCTTATTTGGATTTCGAATCACCAAACCACCAGACGCCGAAAAGTCGAGGATTGCTCCTTCAAGCAATTCAACATCCTTGGCGGGAATGATGACCTTCATTCCGTTATGCGTGCGCACCTCATCGGTGAACGCTGCTTTACGAAATTCATCCAGCGACAGGTCGTATTTGAATTCTTCGCCTGGTCCGCTAACAATTTCAAGTCTTAAACCCAACGAGGCCGCATCTTCTTCGGCGTCGCGCAATGAAATGAGTTCGCTCAGAGCAGCGTCAGTAATGCTGATGATGCTGCTGACTTCGGCATTTTGGAATGGTGAATTTTGGGGGGCGAGAGGGCTCACAAGGGTGAGGCTACCCGTGTCGTCAATGGCCTCGTCAGATCGTGGTCACAAAAACCTCAATTGACTGCCACAGCACATCTATCGAGGTCCCCCGCCATCACATTCAATGCGTTGTCCCGTCACATAGCCAGCGCCTTCGCTACACAGCCAGAGCACCACGTTGGCGACATCAAGCGGCTGACATACTCGGCCAAAAGGCGAACCTTGATCAAGGCTTCGGAGGTCTTCCATCTCACGCTTGCCGGTCATAGCGCGGGCCAAACGAAGACCCATATCGGTTTCAACTAAACCAGGTGCGACGATATTGCAGTGGATGCCGTGTTGGCGTTCTTCTTTTGCCAGCGTGAGCGCCAAGGCCTCCATCGCGGCTTTACCCATGCTGTACGGGCCACCATTGGCCGTCATATGAGATGTCGCCACCGAAGAAATCATGACAATATCGCCGCGTGGACGAGTGCGCATTGACGGTAGGGCACAGCGCGCCAAAGAATGTGGACCAACCGCATGAGTATTA
Source organism: Ilumatobacteraceae bacterium (assembly GCA_044355095.1). Lineage (GTDB taxonomy): Bacteria > Actinomycetota > Acidimicrobiia > Acidimicrobiales > Ilumatobacteraceae > Casp-actino8. The sequence goes on from JBIKYT010000031.1 coordinate 6,712, forward strand.
AACAATCGAGTGACTTCAGCGGCATCAGTATCGGCTACCGCTTGACCACGCGACGCTATTCCAGCATTGCAAACAAGAATGTCAATGAAACCAAAGTCAGCAACGACATGATCAATCATGATCGCGACTGCCTCGGGATCATCAACTGACGCTTCGTACGCTTTGGCGTTGCCGCCTGCACCAGTGATTGCCGCAACAGTTTCGAGTGCCGACTCTTTGTCCTTGCGATAATTCACCGCGATCGATGCCCCCTCGCTCGCAAGTAGCTCGCAAATTCCACGACCGATACCACGACCGCCGCCAGACACCAATGCCACGCGGCCCTTCATTGAATCTCCCATACCAATTCCCCTCATTCGCCCTTCACGCACTGACATGTGTCATTCTGTCACTATCCAGGAACGAAGCAAGAAGGAAGCAAGAAGGCAATTATTGCCGCATTCATCAACTCATCCATTGCCAACCTCGGGCAAAATTCATTGTCATTGAGCCCGACATCGCGCGTCAACAAAGCGTAAACTAACCTCACTACAACACAACGGGGAGCTCACGAGATCGGTGGGCTGAGAGGGTGACTGCTGTCGCCGACCCGAGAACCTGAACTGGGTAATGCCAGCGGAGGGATTGGAATGAATAACGAATTAACCCATGCACTCATTGTGATCGGCGGCGACTGTCCTGACCCACGGTCGATTGCCTTCATTCAAGGTCATCCAACGGTGATTTGTGCTGACTCTGGTTTAGACCATGCCCTAGAACTAGGGCTGGTTCCCGAAATTTTCCTTGGCGATATGGACTCTGTGTCGGCCCATTCTTTACAGCAAGCAAACAACGATTCTTGGACGGTCATTTCGTACGACCCATTAAAGGACCAAACCGATACGGAACTCGCGCTGAATTATGCAGTCGTCAATGGTTTCAGCACTATCACCCTGCTCTGGGGTTCTGGTGATCGCATTGATCATGTCCTCGGAGTTTTAGCTGCTCTCTCGCATCACTCGTTAAGTTCTCTCGACAAAATCGTGGCTTGGATCGGCGCCAACCGCGTTGAAATCCTGCACGCTCCGCGCACATATCACGACGACGTAGCCGCAGGAACGACCATCAGCCTGATGCCATTAGGTGCTTCGGTTGCTGGAGTAACGACTCATGGACTCCAGTGGAATCTCAACGATGCAGTTCTGTCGTCACAAACGTCGCGCGGAGTAAGCAATATCGCCCAAGAAAATTCTGTCCAAGTTCAACTTGACGAGGGTGTTCTAGCAGTGGTGTATCCAGGTTTCCTGAACAACTCGTCCCAAAAAGGATTATGAAAATGAAAACTCAATTCGTTCGTCCTGTGCTGAGAGCATCGTTCCTTGCGATGATCTTCTTGATCGCTTCATCATGTAGCAGCACGCCATCAAGTACTTCAAACTTGACGTTGATCGCCTACAACTCATTCCTTCCTCCCGAAGGGGCCTTTGATGCGTTCACTGAAGAGACCGGCATCACCGTTCAGGTTGCGTTGTCAGGTGACACCGGCGAAATGGTTGCAAAGGCTTCGTTGACATCGGGCAACCCCGAGGGAGACGTGATGTGGGGAGTTGACAACACGTTTATTTCTCGAGCCACCGAAAATGAAATATTTGAAAATGAACCCACCGAAGTTGACTTTGGACATGTGTGCGTCAACTATGACATTGCGGCTCTTGGGGAAACAAATGCACCGACCACACTGGACGATCTGGCCGCGCCTCAGTACAAAGGAATGTTGGTGGTTGAAAATCCAGCTACCTCATCACCTGGCTTAGCTTTCCTACTCGGAACAGTTGCCGCGTTCGGTGACAGTTGGCCTGACTATTGGCGCCAACTTGTCGCCAACGATGTTCTCGTCGTTGATAGTTGGGACGAGGCCTACTACACCGCATTCACGCGATACGGAGGCGACCGACCACTAGTTGTGAGTTACTCAACGAGTCCTCCAGCCGAAATGATCTTTGCCGATCCCCCGTTTCCAAAAGGCGCACCTGCCGTCACTGGTGTGGCCACCGAAACTTGTTTTCAACAAATTGAATACGCCGGTGTTTTGCGAGGTTCCGAATTTACAAACCAAGCACAACAACTCGTCGACTATCTTGCTGGCCCCGTATTTCAGTCGCTGCTCCCCGAGAGTCTGTTCGTCTATCCCGCAAATGAAGATGTCGCATTACCCCAAAGTTTCATTGACTACGCCCCAACAATTACAACGAGTTACTCACTCCCGCCAGAAGACATCTCTCAGAATCGACAGGCGTGGATTGAACAGTGGTCTGACATTGTCCTGAGATGAGACTTCGTTCAACTAGTCCATTAGCCATACCGGCGGTCATTCTTGTTCTCATAGCCGCAGTCATTCCGTTGATTGCTCTTTCTACTTCAGTGATCAGTGGTGCCGATGTTGTTTCAATATGGAGCAAGTCGTCAGTTCAACGAGCCCTCATATTCTCGACGTGGCAAGCCCTACTTTCCACTGCATTGACAATTTGCCTCGGATTACCAACAACGTGGTTCCTCAGCCGATACGACTTCTTCGCAAGACAAGTATTTATGGCACTCGTGACCGTCACGTTTGTTTTGCCGACAGTCGCAGTGGGTGCAGCGTTTCTTGCACTGCTACCAAAGGGTCTGCATCACAGCACCATAGCAATTGTTATTGCCCATGCATTTTTCAATATTTCAATCGTCGTTCGTACTGTCGGTCCGCGCTGGAATTCAATTGATGATCGACTCATTGACTGTGCACGAACGCTAGGCGCGAGTCCATTACACATCTGGAAAAGCATTATCTTGCCGCTTGGCAAGAGCGCGATTTTGTCTTCTGCAGCACTCACCTTCTTTATGTGCTTCACTTCGTATGGAATCATCTCCATCCTCGGAGGTCCCGGACTAGCGACACTCGATATTGAGATCTATCGTCGAGCAGTCCAACTTGGAGATCTGTCGGGGGCTGCCATCTTGGCGGTTGCTCAGATGTTGCTCATCGCGACAATTTCCTTTATATGGTCTCGAGGGCGGACCAGCGAACTCATTTCATTTCGATCACGAACTCTCAATCCTCAGAAACTTCCATTAGGGCCCAAGTGTTTCCTTCTTGGAGTCGCGGCTTTTTTTGTCGCCCCTGTACTTGCCTTAATTGCATCCTCATTGCGAACAGGTCGTTCATGGTCACTGACTGGTTGGCGGGTGCTTCTCGGAATACAGAACCAAAAGGGAATTGAAATTGATACCTGGCAGGCCATACAAACATCAGCCAGATATGCAATTATCGCCGCCTGCATTGCACTGCCAACCGGCATCGCCGCAACATACGCATTCGCTAACCGCCAATCGGCGAACCGACAGTTATCAACACTCGCGATTTTGCCACTTGCCATATCTCCGGTTGTTATCGGTTTAGCCATTCTGATCACCTACGACTTTGATCCGTTTGACTTCCGATCCTCGTGGTTGCTGATACCGATCATTCATTCGGCAATCGCCCTTCCTTTTGTAATTCGAGCGGCGCTACCCGTCGTTCAGGGAATTCCCAATGACCTCAGGTTGGCGGCGGCAACATTAGGCGCCGGACCTTGGCGACGATTGTTTACCGTTGAGATACCACTACTACGACCAGCAATCTCGACTGGATTCGCTTTCTCCCTAGCAATGTCTTTAGGCGAATTCGGAGCAACAAGTTTTCTTACTCGCCGCGAATCGCGCACTCTTCCCATCATCATCGCTGGACTTTTCGGTAAAGCAGGCGAGATTCCACGGGCTACAGGTATGGCTGCATCAGTAGTCTTGATTCTTGTGACTGCAATGATCGTCTTGTCTGTAGATCGAAAGTCATACTCATGAGTCTGATCATCACTGACATTTCATTTAACTATGGCGAGCGAATCATCCTGCAAGATTTTTCCTTAGAAGTGGCAACTGGGACCACTACAGCTGTCGTTGCACCATCGGGCTCCGGCAAATCAACTCTGCTTCGAATCGTCGCTGGTCTTTTGAAACCGACAACGGGGACAATCATTCTTGGTGATCTCGACATCACGCATACTCCAACTCACCAAAGATCAGTCGGAATGGTTTTCCAAGATAACCAACTGTTTCCACATCTCAATGTGTACGACAATGTCGCCTTCGGTTTAAAAGTTTCCAAAATGAATCAACGCGACATTGACGCACGTTGTCACGAACTGCTTGAACTTGTTGGACTCGACGATGTCACGAGACAATCCGTCACGACCCTGTCAGGCGGTGAATCAAAGCGGGTGGCACTGGCCCGTGCACTGGCGCCGTCCCCACGCGTCTTACTGCTTGATGAACCGCTGACTGGCCTCGACCAAGAACTTCACGACCGGCTGGCGCAGGACTTGCATCAAATTCTGCATTCGACCAACACGACTGCACTACTAGTTACTCACGATTTATCCGAGGCCGAGATCATTTCAGATTCAATACATCATCTCCAGTAAGTTGGAGATATGACAGCGGCCCCGAAGCTCAAAATTGGGTTTATAGGTACAGGATTTATCGCCACCTATCACTCCAAAAGTATTCGCCGCGTCGAACAGACTCTTCCATTTGAAATCGAGCGGGCTGGTGTTTTTGATGTTGACTCAGCACGCGCCACATCTTTCGCCACTGCGAGCGGGCATCACGTTATGTCATCGCCGCAGGAGGTCATTGACTCCTCCGATGTTGTTTATATCTGCACCTGGACGTCCGAGCATTTAGAAATGGTTCGAAAAGTCGCCCAATCTGGCAAAGCCCTGTTCTGCGAAAAACCGCTAGCTACAAATATCGCAGATGCACAAGAAATCGTACGCCTATGTGAAGATTTCAATATCACCAATCAAGTTGGCCTAGTTCTTCGACATTCACCGGCATATTTATTGGCCCGCGACTTGACGCATGCTCCCGAAGCTGGGCGAGTGATGTCGGTCATTTTCCGAGACGATCAGTTCATCCCCGTCCAAGGTCATTACGACTCCACCTGGCGGGGCGATGTCTCGCGGGCAGGTGCTGGAACTCTGCTTGAACACAGCATTCACGATATTGACATGCTGCACGCGGTTATTGCTCCAATTGCCGAGGTCAGCGCCCGCCAATCGTTCTTTCATGGAATCAAGGGAATAGAAGACGTTCTGACTGCGAATTTTTCGTTTTCTGAGACCGATGATTCAACTCGTGGCGTAAGAGCCGTCGCCCTTGGTTCACTCACCAGTATTTGGCATGACAATTTAGCGCGCCCAAGTTTGCGGAGAGTGGAGATCTTTTGTGAGAAACGCTTCATCACTATTGAAGGTGACGATTGGTTCGGCCCAGTTTCATGGACAAATTCTGATGGCTCAAGCGGAACTTTGGCCGGAGACGAACTGGTAGCAGTCACCCGTGAACTCATCCCCGATCATCCCAACCCGGACGCCGCTTTCTTGCTCGCGGCGTACAACCGAAAGCCCGCTTATCCAGATGTTTCTGTGGCACTGTCCGCGCATCAAACAGTTGACGCCATCTATCGATCGGCCCGTGAGGGTGGCAACAACATTCACGTCGGGAACAACTAATGAGCAGCATGTTAGGAAACATCTCGATTCGTACAATGGGTTATCTTGAAGTTCGGCCGTTGCGCCTGGAAGTTTTACGCGCGGGAATGGTCAATCAGACCGTCACCTTTGACGGCGATGACGAACCCACAACGGTGCACATCGGGGCATTTACTGAGGCCGGGGTAAATATCGGGGTGAGTACTTGGATGCGCCGTCCATTTCCATCCGAACCTCAACTTCAAGGATTGCAATTGCGCGGAATGGCTACGGCCGTGCTCGTTCAGGGACAGGGGATCGGCGGACTGCTACTTCATGCTGGAATGGAATATGCCAAAAAAGTCGGGGTTGACCTCATTTGGGCAAATGCCCGAGACGCCGCCTTGGCCTTTTATAACCGTCACGGCTACAGCACCGTTGGTGATGGATTTATTGAGACCGTTACGCAACTGCCCCATCATCAAGTGGTCACGTATCTAGAGAGGTAACCGCATACTCAACCCTCGCGCACACACTTGCGCATGGGAACTTCTCTTCAACTGGTGACGCGCGTACAAAACACCATTGACAATCAAATTCGCGATATCGCTCGCCTGTCAGACTCAGATACTTGGACTGGGCCTGTTGCTTTGATTTCACAAAGTGAAATCAAAGCAGCCAAATTGTTACTCACCTCCTGTATTGAAATACTTCGAGCCCACCATGAGTCATCTGGCTTGTGACCCGCAGCGCTTGGCTCTGCTTGCCCGAAGCATCGCCATTGCTCGAGATGAAGTTGAGTTACTACTTCGTTTATCTCAAATCGGAGATTTGACCATTCCAAAAGTGCATTCGCTGCTGAAGCAAACTCTTGCCATATTTGAAAGACAAGACACGCGAATCAGACGAGTTTTGAATAGCGCATTTTTTGATATATCCGACACGTACAACCTGTCATTCAATTCTGCGGCGTTCTTCTTGAACCGTTGGGTTGATCAACATCCCGAATGGTGGTCAGATGCAACTCACGGACAACCAACTGAAATGGATGAGCGACTGTCGCGAGTTGCCATGGATTCGCTTGAATCGGGACGACTCATCGACTCCACAAAGTTTTTGGCTCCCCTGGTTTATGGCGCTCATGATCCCAGCATTGTTCGCTCGCTGTGGCTATCTGCGACCGACCCCCGCACCACATCGGTCGAGACTGCTGGTCGCCGAATCAAACGACTCGTCGAAACGGTTTTTGATGGTCAGGATTGGCGTCGAGGAATAGCTCCAAGTTGGGTTGATATTCATGAACAAACACGAATTCACCGTGAGATTCGGAAAATTCTTGGTGAGGTCATTGCACCATGGCAACTTTATTTCACTGGACTTGTGTCCGAATGGAAGTGGTCAGCCGACGATGGAGTTGGCTACCTGAAGAAAATTTCCGAATCCAAAGAAGCCGCGAGTTCCCTTTCGAGTGGACTTGGATCAGCGCTTTATCGAAACCTCTCCGAACTACCCGACGATGACATTGAACGCCTTCAACGAATTGAGTTCATCGCATTTGCGGTTGGTGCATCTACAGAAATTCTGCAGGGCGCAAAGGTGCGACAGGCTCAATTGGATTCTGATCATCTTGCGGCTTTGCTTGCGATCCCAACGATGTTGCCGATCAAGGCACCGTGGCCGACTTCTCTCGTACTAGGCAAGATCACTAGAGGTGTCGCTCAACAACTTGATACCACTGACGACCAAAAAGTTTCATCGGCAATCGAACAAATACAACAGCATCATGCCCTTGCTGCCATCGGCTACATGGCCGTATTTAACTCAGCCCTCACTTCAGGTCGTTTAGAGAGTCCCCTCAAAGAGCCCTCCGTTGAACTCAAACTTGAATTGCAACACACCGTTGACTCGCTCGATAACGCCGCTTCGCGCGGTCAGACTCTTGCTGAAATCCATCGCTAGCCAGTAATTGGAACTTCGGTCACCACACGAGTACTTGAAGACGGATCAGGCTGAATCAAGATCTCTAGCGTCCAAGTTCCGGGTGTCAGTATCGACAAAGTTCCCACGAAATGATTAGGACCCAATTCGGCTATTGCCGCAGTAATCGTTGGCACTTCTGAACCTGGCAGCGTTAATCGCATCGTGAGGTTTTCAATGGGCGACAATGAGCCGCTTGGTGTCGTGACTGTCACGTGAATTTCGTTGTTCCCTACCCGCCCTGGAGTCACGGCTACTCCAACGATCATGTCCCCTTCAACAAGTTGAGTACTGAAAACAGAATTCGCCGCAGTGATCTCGGGTGCTTGCGAGAGCATGCCAGCGGTGACCCCAAGTGCCATCACTGCAACAAAGACCTCGACCATGACAATCCGCTGAATTGATCGAGTTTCTCCCCTTCGAACCAGCCATTGTGCAAACGCTCCGAGGGTGACGGCCACAACAACAATGCAGGATTTAATCAGCAGCGCCTGGCCCCACTTCGTTTGAGTGATGTCACTCAGTGAAGGAACTAAATGCCAGGTCTGCCACAAACCTGTGAAGACTGCGATCGGAATCGCAAAGGTTGCGATTCGAGAAAACCGCTTCACAACGACTTCTGCTTCGAGACTACGCATCACTCCACCGCCAGCCAGAACGACGAGACCTCCGACCCACAAAATGACACTTGAGAGGTGGAGTGCATCAGCAAAAACCGCGATACCTGAATTTTCAGAGGCACTGGGGTGACCGGATGCTGACAAAGTCAGCACTATTCCTACCCCGACCAATGCGGTCGTTGACCTCCACCATGAAGTCAGCGACCTCGCAAAGTGACCTCGCAACGACCACAACAGAACCAAGAGCGATAGCAAAAGCAATTCGCGAATGACGAGGGCTTTGCCCAATCGTGTCGCGTACACATCCGACCACAACGAAGTGTTGAAAAGGTCAGACCATGAACCAGCGATGGTGTACGGCCCTTGCGTCACGAATAGAACGAATGCACTAACAAAAGCCAACAACCAACCGACTCCGATAAACATCGGGACTCGGCGAGATGAAATTGATCCGCCAGCGACCATGGCAAGACATCCCAGCACAAGGCAAAGCCCGAGAAAACCTAGAAACTTCGCGATGCTCATCACCCATGACAGACCGCTCGGTCCATTTTGTCCGGCCAACACATTTGTGATCAGGTCACTCGTGGCGATGATCGGCGCCGAAGTACCGATTTGAAATGTGTAGGCGCCTTCAATTGCGTGACCGTCATTGGAGACCGCGCGCCAAGCGACGACATAGAGACCATCTGGAATTTCTGGAACATCGCCAGCAATCAAAACTGACGGATCGTCTGGTGAGAGTAAGGCTTCACCTAACACGATTCGTTGACCATCTTGATTGTAAATCTCAATTGAACGCGCAATGGGCGTGACAGGTTCATTGAAATCAAGGCGTATTTCGCTCGGGGCAGATTCAAGTACCGACGATGGGGCCGGTGATGATGAGTCCAGTTGGGCATGCGCCGACACGGGAGAAGCCCAAAAAAGTCCTGCAACAAGTGCCGTTATGAGAAGCAAAAACTGGCGCACTTTCCGCATTGTCATCAGCCCATCAATCCTGCTGGCGCAAGTGCGTCGATAACTGTGCGCCCCATCAACCAACCTAAACGCACTGTAGGCGACTGCGTGCGTATTTGTTGGGGAAGGTCAGTGAGTCCCATTGAGCCTCGAGACTTCCACTGCATGGTCATCACCGATAAGTCATGCCGCACATAATCCATTGACCATGATTCGGGCCCGACACAGCCGAGTTCAGCCAATCCGAGGTCTCCCATATGAACTTCAACTTCACGCCAGCGGCGCAGTGGCAAATCGGTGACTCGCACTTCAATTCCAGACACCATTCGTGCCGAGCCGTACCACCCTTGACGCGCCGAAGCTATTGCTCCTTCCAACGCGTAAATCGAACGACGCACATCGGTTACATGCTCGGCGGCTGTTCGAGACGCTGCTTCGTTGATTGCGGTCACACGGGCCGCAAAGCCACCTTCATACTGGTCAGCAATTTCGCCTTCCTCGGCTGCGAGAAAAAGTCGACTGATACTGTCGCCCTGTTGAGCGATATGCGCCAGCACATGACCGACTGTCCAATCTGGCAGCAACGAAGATCGAGAAACCATCTCATCGGTGAGACCACCCAGTCGCTCTAAGAGCAATTGATGCGAAGCCGCCAGACCTTCGACTTGTCTATTGATGACGGTGGCATCAAATGTATTTTCCACGCCCCAAACCGTACTCGTCCATCTGTGATTCTGGTGCATAATCGTTGCGGATATCGCAAGGATTATGCACCAGAATCACGCTAGAGGTACCGTTCTTCTAGGTACGACGACAACCGTGCCATCTGGTTCGTGAAGAACAGTCACTGACACCCCATAGAACTCAGACAATGTCTCGGCTTTCAACACTTGTTCGGCCGGACCTGACGCGACGCAGTGACCTTGATGTAACAACGCGAGACGGTCGCTATATAAACCAGCCAGCGTCAGATCGTGCATTGCCGAGACCACCGTAAAGCCATGCTCGCGCCGCAAACTATCGACCAATTCAAGTGCTTGTTGTTGATGGCCGATATCTAACGCACTCGTTGGCTCATCAAGCAACATAATCGGCGCTTCTTGAGCCAGTACACGCGCAATCACTAATCGTTGACGCTCGCCGCCTGACAGAGTTCCGAGTCTCCGATTCGCGAAGTGTTCAAGATCAAGTCGTTCGATAACTCGGGCCACCATCATCCGATCATGTTTGGTTTCGTGACCAAAATATCCCACGTATGGATTTCGTCCCAGTAAGACGTATTCAGCGGCGGTCATATCGTCTGGCATTGAGGGTGACTGTGGAACATGCGCGACTAACGCGGCTCGTCGACGCGATGAACGTAGATGCAACGGCGAACCATCAACCAAGATGCCGCCGTCATGTTTGACTAAACCAGCTGCAGAACGCAAAAGTGATGACTTGCCGGCACCGTTTGGCCCAATGAGACATAACCACTCCCCTGGTCGAACCGTGTCAGTGAAACCTTGAACTGCAGTTGAGGATCCGTATTTGACAGATACATCAACAAAGGCCAGTGATGTCATCGTGAAGCTCCTTGACGTGAACGTAAAACGATAATGAAAAACGGTGCACCTAAAAATGCGGTGACGACTCCGATAGGAGTTTCAGCTGGGTCGGACAAAATTCGCCCAGGGATATCGGCGACGATCAAAAAGGCCGCACCGAAAAGAACGGTCAGTGGCAAGATACGGCGATAACTCGAACCAGCGAGCAATCGAACTAAATGAGGAACAACAATTCCGACAAACCCGATGAGTCCACTCACGCTCACCACTGCTGCAGTTCCTAACGTTGCAGCAATCACAACGGTGAGTCGAATGCGATCAACACGTGCTCCGAGCGATTGCGCCTCATCATCGCCAACGCGCAAGACATCAAGCAACCGACGATGCCACAACAAAACTCCGGTGCTCACAACTACGTACGGCAAAACCAAACGTACGTCGTGCCAAGTAGCCGTTGATAAACGACCAAGGATCCAGCTATAGACCTGACGAACAACATCGGTATTTTTCTGCAACATGAACGTCTGAATTGCAGTGGCAAGAGATGTCACGGCAACACCAGCAAGTACGAGCGTTGCCGATGATTTCGCTGCGCCGAACGCTGCACCTACCGAATACGTAATCATCACCGCCACGAGGCCACCAGCAAAGGCAGCTATCGGTAATGGGTCAATTGGCCACGACGAACTGCTTGCGCGCGCCGTGACGATAATGACCGTTGCTCCGAGTCCAGCCCCAGCAGCAACACCCAACAAATACGGATCTACCAAGGGATTACGAAACACCCCCTGATACGAAGCGCCAGCAATTGACAACATCGCCCCCACAATGCCGGCGAGAACAACTCGGGGCATACGAATCTGCCACAGCACAGTGCTTTGCAATTCGGTAGCGCCTGATGTGATGTCAATGAAAGGTAAACGATTCAACAACTCGGCAGGCACCCGCCACCAATCTGGCCCAGCGGGTCCGACCATGGCGCCGAACAAGAACGCGATCGCAAGCAAGACACATGCCAACGGCATCCACCATGAGCGCTCTGAATCGCGAACTTGTTCGGGCAACATGTAGGTCATCTCAAACTTGCAATGTATTGGGAAACGCCATCAGCGACAGCTTGCACGTACTCAACGAGACGCGGTCCCCAGCGAGACGCAATGTCGTCGTCAATGGCAACAATGTTGCCCGACACAACCGCTGACAAGCCCGACCATCCTGGACGAGCAGCAACCGTTTCAGCGGTTACACCCAAATTCACGTCAGCCAAGAAAATGACATTCGGATCCTGGCTTACGATGAACTCTGCCGACAATTGCGGATAATCTGTTTCGCCTTCGGTGGCATCAGCAATATTGCGCATGCCGAAGAGTTCATAGATTGAACCGATAAACGTATTTCCCGTCACCGAGTAATACGTGTCATCGAGTTCGTGGTAGTAGCTAATTGGCGTGGCCGGAATTTCAATTGCTGCAACAATTTCAGCAATGTCATCTTTCATTTTCTGAGTAACGCTTTGCGCATTATCAAGGCGGCCGACCACATCTCCGAGTTCAACAATCTGTTCATACGCCTCGTCCAAAGTCATCGGAGCAGGACTCACCCATGACTCAATTCCGATCGTTGACAATTGTTCAGCGAGTCCGCTGAAGTCATCACCAATCACTACCAAATCGGGCTCAAGGGCCGAGATTGCTTCGACGTTAGGTTCGTACGCCGAAATATCGGTGAGAACTGATGCTGATTCTGCGGGGTAATTCGACATTGAATCGACCGCAACCACTTGGTCACCCGCTCCAAGCGCATACAAGATTTCGGTATGCGTTGGCGACAACGACACAATTCGTTGCGGTGTATCGTCGACAACTGCAGTTGACACCGGCGCTTCTGTTTCAACACTGGCTGATGAATCTGTTTTGTCGCCACCACATGCTGCGAGCAGTGAGCTCAGGGCGACGAGTGATCCAATCAGGACACGGCGTGTGGTTCGACGCTGAGGTTTATTGGCACTTACTAGGTTTGCTTTCATGAAAGCTTCCTCCATTGCTTTGAGGAAGCAAGAGGAGTGCGAGGAAAGGACAAGCCATTCCTGCGCGATCCGCCCTTGCCTCGAGGGTTGATATCGCATACAGATCAGGCGACCGGACTCGTTAGCGAAACTCTCGTTTGCTACACAACCGTTGCGGGACAGTGCCGGAATCTCACCGGACTTCGCTGTTTTCTGTACGTGTCGACTATTGCCGACGGAGTGAATCTAACACATAGAAGTACTCGCGTTCAACAATTTGTTAAGAGCGCGCCACCAAATCAGCGATTCGTCGAATGCCTTCTTCAAGATCGGCATCACCAAGAGCAAATGAGAATCGTGCGTAACCAGATGTCCCGAATGCTTCACCAGGAACAATTGCCACTTTTACTTCCGACAAAATGATGTCAGCAAGTTCCATGCTGTTATTCGCAGTCTTGCCATTGAAGGTTTTGCCAATTAAGCCAGTGACATTCGGGTAGCAATAAAACGCACCTTCTGGTTCAAGACATGTGATGCCCTGAATGTCATTCAACATTCGATGCATTGTGCGCCCACGACGTTCGAATGCATCGCGCATCATTGATACAGCCGACAGATCGCCAGCAACTGCTGCAAGCGCTGCTGCTTGTGCAACGTTATTGACATTTGAAGTGGCATGACTTTGGAAGTTGATTGATGCTTTCATCACATCTGAAGGTCCGATCATCCAACCAACGCGCCAACCAGTCATTGCGTATGTCTTCGCAACGCCATTCACAATGAGACACTGATTCGCCAGTTCAGGAACGAGCGTTGGCATGCTCGTGAATTTATGTTGACCGTACGTGAGGTGTTCGTAAATCTCGTCAGTGATCACCCAGATACCGCGCGATACTGCCCACTCACCAATGGCCTTCACTTCTTCAGGTGGATACACCGAACCCGAGGGGTTATCAGGCGACACGAACAACAAAACTTTCGTGCGCTTTGTTAGGGCTTTTTCGAGCTGCTCAACCGTGACCCGAAATCCTGTTTCTTCAGTCGTGTCAACGACAACAGGAACTCCGCCTGCCAATGTGACCGCTTCGGGATAAGTGGTCCAATACGGAGCAGGCACAATGACTTCATCGCCCGGATCACACAACGCCGCAAATGCGGTGAACACAGCGTGCTTGCCACCGTTCGTGACGAGGACTTGATTGGCAGTTGTCTGAAAGCCACTGTCGCGCAAAGTCTTCGCAGCGATTGCCTCACGCAATTCAGGTAGTCCGGCCGCGGGCGTGTAACGATGCATCTTCGGGTCGCGACAAGCCTTCACTGCTGCCTCAACAATGTGCTCTGGCGTCGGGAAGTCGGGCTCGCCGGCGCCGAAACCAATCACGTTTTCGCCAGCAGCTTTCAGGGCCTTGGCTTTGGCATCTACAGCCAAAGTTGCCGATTCAGCGATGGCTGCGAGACGAGAAGATGTGCGCTTGCTTTGGGGTGACGAACTCATGCCTGCCATGCTAAGACAGTGAGCATTACTGACCCCCGATCAATTCGCATTTCTTCCAATCTTTTGCCAGCCGACGGTCGCTTCGGTTGCGGACCTTCGAAAGTGCGACCCGAACAGATGGAGGCCTTGGCTGCGGCCGGACCAGCCCTCATGGGTACATCACACCGCCAAGCCCCCGTGAAGAATTTGGTGGGATCGGTTCGCTCTGGGCTGACCGATTTGTTTGGACTTCCCGAAGGTTGGGAGATCGTTCTTGGCAATGGTGGCTCGACAGTTTTTTGGGATGTAGCAACTTTCGGACTTGTTGAAAGCCACAGTCAACACTTGGTGTTTGGCGAGTTCTCATCGAAGTTTGCCGAAGCCGTTGCCGCTGCACCACATTTGGGCGATCCGACCGTGATCAAGACTGACCCTGGCACTCATCCGACCGCGACCTCACAATCTGGAATCGATACCTACGCCTTCACCCATAATGAGACATCCACTGGCGTGATGATGCCCCTGGTACGCCCAGCGGACAGTGGCGATGCTTTGGTGGTCGTCGATGCAACGTCGGCAGCTGGTGGCTTGCTCTGGAATCCATCTGAAGTCGATGTTTACTACTTCGCTCCGCAAAAGTGCTTCGCATCCGATGGTGGCTTGTGGTTTGCCGCCTGTTCACCGCGCGCGCTTGAACGAATTGAGAAAATTTCGGCATCGAAGCGCTGGATCCCCGCATCGCTTGACCTGAAGATCGCACTTGACAACAGCAAGGCGAATCAGACCTACAACACGCCCGCACTCGCCACCTTGGTCATGCTTGATGCACAAGTGAAGTGGATGAATGAAATCGGTGGATTAAGCGCATGCAATGCCCGTTCGGCTCAATCATCGTCCATCTTGTATTCATGGGCCGAGTCACGCGATTGGGCCACCCCATTCGTGAGCAATCCCGCCCAGCGTTCGCAGGTTGTCGGAACAATTGACATTGCCGCGGTAGCCGACGGCGGAGTTGATGCCAATGACGTGTGCGCCGCTTTGCGGGCAAATGGAGTTGTTGACACCGACAGTTACCGCAAATTGGGGCGTAATCAGATACGAGTTGGCATGTTTCCTGCGATTGATCCCGAAGATGTTCAGGCCCTGACGGCGTGCATTGACGTTGTGGTTGAGGCATTGCGCGGGTGAGACTCTAGGAATGGAAGTCGCCGATGTCTTGATCTGGGAAGGTTTGGCAGCACCACTGCGCCGTCCCGTCATGGTGGTGGCCTTAACTGGCTGGTTTGATGCCGCCGGTGTCGCGACATCTGCGATTGAACATCTGGTCCGACACAACGCTGCTGAAATCGTCGCATCGATTGATTGCGACCCGTTTTACGATTTCACGCAAATTCGTCCCGAGATTCGAATCGACGACGAAGACGAGCGAGTCATTGAGTGGCCGACCAATGAAATAATTGCGTTGCGATTCCCCGAGTTTTCTCGCGACATCGTGGTGATGTCGGGCGTTGAACCCCACATTCGTTGGCACACTTTTGTGCGTTGCCTGGTTGCGGCATATTCACGACTTGGTTGCGAAGCCATCGTGACCGTTGGTGCATCAGCCGACACGGTGCCTCATACGCGCACCCCGTTTGTTGTGGGCAGCACCGTCGATCCGCAGTTGGCACGCACTCTTGGCTTATCGCGTCCGTCGTACCAAGGAATCACCGGCGTGGTCGGCCTTATGCAGACCGAATTTGAACGCGAGGAGTTGCCGGCGATTTCACTACGAGTTGGAGTCCCCCACTATTTGGGCAACGCCGAACACCCTCAAGCTTCCGCAGCGTTGTTGCGCCAACTTGAGCATGTCTTGGGAGTGCCGACGCGACACGGTGAACTTGAAGAAGACATGGAACGTTGGCGCTCACTTCATGATGACGCCGTGTCCGAAGACGATCGAGCGTTGCGATATGTCCAGATGCTCGAACTTGAGTTTGATCGACGCGCCGAGGAGCTCATTCCGTCCGGCGACGATTTAGCGGCTGAGTTCCAGAAGTTCCTCGACGACAACCGCCCCGACTAACACTCAAATTTTGCCACTCTGTACAAATATGTTCGCTCAGCGCGCTTATTTGTACAGAGTGGCGTATTTGTTCCAGTTATTTGGCGGCGGCGAAACCGAGTTCGAGGTCGGCCAAGATGTCCTTGATCGACTCGAGACCCACGCTCAAACGCACGAGTCCAGGATTAACGCCTGAAGCGATCTGCTCGTCAGCGGTCAACTGGCTGTGCGTCGTACTTGAAGGCTGAATCACCAAGCTGCGCACGTCACCAATGTTGGCGACATGGCTGTGCAACTGCAGACCAGCCACAAACTTTTCGCCGGCTTCACGTCCACCCTTGATGTTGAACGCCAAAACCGAACCGTAGCCACGGCCACCGAAGTACTTCTTGGCACGGTCATGCCACGGGCTGCTCGTCAAGCCGGCGTAGTTGACACTTTCAACTTGCGGGTGCTTGTCGAGGAACTCGCCAACTGCATGAGCATTGCTCCAGTGACGCTCCATGCGCAGCGACAAGGTTTCGAGACCCTGCAACAGCAAGAAGGCATTGAACGGCGAGACAGCCATACCGAGGTCACGCAGCAACTGCACGCGAGCCTTCAAGATGTACGAACCAGCACCAAGTGCGGGCCAGTACGCCAAGCCGTGGTAGCTGGGGTCGGGCTCGGTGAAGTTCGGGAAACGACCAGAAGCCGAGAAGTCAAACTTTCCACCATCGGTGATTGAACCGGCGACTGAAGTTCCGTGTCCACCAACAAACTTGGTAAGTGACTGCACAACAATGTCTGCACCCCACTCAAGCGGACGAATGCCGTAAGCGGTCGGCACAGTGTTGTCGACGATCAATGGAACGCCAGCTTCGTGAGCAACCTTTGAGACACCTTCGATGTCGAACACGTCGTTACGTGGGTTCGCCAAAACTTCACCGTAGAACGCCTTGGTGTTCGGACGAACTGCAGCTTTCCACTGCGCAAGATCGTGCGGATCATCAACGAACGAGACTGCAATGCCCATCTTGGGAAGGGTGTAGTGCAACAAGTTGTATGTTCCGCCGTACAACGACGGTGAAGCAACGATGTGATCGCCAGCTTCAGCCAAAGTGAGAATCGCCAAGGTCTCGGCAGCTTGGCCAGAACTCACGACCAATGTGCCAGGCAAACC
>JBIKYT010000085.1:0-7431 GCA_044355095.1 Ilumatobacteraceae bacterium
CACCGACTTCCGCGTCAACGCGTAAACAACAAATGGAGTCGTTGTGATGACGCAACCAACGACTTGGCAGATCAACGCATCAAATCTTGCCGAGCACGCGCGCAACCCAATACATACTGACGCTGGCGCGCAAGCTGCCGGATTTCCACGAGCACTCGTCGCCGGAGTAACGACATATGCGTATCTGACTCATCCCTTGATCGTTTCCTGGGGAGAAAACTGGATGCATAACGGTGGTGGCGAAGTGCGATTTCGTCGTCCAGTTTTTGATGGCGATGCCTTACGTTGCGTGCCAACCAATGACGGCGAAGCCACAACAATTGACGCAATCACTGATGAACCCGATCAGCCTCGCGCTCAGTTTGTTGCAGTTAAAGATTCGGGTCCGGCCGCACCAATGCGCGATGGCGAATCATTACCAACTCTCGAAATCCCCCTCATTGGTGAATGGGGATCTGATTACGGCCAACGCGCTGGCGACGATCTCGACTTCTGTTTGTTGAACAACTATGTGCATCCCGCAGTGTGGCCAGCGCTTGCCAACAACGCTGTTCACCAATTCGTTGCCCGAGGAAGCTGGATTCATACCCGCAGCATTATTCGCCACCACGGAATCGCCCATGGCGGATCTGTCGCAACCGTCAAATCAACGGTGATTCGGCGTTTTCAATCACATGGTGAGCGGGCCATTCTTGATGTACACATCGAAATTGATGGACGCATCGTGGCAACGCTCGAACATGAAGCAATCGTCGCTCTTCCCTGACTTTCACGGTTAGTTTGTCGTCATGGCATCAACCACTGTTTCAACCGGCATCACCCTCGAATACGAAGTACATGGCGAAGGCGATCCGTTACTTCTCGTGATGGGACTCGGAGGGCAACTCGTTGCTTGGCCCGCCACGTTTATCGCCGGACTCGTCGACCGCGGATTCCAAGTCATCACTTTTGATAATCGCGATATCGGTTTGTCAACCAAGATTGATGCCGCTCCTCCCACAAAGACACAGACGGCGATGTTCTCGATTTCTCGTCGTTTCGCCAAGTCGGCATACCTGTTAAGTGACATGGCCAAAGATGCAGTTGGACTTCTGGATGCTCTCAACATTGAACGGGCACATGTTGTCGGAATGTCGATGGGCGGGATGATCGCTCAGACCATGGCGATTGAACACCCAAGTCGCGTGCGTTCATTAACGTCAATCATGTCAACCACTGGCAATCCCCGCGTTGGTCGACCGAAGACATCAGTCTTGTTGCGCGCCGGCAAGCTGACCCGCGGAAGTAAAGAAACTTTTCCTGAGCGTCAAGCAGCACTTTTCAAATTGTTCTCTGGTTCGCTGTATGACGAACTAGAGATTCGCGAAGTTGCCAAGCTTTCGGTCGAGCGCAACTTCACTCCCGACGGAACAGCACGCCAAATGGCAGCAATCATGGCGAGCCCCGACCGCACGCCACAGTTAAAGAAACTGAATGTGCCGACACTCGTCGTTCACGGACTTGAAGATGGTCTCGTGCAACCTTCTGGCGGCTATGCGACAACCAAGGCCATACCGGGCGCGCGCCTCTTGGCATTCCCCGATATGGGACACAACTTGCCCCAAGCGCGCATTCCTGAAATTTTGGATGAGATCAAACGCAATACCCTGCGGGCTTCATAAATTCGAGACTCCTCGAGGTTTCACTATGAGTTCAATGAGCCGTGAGTCCGTTCAACAAGAAGTTCGGGACTGGTTACAGGTCAATTGGGATCCGCAACTTTCACTGCAGGCTTGGCGCGAACGACTGGTTGATGCTGGCTGGGCTGTTCCACCGTGGTCACGTGAATGGTTCGGACGCAACCTCCCTGCTTGGGCCGATCAAGTGGTTGCCGAAGAACTGCGCCTCATCGGTGCAGTTGGTAATCCGCTTGGTAGCGGAATGTCGTTGGCAGCGCCCACGATCGTCGAACATGGTTCTGACGAATTGAAGAGACTCGTCTTGCGTCAAACGTTGACCGGTGAAAAAACTTGGTGCCAACTCTTTAGCGAACCAGGTGCCGGATCAGATCTGGCAAGCCTCTCGACTTCAGCAGTTCTTGATGGCGATGAATGGGTGATCAACGGCCAGAAGGTGTGGAATACCAGTGCTCATCACGCCGACTACGGAATGTTGCTGGCTCGTACAAATCGGGACGGTTCAAAGCATCACGGAATTTCCTATTTTGTTTTGCCGATGCATCAGCCTGGTATTGAAGTGCGTCCAATCAAACAGATGAACTATCACTCATCGTTCAACGAAGTCTTCCTGACCGACGCTCGCATTCCAGCCAACATGATTGTCGGCACCCTTGACGATGGTTGGCGAGTTGCGCGTGCGACTCTTGCTCACGAACGCACGTTTTCCACGATGCGTCGTCCGAAGTTTGTACAGAACACCGCCACTGGCAGTCGTGCGGTTCGTGAGGCTGAACATGAGGCCGAAGAACATTTCAAAACATATGTGTGGTATCCGCAACGTGCTGGTCGAGTTGACCTGGTTGTTGAACGAGCCCAAGCACTTGGGGTCTCAAACGACCCGGTGATTCGCCAGAACATTGCGGCGTTGTTGTCATTTCACAAAATGAATGAGTGGACCGCGTTACGTGCTCGTGCTGCACGTGCGCTTGGTCGCCCTCCTGGAGCCGAAGGTTCGATTGGCAAGTTGGCCGCTTCAGAAGTTTCACGTATGGCTCATCGTGTTCATACGTTGATTAGTGGTGCACACGGAATGTTGCAAAACGGAGATCATGCACACGATGCAACGATCGCCGAAGTATTAGTGAGTACACCTGCACAATCAATCGCTGGTGGAACCGATCAGATTCAACGATCGATCATCGGTGAAAAAATCCTCGGTCTCCCCCGCGACGCCAGCAATTAATTTGTGATTCTGGTGTGGTTTTATTGCGTATAGCGCAACAAAACCACACCAGAATCACAAGTCGTCAGTAAATCTCCAGTTCAACTGCGCCGGCCCAAACTCGTCTTCGTCAAGGCCGTCAAGTTGAATGTAATAGGTAACGCCCACACTCACAGCAAACATTAATTCTGCAGCATCGACGTCACATCTGGCCGACCAATCGTCATCGTCAATCAATCCGACGTTGTTCCACGGATTTGAAATATTGCTGATCGAGTACACGCTGAGAACCGAATTAAACGACGTGTCGCACGAATCAACAACTAATGAACCGTCGGTTGTGGCGACCCACTTAAACCAAACCGTTGCGTTTGGAAAACTTTCATCATAGCCAGGTTCGCCAACTTCAACAGTTGCCGCTGTTGTATCACCAGTCCAGGACCCACTGCCTGTCAGTTCAAATGCATCAACAACATCATCGTTAAAACCAAAGAACTGCCAGTTCAACTGCGCCGGTCCAAACTCGTCTTCGTCATAGCCGTCAAGTTGAATGTAATAAGTGTCGCCCGCACTCACAGCAACCATTATTCGTGCAGGATCATCTCCACCACAGCTATTTGGAGCCGACGAATCGTCTTCGTCAATCAATCCGACGTTGTTCCACGGATTTGAAATATTGCTGATCGAGTACACGCTGAGAACCGAATCAAACGACGTGTCGCACGAATCAACAACTAATGAACCGTCGGTTGTGGCGACCCACTTAAACCAAACCGTGGCGTATGGACCATAAGTTACACATTCATCATTTTCATCATATTCACAATAATTTGGCTCAGATTCATTTTCAACAGTTGCCAAAGTTGTATCACCAGTCCAGGATCCACTGCCTGTCAGTTCAAATGCATCAACAACATCATCGTTAGGGGGGCTCACAGATACGGTGAACTGCCAGTTCAACTGCGCCGGTCCAAACTCGTCTTCGTCATAGCCGTCAAGTTGAATGTAATAAGTGTCGCCCGCACTCACAGCAACCGTTAGTCGCGCAGGATCATCTCCGCCACAGCTATTTGGAGCCGACCCATCATCTTCGTCAATAAGTATGTCGCTGTTCCACGGATCTTCGATGTCGCTGATCGAGTACACGCTGAGAACCGAATCAAACGACGTGTCACACGAATCAACATCTAACCAACCATCAGTCGTGGCGACCCACTTAAACCAAACCGTGGCGTATGGACCATCGCCATAGCCTGGCTCAGATTCATTTTCAACAGTTGCCAAAGTTGTATCACCAGTCCATGTACCAGTTTCTGCGGTACTCATGTTGTAGGCATGGACAACATCGTCATTCGAAAACACAGATTCTGGTGCAGCAGTCGTGGTTGGCGAAGCAGTCGTTGTTGGCGAAGCAGTCGTTGTTGGCGAAGCAGTCGTTGTTGGCGAAGCAGCTGCATCCGGAGCAACAGTCGTGGTTGGCGAAGCAGTCGTGGTTGGCGAAGCAGTCGTGGTTGGCGAAGCAGTCGTGGTTGGCGAAGCAGTCGTGGTTGGCGAAGCAGTCGCATCCGGAGCAGCAGTCGTGGTTGGCGAAGCAGTCGTGGTTGGCGAAGCAGTCGTTGTTGGGCTGCACGGATCAATCACTTGAGGGGTTAACGCCAAAGCGCCGAATAACACCAACGGCGCCACAACGACAGACAACCGACCAGCAGATTGACGCACCCACCACGTCACGATCGCACCAGCAGCCAATAAGAACAGGCCCGCGACCAAGACAAAAATTGAACCACCAGTAGCGGGCAAAAGACACACATCAACAGCAAACACGACAACCCCCGTTATATAAAAATTTCTATAAAATTAAATAGTAGCAGGTGCCGTGAACAGTCATGTTGGTTTTTCTGGTGGCGGGAATACGGTCTTTTTCGTTAGTTTCTGCCACCAGTTTCGCCAAGAAATTTCAACGAGGTGATTGGGAGTTCATACGTTGATTAGTGGTGCACACCGAATGTTGCAGAACCGCGGTCATACGCACGATGCAGCAATTGCCGAAGTATTAGTGAGCACACCCGCACAATCAATCGCTGGTGAAACCGATCAGATTTCCCGTACCAAATCTTGTTCAGGGTTGTCCGGTCTACTCTGCATCAATGACGAACGCATCAAGGCTCGCAGGCTTGCCCGCCAACAAAATCAGCTCGCCGGGATGCAGGATCGTTGACTGATCTGCGTGTTGAAACTCGCCTCCAGGCGGCTTAATGCTCACGATCGTCACGCCATACTTATTTCGGATGCCCAGATCACCAAGGGCACGACCGAGGTAACGCTTCGGTGCCTCCATCTCGACAAGGGCGAAGTTATCTTCGACGTGGAAGTAGTCAGTCACGCGCCGAGCGATACTTCGTGCGGTGCGGTAACCCATGTCGTGTTCGGGCTGAATCACTCGCGAGACACCGACTCGTTCTAGGATCTTTGCATGATCAAGCGAAATCGCCTTCGCCCACACCATCGGTATTTTCAATTCGTCAATCAGCACAAGTGCCGAGAGCACCGATGCCTCGATGTTTGAAGCGATAGCGACCACCGCTCGGGAGAACTGCTCGGCACCAATCTGTTGCAGGGCTCGCGACGACGTGCCGTCGCATTGCACGACGTTTGGAATGTCTCCCGACACGCGTTGCACAATCTCTTCGTCAAAATCGACCGCAAGGACCTCGATATTTTGTTCAACAAGCCCGCGCGCCAGTGCTTCGCCAAACCTACCCAGACCGATAATGAGCACGCCGCCACGATTTGCGGCCTCCTCTTTGGCCTTATTTGCTTGCGAATTCAAGGGGTTTGAAATAGCCATGATGTCGGTTGATCCGTTCTGTAATGACGTGAACAATTAGCATAAGCCCGGCTGACAATCAGCCGATGAGCGGGCGCTCGCTTGGAAACCTGAACATGTTGGGTCGCGAGCGAAGAACGATCGCCGCAGCGAGCACAACTGGTCCGAGTCGACCCAAAAACATGAGTAAGACGAGGACGATCTGCGTCGGCGATCCTTCGTCGGTGGTGACCCCAGTCGAGAGCCCCACTGTCGACAAGGCTGACACCGCTTCAAATGCAGCGGCGGTGAGGCTCGTATCGCCCAATGTCATGAGCGCAAGCGTAGAAGCAGATAGAACCCCAACCCCAACAAGTGCCACCGTCAAAGCCTGTCGCTGTGCGTCCTCGGCGATGCGTCGACCAAATATGTTCACATCGCGATCACCTCGAATCTCGGCCCAGATCACAAAAGCCAGCATCGCAAATGTCGTCACCTTAATTCCGCCAGCCGTCGAAGCACTTCCACCACCGATGAACATGAGGAACGTGGACACAAGAAGCGACTCTTCATTCAACGCAGCGACATCAACTGAGTTAAAACCTGCGGTTCGCGTTTGCACCGAATGAAAAAAGGCCGAGTGCAGTCGCGAACTCTCGGGAAGAGCTCCGAGAGTTTCCGGATTCGACCACTCAAATAAAAGGAACAACGCTGTTCCGAGCACAAGTAATACTGCGGTTGCGCTGACCATCAACTTGGAATGCAGCGGCCACATTCTCCAGTTGAACTTGTGAACAGCGAACGACTTCAACACCGGGAAACCAATTCCACCAAGTATCACTGCGAGGCATACGGCGATGCTGAAGAACCAGTCGTTCGCGAATCCCAAGAAGTTGTCGGTATACAAAGCGAAACCGGCATTGTTCCATGCCGAAATGCTGTGGAACACTCCGTGGAGCGCAGCCGTACGAAACCCGTAGTTGTGCGCGAAGAAAAAGCGTGCAGATAAGACAACGGCAAACAATGCTTCGAATGCCAAGGTAGTTAGAACGATATTGCGCACGAGTTTGGGCAGGTTGCTGTAGGAATCAGTCCGCAGGTCTGCCGCGAGGACACGGGTGTGCGACAAGCCGATTCGCTCTGCCACCAGAACTACTCCGATACTGACCACTGTGACAATGCCCAAACCGCCAAGCTGAATGAGCAGCAAGATAACGCCTTGACCAAAACCCGACCAGTGCGTGGCGGTGTCAACGACTGACAGGCCAGTCACGCATACGGCACTCGTCGCGGTGAAAAGGGCGTCAAGAACTGTGGTCTTTTGACCCGAGGCAGTTGCTTGTGGAAGCAACAAGAGGCACATCCCAAGACCAATCATCGCCGCAAACGACACGGGTAGAAGTCGGAACGGGTTTGCGAGCAGCGAGCGCCACATTCTCGACGACGTGCTCATGTCCACACTCTAGATGTTGTCGCCCGAAACTTCTAAGCGCTGGTGAAGGGTCTGCAGTCCCCTCGCTCACGCCCCCAACAGGAATCAGACCCACCACCTGCGGTTACAGATCGGCAACACCATTAATCCCCTTGTGATTCTGGTGTGGTTTTGTTGCGTATAGCGAAACAAAACCACACCAGAATCACGAATAGTCGATGATGAAATCAAGAAGTTGGTGAGTGCGTTGCGAGTGTTCAGCTTCGGCGGAGCGCAGTCCTTCAACTAGTGCGACGGCATCAGGTGTGTCAAC
>JBIKYT010000086.1:0-7376 GCA_044355095.1 Ilumatobacteraceae bacterium
CATCGCTCATTGAGCGAAGTCTGCTCACGATCTCCCTCGTTCTTGGTCTCTTGAGCATCGCCCCGGTGGGCCGACTGGCACGAGCCGCCACTTTGCAGTTCGCCGATCGAGAATTCGTTCTGGCCGCGCGTCAGATCGGCGCGACCAATCGTCGTATCATCATCAAAGAAATTCTTCCCAACGTCGCGATCCCCATGTCATCGTTGGCCTTGCTTGGTATGGCCGTCGCAGTCGTCGCCGAAGGCGGGTTGTCTTTCCTCGGACTCTCGGTTGAAAAGGGAATTACGTGGGGCGGCTTGATTCAACTTGGATCAGAATCCTCCAAGACTCTCGAAGAGGCCCCGTGGATCGCCTTCTTCCCCATCTTGATGTTGTTCTTAACCGTGTTGTCCCTGAACTTTGCCGGCGACCGCGTGCGCAACTACTTCGATGTTAAGGAAACCACGCTATGAACCCGCCTGACGTCGTCCGATCCGAAGCAGAACCGCTTGTTGAAACAGTTGAAATCAAAACACATTTCAAAACTCCTCGCGGTATCGCCCGAGCTGTTGACGGAGTATCTATTCAGATTCGTCGCGGGCAATCACTTGGGGTCGTCGGAGAATCAGGATCAGGCAAAACAGTTCTGTCACGTTCAATCATGGGTCTCCTCCCACGCAATGGAGTGATTCGCGAAGGTTCCGTGCGCTATCAAGGTCAAGAAATCGGCAATCGTTCTTCCAAAGAAATGCGCGCTATTTGGGGTCGCGAAATGGCGATGATCTTTCAAGACCCCATGACCTCGCTGAACCCGGTGATGAAAGTGGGCAAACAAATTACCGAGTCCCTTCGCTTGCATCTTGGTATGTCGGCTTCTGAGGCGATGACAATCGCCGAAAAACTCTTTCGCGATGTCCGAATTCCCGAGCCAACTCGTCGTTTAAATCAATACCCTCACGAACTATCAGGCGGTATGCGTCAGCGCGTGATGATTGCTATTGCCTTGGCTTGTGGTCCCAACATGTTGTTCGCCGACGAGCCCACAACTGCTCTTGACGTGACCGTGCAAGCGCAAATTCTTGAATTAATCAGCGAGCAAAAACGCGATCGCAACATGTCGCTTTTGCTCGTGACCCACAACCTCGGTGTCGTTGCGGGATACACCGACGAAATCGCCGTGATGTACGGCGGCAAAGTTGTCGAAAAGGCCCCGACTAAAACCTTGTTTGCCGACACCAAAATGCCGTATACCGAGGCGCTATTGCGCAGTATCCCGCGTCTTGATCAGCCATCACATTCGCGATTGGCAACTATCCCCGGCCGCCCTCCAGACATCGTTCACCCACCCAAGGGTTGCCGATTCGCCCCCCGTTGCGCTTACGTACGCGAACTGTGCCTCAATGAAGAACCTGAACTTCAGCAGGCCGCAACACCAGATCACACGTACCGCTGTTTCTATCCGGTCGGATCGCCCGAATACCTTGAGCGCAAAGTCGAACTCACTCGTAAGGGTGAATTTGTTTCATCAGGAAGTGGAAGCTGATGGCTGGCACAGGCAAAGCACATCTGCGCAACACCGATGACGTTCTCTTGCGCGTCGAAGATCTTGTTGTTGAATTCCCCATTGGTCGTACTGGCTTAAAGGTCAACGCAGTGAGTGGAATTTCCTTTGACGTTCTGAAAGGTGAAACCCTTGGCATCGTGGGCGAATCTGGTTGTGGAAAGAGCACCACTGGACGAGCAATCATGCAGCTCCCGAGCCCGACATCGGGTTCAATTGTCTTCAATGGCACCGACCTCACTGCTTTGTCGGGCGAAGCAATGCGCGAGGCTCGCACCAAGATCCAGATGATCTTCCAAGATCCGATCTCTTCTCTGAACCCGCGACGCAACGTGCGCGACATTGTTCTAGAACCAATGTCAATTTGGAATCGTGGAACAAAGGCCGAGCAACTTGCAGCGGTTGACAAGATTCTGGAGCATGTCGGTATCGATCCCGAACGCGCTGCCGAAAGCAAACCGCACCAATTCTCGGGCGGCCAATGCCAACGCATCTCCATCGCCCGATCACTAGTGCTGAATCCGCAGATGATTATTTGTGACGAACCAGTGTCAGCCCTTGACGTCAGCGTTCAAGCACAAGTAGTCAACCTGCTTGAAGATCTCAAAAAGGAGTTCGGACTCACACTCGTCTTTATCGCTCACGACTTAGCCGTCGTCAAAAACATCAGCGATCGCATTGCCGTGATGTATCTCGGAAAGATTTGTGAAGTGTCAGGTAGCGATGATCTTTATCGCAATCCTGCTCACCCGTACACCGATGTCTTATTGTCGGCGATACCGGTTCCCGATCCCACAGTTGCTGTCAAAAAGATCAGTGTTGAGGGCGAACCTCCTTCACCGGTTTCGCCACCCGATGGCTGCCGCTTCAACACCCGTTGCCCCAATGCCTCTGATCGCTGCCGAAGTGAAGAACCCACATTGCGCGAGGTTGAGCCAGGTCACTTTGTGGCTTGCCACCACCCGCTCTTTGGCAGCGAAGCACCCGTTGCCGTTCGCAGCAACTAAGACTGATTCACTTACTTGTTCTGGTAATTCGGTGGGCGCTTTTCCATAAAAGCCATCATTGCCTCACGGGCATCGTCGGTGCGACTGGCCATGATCTGCTGACGATTCTCTAAATCAATCGCCGACTGCATTGCCGGAATTTCGAGCGCCGTCCACATCGCCTCTTTTGTCAGGGCAACACCAAATGGAGTGTTCAGCATGATCTGCTCGGCTTTTGCGAGAGCAACCTTTTCAAGATCGTCATCAGCGACGCGGTCAACAATTAATCCAATGCGATATGCCTCGGCCGAATCAATCACTCGGCCAGTCAACATCATCTCTTGGGCTCGAGCGACACCAACAATGCGTGGCAATAACCACGAGGTGCCAATATCGCATGCCGAGAAGCCCACTCGAATGAAGGCCACGTTGAACTTTGATGACTCGGCACCAATGCGGATGTCGCTTCCGAGTACCAATGCCAAACCACCACCTGCTGCTGCACCATTCACCGCAGAAATAATGGGTTGCGGGATTGAACGCATATGCGACATCAGACTGGCGATGTGTTTTTGCACGGCAAACGACCGCTGTACTGCACCCATATCGTCGGTGTGCGGAGCATTTCCGTAACCAGTGAGATCTAAACCGGCACAAAAACCGCGCCCCGCCCCAGTCAAAATAACAACTCGGCATTCTGCGTCAATGGCGATCTGATTCAGGATCTGATGAAGACCCTCGACGAGTTCTGTGGTCATGGCGTTGAGCCGCTCGGGCCGATTCAACTGGACCACAGTGACACCAGGTAACGGTCGTTCAAGAACTATGGCTGGGGTTGGTGACTGGGCAGGGCTCATACGATCATTCTGCCGACTCAAGTCATCTCACCACTAGTCCTGAGTGCCTCAGTGCCCCGTGTTAGCGTCGGGATGTGCTGCAACCAGCACCTGCCTATGTCTGACACCGCAAAGCACGAAACTCAAAATTCCGATTCGTCATTCATGTGGCGACTGGCTCTAAAACATGCCGCAGTGGCGTACCTCGTGTCCCGTCTTGCAATCATGGTCGGGGCCGCGATCGTTGCCGCTGAACTTCGCGCTGATGAGAACAAAATCAAGGAACGCTTGGTGTGGGGTTTCCTCGGCAAAGTAGATCCGCACGCTCGATCCGGATCACTGCCCAAATCAGCGGGATCAATGATCCTTGATGTCCTCACCTCGTGGGACGGCATCTGGTACATGCGTATCGTTCGATACGGATACCCCACCTTTGTGCCGCCCGACATTACCTATGACGACACGCAATCACGTTTAGCTTTCTTCCCCACCTTTCCACACTTAGTACGCATTGTCGACACTGTTCTGCCTGGAGGCGACACGCTTGCTGCACTCGCCCTTAATTTTGCTTTGGGTGCGGGCTTCATCGTCCTTGTTGGGTTGTTAGCCCGATCATGGTTCGGAGTTGCAGTTGCAAAGCGCGCCATGATTTTGTGCGCGCTATTTCCTGGAAGTTTTGTCTTGTCATTCGCCTACAGCGAAGCACTTCTCCTTTTTCTTGCAGCAGCCTGTCTTCTATTACTACAAAAAGAAAAATGGTTTCTCGCCGGTTTGGTGGCGATGTTTGCGACCGCCACTCGACCAAATGGCATCGCTGTGGTTGCAGCATGCGCAGTGGCCGCATTTTTAGCCTGGCGTGTTAGTAAGTCACTTCGGCCATTCATCGCTCCGCTCCTGTCACCTATTGGTTTCATTGGATACCAGTTGTGGATCAACAATCATGCGGACGAATCGGGCGTGTGGTTCAGAGTTCAAGGTGAGGCATGGAAAGAGGGAGCAAGTTTTGGCTTGACCGCTATCCGACGAACTCTTGAAGCATTTACCCAACCACTGACATCCCCCACCGACCTGATTACTGCGGCCTCATTTGTCTTGACGCTGTTTTTGCTGTGGTTGGTGTGGAAGCGACATCGCATTCCATTGCCAGCACTCGCATACAGCGCGGTCGTCGTGGCTCTCATGCTCCTCCCCGCAACAGTCACCGCTCGTCCGCGATTTCTCTTCACAGCATTTCCGCTCTTCATCGCCGCGGCAGTTTGGCTCGAACATCCAAAGCGCAAAGAATGGTGGCCGTACCTTGTCGGCATCTTCATGTGCGGCCTCACCGCCCTCACGGCTCTTTACGGTGTGTACGGAGCAATTCCGTGATCAATTGGATACGTCGTCGCTTCGACGTATGCATCATTGCACTTCTCGCTTATGTCCCTCTATTGCTTTCGGCGCCAGGAAAACTGCCCGCCGACACCAAACTATATTTGTACCTCAATCCCGGCCGTCTTCTCAGTGATGCCGCGTTCACTTGGGACACACGCCAACTGGGCGGTTGGGTGCCCCACCAAAATGTCGGCTATCTCTGGCCCACCGGACCATGGTTCGCCTTTTTTGAATGGCTCAATATTCCCGACTGGATCGCCCATCGACTATGGCTCGGAACGTTGCTCATCATCGCCGGTTTGGGGGCACGGTGGCTCGCAAAAATTCTTGACCTCCCCGTGAACTCCGCATTCATTGCCGGTGTCGCTTTTCAACTTTCGCCGTACGTACTGCCGTACATATCGCGCACATCAGCACTCTTACTACCTTGGGCGTTACTGCCATGGATTGTTGGGCTCACGCTCAAACTTATTCGCGAACCGAAGTTCTCAACATTCTCCATCTTCGGTCTTGTCATTTTGTCGTCTGGAGGTCTCAACGTCACGGCACTTCTCATGATCGCTCCCGCTCCAGTTATCTGGCTGATTGATGCCTGGAGTTCGCGCAAGATCTCTTTTCGACGTGCGTTATCCCTGACCGGACTTCTCGGTCTGATTTCTCTCGTCATGAGCGCGTGGTGGGCCGCTGGATTATCGGTGCAAGGAAAATTTGGGGCCGCGGTTTTGTCGTACAGCGAAGCCCTTCAATCAACAGCAGCAACATCAACATCAACTGAAACACTTCGCGGTCTCGGTTACTGGCTGTTCTACGATCGCAACGAAATTACGGCTCTCACTTCAGCGTCAACGCCGTATCAAAACAATCTGCTGGTCATCACTGTCGGAATATGCCTGGTGATCGCTGGAGTGATCGGCCTTTTCAGTGGCCAGAAACTGAGGCGACCTCTGAGCTTGATGCTCTTGGTCGGCGTCGTTTTATCGGTTGGCGCGTATCCGACCGATTCGCCTTCACCGTTGTGGTCGTACTTTGCTGACAATCCTAAGAGTGCCATTAGTTTGGCGTTGCGATCATCATCGCGCGCCGTGCCACTCATTGCTTTGGCTCTCGCCATTGGCCTTGGAATCTTTGCTGTAAAGGTGACGAGTTACTTGTCGCAACGCTCACCTCGCTTGCGCCACGTAGCAATTCCTGTGGTGTTTTTATTTATTTGTCTCAATGTGCCCGCTCTTTTTGGCGGTCGCTACATTGACCCCGCCATATCACGACCTCAAGAACTACCGACTGCTTGGACCCAAGCCGCTGCATTTCTTAATCAACGCTTTGACGAGGGACACACTGGCTCGGTCTTAATACTTCCCGGCATCGAATCCGCGGCCTACCGATGGGGCTATCCGGTTGATCCGATCCTGCCAGGTATCACGAAGAAGCCGTTGATCACTCGTGATTGGTTGCCCTTAGGAAGCGCACCGTTCATGGACTTGTTGTACGCACTCGATGATTCATTTCAAAATGGAACTGCTGATGCCAACAGCATTGCCCCCATCGCACGTTTACTTGGCGCTGACACCGTCATGGTCGTGAATTCGTATCAGTACGAGCGATTCGGTGTTCAGCGACCAGAGCGATCCGCGGCGCTTATGGCTTCAGCCCCAGGCTTACAGCCCATAGGAGACTTTGGTGAGCCCTCCATCAATCTCGCTGAAGGTGATGATTCAAATGACCTGTCAGATTTTCCACCGACGGCTTTACCCGAAATCTCCTTATACGAAGTCAGTGATGCAGGTACTGGCGCACGCATCACCCACAACCCCATCGTTGTTTCAGCTGATGGATCGGGAATGGTTGATCTTGCAGCAGTAGGTCTCATCGACGGAAAGACTTCAATTCTTGCCTCAGCAGCATTGGATGAAACATCTCTGCGGGAGGCCGTACTTAATGCGCCTGAAGTCCTTGTGACCGACAGCAATCGCAAGCGTGCACACCATTGGCGCGGTTCTCAAGAGGTGTGGGGTGCAACCGAAGGAACTGCCGCGCTCGTTGATTCCTTTGATGCTTTTGATAATCGTTTACCGGTCTTTCCTTTGGGTGCTGATCGATTAGAGACACTGTCAATCGCCGAAAACAACTCTGGAACTTCAATGTCGGCCACGATGTATGGGGCATTGTTGTCGTATCTGCCCGAGTATCGCCCAGCAAATGCCAATGACGGAAACGTAGAGACTTCGTGGGCGGTTGGTTGGGGTATCAACCCCATTGGTCAAACTTTGACGTATACGAGCAACATGGGTCTGCCAATGGTTGAGCAACTTGAACTCATCCCTGCACAGTTCTCGTTTGACCATCGGTTCGTCACAGCAGTATCAGTCAGTGTTGATAACTCAGATTGGACGAGTTACACGATTGACCCCGACACCGAAAACACAACGATCAAACTGAACCAACCTGGCAATTCGGTGCGGGTTCGAATTGATGCTGTTTCATCTGGGAACAATCAACTTCCGGTCGGTTGGGCCGAAATACTTCGCGCCGATTTCCAACACCAAGAAGTCATTACGGTTCCAAGTGATGCCACTGCTGTTGTCACTGCAGCAACACCGGTCTCATATTCATTTACTCGCTTACAAGCCGATGAATACAAGC
>JBIKYT010000032.1:0-23378 GCA_044355095.1 Ilumatobacteraceae bacterium
AGTTGGTATTACCAACTCAAACGACACCAGTTTCACAAATGTTTACGCAGTCATTGTGTACTTGATCGGCAGGGTCTTCAGACCACCCACAAAGATGGTCTTCATCCACTTGGGTTCACCGGCGAGTTCAACACTTTCAAGTCGTGGCAACAATGCCTTCAAGAAGGCTTTGATTTCCATTCGGGCCAACATCGCACCTAAGCAATAGTGCACACCAAATCCGAAAGATAAATGCTTGTTTGGCGAGCGACCAATATCAAACTTGTCGGGATTAGTAAACGCGTCAGTGTCGCGGTTACCCGATGGATACGACAGCAATACCGAGTCACCGGCCTTGATGACTTTGCCGCCCAAGGGGAAATCTTCGGTTGCCGTGCGCATGAAGTGCTTCACCGGCGTGACCCAGCGAATAATTTCATCAGCAGCGGTGTTGAGAAGACTGAGGTCATTCTTCAAGCGAGCCAGTTGTTCTGGGTTTTCAATCAACGCATGCATTCCGCCAGCGATCGCCGATGCGGTCGTGTCGTGACCCGCCGTCGCTGTAATGACGTAATAAGAAATCGTCTGAATCAACGTGAGTTCTTCGCCATTGATTCGCGCGTTAGCGACAACCGAAGCCATGTCATCGGTGGGGTTCGCTCGGCGTTCTTCCGTGAGTTTTGTGAAGTAAGCAAAGAAATCTTGAATGACGGCAATGATGTCAATCGGATCTGAACCACGTTGCATATCTTCATCTTGTGCGCCAAACAACTCTTGAGTGAGAGTCAACATACGGCCGTAATCACTTTCGGGTAATCCCAAAATCGACAAGATCACATTGAGCGGAAACATCATCGCGATGTCTTTCGCAAAGTCGCATTGACCACCCAATGAATACATTTTGTCGACGTAACGATTGGCGTACATATCGAGCATGCCTTCTAACTTGGCTAAGTTCTTCGGCAAGAACCACTCCGACGTCACGCCACGCAATTCGCGATGCTCGGGGTCGTCCACATGAATCAGAGTGCGCAACATGTCGCCGTCTTCGGCCCGGCGACGGTCAGATTCCAAGTCGCTCAACACCGGACGTGGCTCATTCAGGAAAATCTTGTTACGAGCTTCAATGTCAAAGATGTCTGCAGATCGAGTGATTGCCCAAAACGAGTTGAAGCCAAGCCCTTCGCCGTTTACCCAATGGACTGGGTCTTGCTCGCGCAACATGGCGCACGCACGGTAAAAGAAATCTTCGTCGGCATACGAATCTGGAATGACGAAGGCGTATCCGGCTTCTTCAACATTGGCTGGCTGACGATCTGACATAACTGCCCCCTTGATGACTGAACTGCTTCTATTGTGCCTCATTGGTCTTGCCGAAATAGCAGGGACCTAAGCCTGCAATCCACAGGACCCTTTTCAGGTAGAGTTTCTGACGACCCGTCAGAAACCAAAATCCAAGGGGGACTTATGACTTCGACGACTGCACATTCCGACATCATCGCGAGCAAAGACCCGAGCGCCTACATCACCAAAGATCGCCAAACCCTTCGCGGTAAGCGGGTCGGGCCAATTCTCCATCTCGCGAACGAACGGGCTCGACTCGCCCAGTTGACCTGGAACCACTTCGAGATCAAACGCCTAGGTGCAACCATCGGTGCCGAAATCAGCGGAGTAGATCTCACGACCAATCTCCCCCAAGAGGTCATCGCTGACATTCGGCAGGCCTTGCACGAATACAAGGTCATCTTCTTTCGCAATCAACCGGTGACATCTCAGCAACATGTCAGTTTCGCCGCCCGATTCGGCGAACTAGAAATTCACCCATTCATTCCTTCAAATACTGGCCAACCCGAACTCGTTCGCTTTGAAAAATCATTCGATGTCAAGGGCTACGAAAACACCTGGCACCAAGACGTCACGTGGCGTGAATGCCCAAGTCTCGGTGCCGTGCTACACGCGATACATGTTCCAGAATCTGGTGGCGATACTTTGTTCTGCGATATGTACGCTGCGTACGAAGGACTCACCGACGAGCAACGCGAATTCGTTGATACGCACGACGCCGAACACGATTTCGTGCAGTCATTCGGCAAACAGGTCGCCCCCGACCAGATGGATGCGATGCGGGCTAAGTATCCCGTCGTCGTACACCCACTCGCCCCAACCCACGCGGCGACCGGTCGCAAGTATCTGTACTGCAATCCCGTTTTCTTGAGCCGTATCATCGGAGTCGATGAGGCCGAAAGCGATCGCTGGCTCACCGAATTGTGGCGAGAAAGCGACAATGTTGAGTACCAATGCCGCTTCCATTGGGAA
The DNA here is from genome assembly GCA_044355095.1 of Ilumatobacteraceae bacterium. Taxonomy (GTDB): domain Bacteria; phylum Actinomycetota; class Acidimicrobiia; order Acidimicrobiales; family Ilumatobacteraceae; genus Casp-actino8. The sequence continues at coordinate 2,296 of JBIKYT010000032.1, forward strand.
CCAGACTCGATCGCCTTTTGGGACAATCGGGCCTGTCAGCACTATGCAAGTAGCGATTACTGGCCCGAGATCCGCATCATGGAGCGCGCCAGCATCGTCGGCGGTCGGCCGACTCGCTAGTTTCTAGCGATGGGCAATAGCGAGCCAGACTTCACTCTCGATCCAGAACTCGACTTCACGGTCACGCTTGGTGGTGGTCGCGGACCCGCAGGCCATCCAACTCGTGATGACATCAGTTTGTTGTCCCCCGACTTCTACGCCAACTTTGACGAACTCACGCAGTGGATGCGCAATGAAGCTCCGTTGTATTGGGATGACAAGACCGGAATTTGGGCAGCAGCGAGCCACGAACTTGTCTCAATGATGAGCCGTGAGTGGCACACGTTTTCATCTGGTCAAGGATCCCGCCCAGAAAGTTCTGTGCCATCAATGATCAACTTCGATGCGCCCGAACACACCAAGCGTCGGCGGTTGGTCGGAAACGGATTCACTCCACGTCGCGTCGCTAATCATGAACCGTTTTTGCGCGACCGAATCAATCAGCTCATTGATTCGGTGATCGATCAGGGTTCGTGTGATTTCGTTGCCGATATCGCCACCCCGTTGCCGATGTTGATGATCGGCGAACTGATGGGTCTTCCCGAATCAGACTACGAAAAGCTTCTTCACTGGTCAGATCTATTTGCCACCGGCGGCGAAGAAATTCGCTCCGAAGTAGAACACGCTGTGTTTGCCTGGAATGAGTACATCATGGCCAAGGTGAATGAGCGTCGAGGTGGAGACGGCGACGACTTGGTCAGTCTGATCACTAACGCCGAATGGGAAGGCGAAAGACTCTCTGATCTCGACATCATGTTCGAGACCATGCTGGTTCTTGTCGGTGGCGATGAGACTACACGTCATGTGATCTCGGCCGGAATCGCAGCCTTGCTACAGAATCAAGATCAACTAGAGATGTTGAAGAATAATCTCTCGCTATTACCCAATGCGATTGAAGAGATGTTGCGTTGGGCCACACCCGTCAGAAACATGAATCGCACCGCAACTCAAGATATTGAGGTCAATGGCCTCACGATCCACAAAGGCGATCGAATTCTCTTGTTGTACCCGTCGGCCAACCGCGACGAAAAAGTCTTTAGCGATCCATTTAAGTTTGATATCACCCGTACGCCGAACGATCACGTGGCTTTCGGCGCATACGGTCGGCATCATTGCCTTGGCGCTCCTCTTGCTCGCCTCGAGTTACGCGTTCTCTTTGAAGAGATTCTGCGACGATTCGACACTATGCAACTGGCGACCGACGGACCTCTGCCGTGGCGACGTGGAAACTTTGTTTTGGGACTCAACGAAGTACCGGTGACCTTCACCGCCAAATAGTCGTCGACAGTTTTAGGCGAGGAACGACTTACCCATGCGGTCGATCTGAATCTTCGTCACAACTGTCATCACTTCGCCACCAGCATCTCGGGGTGCAACAACCGGAATGTCATCAGACCAAGTCATTGTGAGGTCTTCCCACTTCCGTCCATCACCGACGATGGTTCCTTCAACTGCGAGGCGCGCCTGAAGGTTTGATGCTTCACCCTGTTGCGGTGCAGCGGTCAATTCAAATGTGCAATACATCGAGCGATCAATCGCCTGATGCTCGCCACGAGGAAGTGTGCCCATCACGATCGTGTACAACATGCCGGCTTCTTTATGAACATGCTTTTCTTTGAAGTCCGGACGGTTCTGCATTTCCATGAATGAAACACGACTGGCGTACTTCACAATGGCCATACGATCCCACTCACCTTCAGTTCCCTGCGCAACAACTTCACCAAAGAAAACGGGTTGCGCTCCTATCTTGGTCAGAACATCTGAAGGGTTGTACAAATTGTCGGCTTCAACCCCGGAGATTCCAGGCTTGGCCGACTTCTCGGCTCCCTTCACGCCTTCATATCCAGCCACATCGCGGTACTTCATGAAGTTCACCATGTAGATCGGACCGTCGTTTTCTGGTGCTCGGCCAGCAAGGTCGAGGGCGTAATCGAAGTCAATTTTTCCGTAGCGCATACTGTCAACTTAGCAACTCCACGACGATCAAGTGGCATTGAGAATGACACAACATAAAAGTGGGTGCTACGGTGTCATCAGTTCGTACCTCGGAGGATCAATGTCAAACCAGCTAATTCTTGACTCGCTACAGCGCCGCATGAAAGCCCTTTTCAGCCTGTACGACGATGCCATCGACTCAATGGACCTCGAGCACGTCAACCACTTCGAACGCGAAGGCGTCGTTCCGATCGCATTTTGTCTCTTCCACTACGCCAATGTGCACGATGCCTCGTTCATGTTGCTGTCGGGTCAAACACCACTGTGGAATGACGAATGGCAAGCTCGCGTTGGCCTCTCGATCAATGACCATGGGAAGCATCGCACCGTTGACGAAATGGTCCACCAACGAATCGGTGACCTCGACGCATTCGCCGAGTACATGCGAGCGGTGTATGCACGAACATCGGCCTGGCTTGAGCAGCTTGATCCGGCCGAACTCGAGCGAGTCGTCATACCTCGCCCATTCCCTCCGCAGATTGCATCGACCTTCAGCGCACGAGTAGCCGGCGAACAAGGCGTCACCGTGCTCGACGGGGTTGAGTGTTGGCTCTACCAACATGGCTTACGACATATGGGCGAAATCGAAATGGCTCGCGGTCTCGTGGGCCTTGGTGGAATGACGTCGTAGTTAGTTCACATCGCGAACAAAGTATTTGGATTCATTAATCCTTGCGGATCTATCGCACCTTTAATGGCCTTCATCATCGCAATCTCATTGTGTGAACGGCTCAAAGATAACCATTTCTTCTTCGCACTGCCGATGCCATGTTCGGCGCTGATGCTGCCCTTGAATTCGGCAACAACCTGAAGAACGGCTTCATCAACGAGTTCATCGGTCGCCGATGGGCCAAGCACATTGACGTGCATATTTCCATCAGCCGCATGGCCAAAGATGTAGACCGTCCAATCTGCATTTGTCTCAGAGATCCGTTGACGAGTTTTTACAATGAATCTCCCCAGATCAGACACCGCTACCGTGACATCAAACTTATGGGGCACGCCGTGCGTTGAAATAGCCGCAGTGTGTTCTTCACGCAGACGCCACAGTCTCGCTCGACCTAGTTCATCTTGAGCGACAGCGCTTGAACCAGAAAAGTTTGTGCGAGCAAGATGTCGCTCAATGTCCGAGGAAAGATCAACATCGGCAGAGAATTCCAAGAGCAAATAGACCGGAGTAGCAAAAGGAATCGCCACGTTGAACGCTTCAGCGACAAGGTTTGCTCCATCTGCGTAAAACAACTCCGCGGCATCAAGAGAATTAAACTGTTGGCGAATTCCTTGAACAATATGCACAACTTCTTCAGTTGAGCCACATCCCAATAAAACCGTGGTCCGAGATGTGTGTAACGGCAGCAAGCGTAAACGAGCGGCCGTGACGATTCCGAGGGTTCCTTCACTGCCACACAAGAGTGATGCGATGTCATAGCCAGTGTTGTCCTTGATCAATCCAGCCATATGTTCGATCACATCACTATTAGGCAGAACTGCTTCGATACCAACGACTTGATGTCGTGTCGAACCGAATCGCAGAACATTGATACCCCCAGCATTGGTCGCGATCGTCCCACCGATTGTCGCTGATCCTCGGGCCCCAAAATCAACGGCATACCGCAAGCCAAACTGCTTGGCGGCTTCTTGAACCTGTTCAACAGTCACCCCGGCACCTACCGAGATCTGCTGACTCACCGCATCTACAGATCCGATCCAATTGATTCGACTGGTCGAAAGAATGATCTGACCATCATCGGCCAAGGTTCCTCCGACCAAACCAGTGTTTCCGCCTTGTGGCACCACTGCAACATTGTGCTGCGAGCACAGATGCATGACTTGACTCACTTCGATCGTTGACCCAGGGCGAACCACAAGAGATGGACATCCAATGAATCGACCGGTCCAATCGGTGCCGTAGCTTGCGAGATCCTCAGCCAAGACATTGTTACCGCCGACGATTAATCGCAGCGCCTCGACAAATTCTGGACTCATATTCACCTGATCAAGGTACCCCGAATTGCCTCTTCCCAAACGAACTTGCACAACCTATGCTCACGTTTGGGGAGGTGACGCCATGGGGGGCACACCGACAGTCTTATCTGACATTTCCGCTGAGTGGCTGAGCGAGGTTCTCAAAAAACGAGTCACCAGTTTCAGCCTGCAAGTCATCGGGGCCGGAGAAGGATTCATGGGCCAACTCGCCCGCGTTTCACTTGTTGGCGAGAACGTTCCAGCGAGCATCATCGTCAAATTCCCGACGTCCGACCCCGGTGGTCAAGTGATGGGCGAAATGATGGGCGTTTGGAATCGAGAACATCGTTTCTACACGGAAGTCGCTTCGCAAATTAAGGGAATCAAACTGGCGCGTTGCCTGCACAGTTCAGTGGAACCATATGCACTTGTACTTGAAGACTTGAGTCCAGCGCATTCGGGTGATCAAGTCGCTGGCCCAACTCCCGACCAGGCACGTACAGCGATCGATGTTGCCGCAACGCTGCATAGTGCATGGTTCGACAAACCAGAGTTGGCAACGCTTGATTGGATGCCCAGCATCAGCGACCCAATGACCGCAACGATCGGAACCCTCTTCCCAATTGGTTGGCCAATGTTTCTTGAGCGCTATCAAGATTCGCTACCACCTCGAGTGTTGAAATGGTGCGAAACATTTGCGCCGATGATCGAAACATGGATGCAAAAGTATTTCGATTGGCCGTGCACGCTCACACACGGAGACTTTCGCCTCGACAATATGTTCTTTCACGATGACGGAACTATGACACTCATTGATTGGCAGTTATCAATGCGTTCACCGAGTACTTCTGATCTCGTCTACTTCTTGGGAACAAATATGACGACCGAGATGCGGCGATCAATGCAAGATGAACTGATTCACCGTTATTGCGACAAAATGCGCGCTGGCGGAGTCCCCGATCAATGGGCCGACTACGAAACAATCATGCAGGGTTACGCCGAAGGCGTGTTGTTCTATTGCACATCATTCGCCGCCAGCATTCTTTCGCTTGATACTGCTAATGAACGCGGTGCCGCTTTAATGGACTCACTCGTTCGCCGAGCATTCTCAGCGGCTGATGATCTCGATGCCGGTATCCGCCTCGGAATTTAAGATCACGTTGGTTGATCAGCCTTGCGAACCCAACAGATGTCGACTGGCTGACGACCTTCGCTGATTCCTCGCCGCTCAAAGACGGTTTCAATACGCCAATCGGGTCGCGAAAATTCTGGGGCATCAAATGACTCATTCGCCGAAACAACAGTGATCGACTTACGCCAATAATCCTCAATATCTGTAGCCAGCCTTAAGACTCCACCAACTTTGAGAACTCGCGCAAATTCTTGAACCACATCGGCTCGCAACAAGCGGCGACGTTGTTCGCGAGGCTTGGGCCACGGATCTGGGAAGAATACCCAGACTTCAGATAGCGAAGCATCAGCGATTCGTTTCAACAAAACCAAAACATCGCCTTCAACGACACGCGTATTTGTGAGCGAGTGATTTTCGATTCCTTGCAAGATGTTGGCGATACCGCGTGTATGGATATCGATCGCAATGAGATTGTAATTAAGGTGTGCTGGTCCAAAAGAAGCCGCCAGGTCTCCCCGTCCACAACCAATTTCTAAACACACCGGACTGTCGTCGCCGAATATTTCAATCAGATCGAGCGTCGGCCCATGTTCGGCGATGCTCCACTCGTCCTTGAGTCGTTCGTATACCTTCGATAGCTCTGGACCAAGTTTGCGGCGGCGTGGGCGAAAGGTTCGAACAAGTCGGTTCTCAGAGTCTCCACGCAACACGGCGCAGACGGTAACGCCGATTAGCCTCAACTAGACATGATCAGTAAGTAGACATGATCAGTACGAGTAGTTTTCGGAGCCTGTTGTGACAATTCAGATGCAAGTTGTTCTCGCCGATTATGCGGTCACCCACGATGGCAAGGTCATGATGGCTGGGGCCGGCTGGAGCCAAGTTGGATCTGGACCTTTTGCGAGTGCCTTGGCGTTTATCGTCAAGGTTCCGTGGGATATGGCCAACCAACAAATCGCCATCCACGCTGAACTTGTCGACGAGGATGGCCGACCTGTGCTTGTCAACCAGTCTCCGCTGTCGCTTGATATCGGCTTTAGTGTCGGCCGACCTGATGGTTTACGACCCGGAAGCGACATTGACCAAAACCTCGCGGTCCAAATTCCACCGATCGCTCTAGCACCAGGTCGAAGTTATGAGTGGCGCATATCGGTTGATGGCGAGCATCGCCAAGACTGGAACCGGGGATTCTTCGTACGAGCACCCCATCCATCCTCGTAGCGAGTAAGCAAAAGGCTCCGAGACACAGTCTCGGAGCCTTTTGAACTGGAGCGGATGACGAGATTCGAACTCGCGACCCTCACCTTGGCAAGGTGATGCTCTACCAACTGAGCCACATCCGCAGGGTGCAAGAAGTTTACCTGTCGTTTGGCCACCAACAACCCGTCACGAAACTGGTTCAGGGGTTGGCACAGAACTGCGCCGATCCCACACCGTGCCCGCCAGCCCAGCAATGACCAATAGCGCTCCAAACACTTGCACTAGGCCTAACTGCTGGTCGTAGATGAGCCAAGCGCCTAAAACGGACACCACTGGGCTTCCCAGGGTTAACAGCGATGTCGTCGTCACTGGCAAGTGCCGACTTGCCCACGAAATGAGTCCGTGGCCAACCCAACCAGGCCCGACCACCATGCCCAACAAGAGCACCCAATCTCGACCAGTGAGCTTCCAGGTGTCATCGCCCATGATCAAACACACCGGAGTAATCAAGATCGCGCCGACGATAAATACGCCAGCCAAAAACGACCAGCCGTCGATCCCTTCGTTACGACGCCGCTTCAGAATCATGAAGTACACCGTGAAACTGGTGACGTTGACAGCCGCTAAAAAATCACCGCGCAGGGAGGCTCCATCGGTGTTTGATCCAGCAAGGATCACCATCGCCAAACCAGCAAAGGCGATGAAGGCGAACGGCAAACGTTTGAGATCGCTGCGTTCTCCGACAAGACGGTTCAACCCGAGCAATATCAATGCTGGCGTCAATGCTCCGATCAAAGTTGCATTAGCAATTGATGTCGCGCGTACTGCCATGAACCCCAACACCATTGACGCGCCGAAAAAACAGCCTGGCACGATGCATGCCTTCAATGATTTCCAAGTGACCCCATTACCCCACCAACGACTCGCGAGATACATGGCCGGAGCACCCAACCACATACGGAACATTGCAGTGGTATATCCGCCCACGCTCATGTCGCGAACCATCAGCGGGCCGATACCCCAAGCCAAAACTGCTAGAAGAACAGCGGGAACTGCGATCTCGGCACGATTGTCGGCGCCGCGAGGCGAACTCACGAGTTGGGGCTGGCCGGGCGGAGATCAACCGTAAAAGTCAAAATACCGTCAACAAGACTGGGCGTAGAACCAGCGATCAAAGCAAAATCCTGGAAGTCGTGATTGGCTTGCTCGATGAAACGCTGACGTTCCTCACCAGCAACCGGAGGTAGAGGACGTTGCTTCACAGCAGCAGCTCGCCCTTTAAAACGTTCAATCATTGCGTCAAGGTCAAGTTCAGCCATAACTTAAATTTAGTCTCGGCGGTCAGCCAAGAGTGAACATGGCTGGTTAGAAACCAAGCAGTGGGTCAATGGACACCGGGCCCTTCACGGGCCGCTCCTTCGGAGCCTCGGCGACGACTTCATCGTCTAACTCTTGATCTTGATCTTGATCAAACAATTCATGCATCAAGACAGGCTCGTCTTCTTTCAGACGATCAACTGGCAATGACCAATCATCTACATCGGGCCACTCATCGTCGTCCCAATCGATGTCATTTACTGATGTTGACAACAACGGATCTTCAATACGACTCACGACTTGATCGATTTCTTCATCGATGGCTAGATCTTCGATGACTTCTTCGTCGATCTCCTGAGGTTCTTCGTCAAGAATGATCGGAGCCTGCATCACTGGCAACGGTTCTACTGACGGCGACGACACCAGCGAAGGACGAAGTTGGTCTAAGCGATGGCGCTGTTCAATGAGCCCTAGCGCAGCAAACTTGCGTGAACTCATTTCAACGAGCGGTCCAAGGGCTTCTGGATCTGGCTTGGTCTTACGCCAAAACCAAATATTCAAAATGCCTAAACCGATTCCAAGTCCAATTAACAGCAACGTCACGATGACGACGATGCGAGTACTGCCAGCATCGGACACTGAGGTGGTATCTAATCCCAAAGTTAAAGCGCGGCCCACAAGAAACATCTCTCACAGTCTGTCTGAAAAAGCACCCGAACCCACGGCATCTGCTACAAGATCTCACTTCTGATGGCGCGGACACCAGTACGTGGTCCGACCCGCCACCGTGGCGCGAGCCAACTCGTGTCCATCGTAGGGACACCGAGACCCCGGCTTTCGCAGTTCGGCCGCCAGATCACCCATGTGGCTTCCTCCTCGTTCAAGTAATTCAGGAAGAACTGACACCACCGTCATGAGCACCTTTTCAATCAACTGCGGCTTCATCGTCGCAATATCTCGTCGAGGGTCGACCCCGCTTTGACTCAAGACCTCGTCAACCAGCATGTTGCCCAATCCCGCAACAATGCTCTGATTCAGCAATACTCCCTTGATAATGCCGCGTTTTGGAAGATGCACACGCACGGCATCACACAGGTCAAGACTGAACGCATCTGGACCGAGGTCATCGTGCACTCGACTGACTGCCACTCGCGAAAATCTTCGGGGATCAGTAATTGCCAAGAATCCCTGATCAAATTCAATTCCAAAGCGAATCCAACGATCATTAGATGATGCCCCGTACACCAACTCGTCAATCGGTGATCGACCATCAACAATGATTCGACCCGCCATGCCGAAATGAAGATCAATCGACCCGTTCTCAAAATGAATCGTTAACAGTTTCCCGTGACGTGCAACTTCCCGCACCCGAGAACCAACCAAAGTCTGAATCGGTAACGCATCCTTGACAACGATCGGGTCATCGGTCTGTAACGACCGAACCCGACGACCCACGACAGACAGAGCGGCCTGACGGTACATCTCAACTTCTAGAATTTCAGGCACATTCGTAGTTTGACGGATTTCAGCACATCATGCGTTATCCACGGCGGTGCGTGTCAGACTTCTGATGTGTCGTTCTTTCTAGGTGTTGTGGCTTTGGCGGTCTTTGGCTTACTTGCGTGGCTCGCGTTTCGAATTGAGCCGCATTGGTGCAGCAAAGATGGCCGCCGAATGATTGCTCGGGCTCAACGTATGCCCGAACCCCAAAATTCACCGACCTCATGGAGCGAGGTCCGAGTCTTTATCGATGACGATGATGTCATTTTGCGAACGCGCGGAATACGAGCGGTTGGATTACGCGGCGAATACCGAGTGGTCGGCAAGAGTCCCTCTCCCCCGAAGAATCGAGAAATTTACATCCTTCGTGGCGAGAAAGAAGTCTTCCTACGAATACCAACTGACAGCCGTGGCATTGCAACCCTTGAAGATTTGCTTGAAAGAAATCGTTAGTCGAGTGATTCAATGAAATGACGAATCGCCGGTCCAACTTGATCAAGTTCAATCAGGAAGGCGTCGTGACCATGTGGCGAATCGACTTCGACATATTCCGCGCGAACTCCATTAGCTGCCACCATGTCGCGGATTTGCAGCTGTTGATACACCGGGTACAAAAAGTCACTCCAAATACCCATAGTCAAAACCGGTGAACTAATTCGTGCCACCGCAGAATCAAGAGTGTTACGGCCTCGCGCAATGTCGTGTAGATCCATCGCTTTGCCGATAGTCATATAACTATTCGCATCAAAGCGGCTCACCAATTTGTCGCCGTGATATTCGAGATAGCGCTCGACTTCGAATTTCCCATCAAGTGACTTGGAGGTTGAAGTTCCACCAGTCATTTCACGTCCGAAACGATCGGTGAAAACGTTGTCACTTCTAAATGTCACTTGTGCAACCATGCGTGCTGTTGACAAGCCTTCATGAGGACCATCGCCGGGTGCGGCTTCGTAGTAATCACCACCCCGCCATTTGGGATCGTTAATGATCGCACGACGTCCAATGGATCCCCACGCAATCTGCTGCGCTGACGCTTGCACACACGTCGCAATTGGCACGACCGAGCGCACCCGTTCGGGAAACGTCACCGCCCATTCAAGAACTTGCATTCCACCCATGGATCCACCGACCACCGAGTGCCATACCGCCACACCTAGGTGATCGGCCAAACGAGCCTGTACGCGCACCATGTCACGAATCGTGATCACTGGGAAACGAGAACCATACGGTTGACCATCCTCGGGGTGGGCCGAGGCGGGCCCCGTTGAACCTTGACATCCACCCAGCACGTTGGCGCACACCACAAACCACTGATTGGTGTCGATTGCTAGTCCCGGACCAACAGCACTCTCCCACCAACCTGGGGCAAGGTGACCGTCGTCGGCACGACCAGAGGCATGACTGTCTCCGGTCCAGGCATGACAAAGCAGAATCGCGTTCGACGCATCGGCATTCAGTTGGCCCCATGTTTCGTAGGCCGCCACGATCCCCGACATCACTGTGCCGTTATCAAGTGCCAGTCGACGATCATCGGGATAGGCAAAGAACTGACGTTGCCCAACGGGATCGCCAACACGCCATGCGCCAGTCACCGGCAATGGTGTCCGTGATGCCATGATGAGCCCTTTCGTTCGCGTCGAAAACTAGTACTAACGCTCATCGTGGAAGTTTCGTTGCCAGCTATTGCTGACCACATCCCCTTTCAGACCCGAAGGCTCGATTGGGAGGCACCTTGGGGCTTCCGCCCAGGTTGCCGGGTCTGAATGCTCAGACCTCTCCTGATGAACATCGTCAGGTTAGCGACTTCTTTGGTCAGAGCGACGGCAATTTAGGCGCGGTTGTTCTGCTTCTCAAGGGCGATGTGTTCTGGCAATCCCACCAAATCCGTAAAGGTCTCGAACGGGGTGATCTCATCAAGATGCTCGCGAAGCGTGCCCGACTGAGCGAGCTGCCGAGCCACCCGACTCATTGCTTGAGTAGCACCCAGTAGCAGTGACAACGGTGAGACGATGAGCCGAAACCCAAGGTCGGCCAATTCTGCCGGCGTCAACAACGGTGTCTTGCCCTTCTCAACCATATTGGCGACGAGGGTGACATCGCGCAACGAGTTGGCGATCAATTCCATTTCTCCAACGCTTGCGGGCGCCTCAACAAAGAGTGCGTCAACACCGGTGTCACGCGCCATTTTCGCGCGCTCAATCGCTTCATCAAGCGACACTGCCGCTCGCGCATCAGTACGCGCGGTCACAAATAAATGTTGGCGATGATCACAAGCAGCACGCAACTTTGCTAACCAATCTTCACGCTCAACAACTTGTTTACCTTCCATATGGCCGCATCTCTTTGGCCACACTTGATCTTCCAAAAACAGTCCGGCCGCACCGGCTTGCTCCCACATCTCAACAGTGCGGCGTACAGTCATCGCATCGCCGTATCCAGTATCGGCGTCAACAATCACGTTCAAATCTGGAACTGATGTACACACGCGTTGTGCGACCTCAGCCATTTCAGTTTGAGTGAGATAGCCCACATCGGGACGACCGAGCAAGGCCCCCGACACCGCAAAACCTGACACAAAAGCCGTTGAAAAGCCTGTCTGCTGAACGATGAGAGCCGATAGTGGATCCCACACTCCAGGCATCAATATCGACTCTTTGGCTTTCAGTCGACGTCGCAGGTCGTCGGATCGTTCGTGACCAGTCATGTTGCACTTCGATTCATGTTGCAGTTCCCAATTCATCCATTGCGAAGGCCTTCAGTCGCTTGTAGTCAACCTTGCCATTGGGAGCTCGTCCGATCGTGTCAATCACGACAATATGACGCGGGGCCTTATAAGCAGCCAGTGACTTCTTCACATGTTCATTCAGTTCCGACAGAGTTGGTGAGTGGCCCGCTTCGGCCTCGACAACTCCACAAATTGTTTCACCAAAGCGAGTGTCGGGAATACCCACAGCAACGGCATCGCGCACACTGTGGTGACGTTTCAAGACCTCTTCTACTTCTTCTGGGAAAACCTTTTCGCCACCAGTGTTGATACATACCGAACCTCGACCCAATAACACCAATGTTCCGTCCGCCAAAATCTCAGCCCAGTCACCTGGCACCGACCAACGTTGCCCTTCAAAGGTTCGGAATGTCTGTGCCGATTTTGCTTCATCTTTGTAATAGCCCATGGGGATGTTTCCGCCCACTGCTACAAGACCTCGCTCGCCACTACCTGGCACAACTCGAGCTCCTTCTTCGGTAAATACTGCACACGTCGGACCGAGAGAAAACTTCGCGGTTTCAGTTGCTGCGCCCGCAGCACTCACTGCGCCACCCATACCAACGGCTTCAGATGATCCGAATGAATCAAACAAAATAACTTGGGGAATGTATGCCAAGAGACCTTGCTTATTCTCTTGACTCCACATCACTCCCGATGAAGAAATCATCATCAAACTAGACAGATCAAAGCGATTCGGATTCGCAGTGAGTTCATCCAACATCGGTCCAGCGAAAGCCTGACCAACGATGATGAGCGTCTGTACTCGACGACGTTCAATTTCACCCAACAATTCTCCGACATCAAAGTTGCGACTTGGCAGCGTGACGACGCAACCGCCCAGATTCATCGCCAGCAAACTAGAGAATTGACCTGTCCCATGCATTAATGGACACGCTGACAACAAAACATTTCCGTAATCGCCAGGCTGCATCCGCTCGATGATTTCTTCTATTGATGCAGCGGGAGGAACTCCGAGAACTGCATTTCCACCGAGACCCAAAACATGAAATAGGTCGTATTGACGCCACATCACGCCTTTAGGCATCCCGGTGGTTCCGCCGGTGTACAGAAACATCAGATCATTTTCACTGCGACCCCACGGGCCACGCACCGACTCGGCAATTCCTTGACTCACCAAAGATTCGTAATCGGTCGCCCAAGCGGGAACTGCATGAGTTCCGTCGGCGACGCAATACCAACGTTTCACTTTGGGCAGATTGGCACGAATGCTTTCAACAAGTGGGACAAACGCCGCATGAAACACGACAGCTTCAGCATCAGAATTGTCAAAAAGGTATGTCACCTCTTCGGGTCCGTAGCGATAATTGGTATTGGCAGGCACCAAGCCACCCTTGAATGCAGCAATATACGTCTCTAAGTATTCGGGACAGTTATATAGATATGCAGCAACCTTTGACTGATGGGTCAAACCGGCCGCCAACATGTCTGCGGCTAACGCATTTGTCCGAACGTCAAATTGCCCCCATGTAATGATCCGGTCACCTTGTATTTGACAAGGGTGTTCCGGAATACGTGCGGCGATTCCCTCATACAGATCAGCAAAATTCCAGTTCGACATAGATCCCCCTCAAGATCAACTCTTCGATTTACAGAGCCTGAGGTAACCGTATATCAATGCGCATTGAGCATGATCACTTAGGGAGCGCCAGCACTCTTTCGCCGAGAATATTACGCATCACATTGGAGGTTCCGCCCATGATCGTGTAGCCGGGAGCGTAGGCAAACCCCTGCGAGGTCTGATCCCACAAAGTTGCCTCGGGCCCGAGCGTTTGCATAACAAACTGCGCCACGTCCCACTCATGTTCGGTACAGAAACACTTTGTTGCCGCCGAAAAGCCGGCTGGGGCTTGGCGTAAAACTTCACGAATCACCAAGATTCGCCCAATGTGATATTTCATTTCCAGACGCGCGATTTCTTGGCGCACTCGCGGGTCAGACGTATCGGCGCGTTCGCGGGCGATGACATACAGCGCATAGTTCGAAACCAGGCGGTCAATGCCGCCACGCTCGTGCTCAAGCTGACGCATGGTTTGTTTGAAAGCGTTACCCTCAACTCCGACAAGGTTGATCACTGGCACACGCACATCAGTGAAGAAGACTTCACAAAAATGACGATTCGTTGTCATATCTTTGATCGGGCGGACTTCAATTCCTGGAGTGTTCATCGGCACGATGATTTCGCTAATGCCCGCATGAGGCGGACCATCACTTGATGTGCGACAAATGAGGTAGCAATAGTCGGCCACTTCACCGAAGCTGGTCCAAATTTTCTGACCATTAATGACCCAGTCATCGCCATCGCGCACCGCTTGGGTTTTCAGTGATGCCAAATCTGATCCCGCATTTGGTTCAGACATGCCGATACACCAGGTTGATTCACCGGTCAGAATCTGCGGAAGGAACTCTGCTTGCTGATCCTCGCGTCCGTAAGTAATCAACGTTGGGCCCATCTGACGATCAGCAAACCACATCGAACCAATCGGTGCGCCAGCTTTGATGAGTTCTTCACCAATGATCAGACGGTCAATGGCTGGACGACCACCACCACCGAATTCAGTTGGCCAGGTGAGCCCAATCCAACCTTTAGCACCTAGTTCAAGGGCGAACTCTTTTGACCAACCATTAATCCACGAATCATTAGCTCTGCCGTACGTCGCCACAGCATGGGCCGCCATTTCGCGCGCCTCGCTGCGCAGGGCTTCTTGCTCGGGTGTCCAGGTGAAATCCATCAGTCGTCCTTTGTCCTGCCCTATTTTGCCTTGTCGAGGTCCCCAATGCCCGATTTAGAGTCCAAAGACTCGTACCCATGGACCGACTTCAGTCACAAACCTGTGTCTCACGGGTGGCAAGATGAACCATGCTCAACATTCATCCGCGATCAATCAACTTTGATTGGGATGCTTGCACTGTGCGCCCCTCGGTTAATCGACGGATCACTGACGCCCAGTGGGAACTGTTCGTGCGCGATGGCTATTTCGTGATTGACGATCTCCTCAGCCCTGAACAGGTACGCCAGATCACCATCGAAACTGATCATGGCTACAACGAAGCAAATGATTTCATGAAGATGCTTCCCGAAGAACGACTATTCATTGCCGAACGGGGGGCGATTTCATTCGCTCCCCATTTGGCCCTCAAGTCGCCTGCACTACGTGAAGCCGTCTTGAACTCTCCAATCTCTGAAGTAGCCCGAGACATCATCGGACCTGAAGCCCGGCTCTATCACGATCAAGCCGTGTACAAAGAGAACGAAAAACCGCGCCGTTTTCCATGGCATCAGGACAACGGCTACACGTTCGTGTCACCCGAGAACTATCTCACTGTGTGGATTGCCTTAACCGATGCAACCGTTGAAGCAGGCTGCCCTTGGGTGGCACCTGGACTGCAACGCCACGGCACCTTGGTTCACAACTATGTTGAACCGCTTGGCTACGAAACATTCGAAGAGCCCCCGGTGACACCGTTAGCGGCTCCAGTCAAAGCAGGAGGAGCAGTTGTTTTCAGCAGTCTCACTCCTCACCTGACTGGGCCAAATACTTCACCGAGTGTGCGCAAGGCTTACATCGTGCAATACATCGGCAATAAAGCAACGCGCTTTGACAACCTCGAAGACTCAACCGGTACACCAATGCAAGATGATCATCTTTACCCGATGATCAAACAGTGAGGACAGATAGTGAATAACGCCCCACTCCAATCCCAATATGCATTGTCAACGGAGACCATCAATGGCTTCAAACAAAATGGTCATTGCGTTGTCCGAAACCTTGCCAGCCACGAAGAAATCACTACCTACAAAAATGCCATCGATGAAGCCACCATGGAACGTCGCTGGGACAAACGACCAATTGAAGAACGTGACACTTACGGCAAGGCTTTTATTCAGTCCGCGGCGCTATGCAATCACAGTGACAAAGTAAAAGAGTTTGTCTTTGCCCAACGCTTCGCACGCGTAGCCGCTGAATTACTCGGAGTTGACGGTGTGCGTTTGTACCACGATCAAGCCCTATACAAGGAGCCTGGTGGTGGTTTCACCCCATGGCATCAAGATCAGGTGTACTGGCCACTCAATACCGATCGCACAATCACCATGTGGATGCCGACAATCGACGTTCCGTCTGAAATCGGTGGCGTGGTATTCGCGAACGAATCTTGGCGGGACGGAAACCTTGGCGAAGAGGTCATTGGCGACGCGTCACAAGCTTTCTTTGACAACTTGGTTGAAGAGCGTGGATATTCGCTTGAATCGCACGGCCCCTTTATGGCTGGCGATGCAACCTTCCACTTGGGTTGGACATTGCACAGCGCACCCGCCAATAACACCGATGTCATGCGTTCAGTAATGACGATTATCTATTACGCCGACGGAACAACTGTTGGTGAGACAAACCACCCAGCTCGTGATCTCGACTTGGCTCTGTGGCTTGGCAACGCAAAACCCGGATCACCAGCCGACTCTGCGGCCAATCCCCTTTTGTGGCATCGTTCTTGGAATCACTAACTGGAATCACTAACTGGAATGACTAACTGGAATGACTAATTCGCAACCGACCACTTCACGGTTGACCCAAACTTCATTCCATCTCCTCGCCAAACCAACTGGCGCCATCTGCAACCTTGATTGCACTTACTGCTTCTTTTTGTCGAAAGACGCTCTCTATCCCGGCGAGAGCATGCGGATGTCGTCTGAAACGTTAGAAACCTACCTACGTCAACTCTTTGAGAGCCAACCAGACGGACCGGTTTCAGTGGCCTGGCAAGGTGGCGAACCAACCCTGATGGGCTTGGACTTTTATCAACGAGTTATTGATTTGATTCATCAGTTCGCTCGGCCAACCCAAATCATTGAACACACCATGCAAACGAACGGCACTCTTCTCAATGACGAATGGGCCAAGTTTCTCAAACAGCATTCAGTTCTCGTTGGCTTATCAATTGACGGACCCCAAGCAATGCATGATAAGTATCGGGTTTGGAAAGATGGCCGTGGCAGTTTTGAAGAGGTAATTCGCGCCTGGGAGTTATTGAAGCGCTATCAAGTTGATACGAACATCTTGTGCTCGCTCAGTGCCGCTAACGCCGACGAACCCCTAGCGGTCTATCGTTACTTCCGCGATGAACTAGGGGCCAAGCATCTGCAATTCATTCCCATCATTGAACGCTCCACGCCAGTTGATTTGGAGATCGCCGAGAAGGGGTGGACCGACAAACCAGGACGTCGACGAATTCTGTATAAGCAGCAGGGAAATTTAGTGACATCGCGCTCGATTACGGCTGAACAGTACGGATCATTCTTGAATGCAGTTTTTGATGAATGGATCTCCCATGATGTTGGTGACGTATTTGTACAAATCTTCGACGTGACTCTCGGCGCCCATGTTGGTATGTACAGCTTGTGCGTCCACGCCCCGACCTGCGGGTCTGCATTAGTACTCGAACACAATGGCGACATGTACTCGTGCGATCACTACGTTGAGCCCAATTACAAACTTGGCAATATTCTCGAGACACCCATGATTGACCTCGCGACTTCAGCCCAACAAGTTCAGTTCGGGCGAAATAAACAAACATTGCTTCCGCAGATATGCCAACAATGCGATGTTCGCTACGCCTGTAACGGCGGATGCCCTAAAGATCGATTCATCAGCACCCCAGATGGTGAACCTGGCCTGAATTACCTGTGTGAAGGATTTCAAAACTTCTTTCGACATGTCGATCAGCCAATGAAGCGAATGGCTGAGTTGATTAGCCAAGGCCGCTTTGCTGACGAGATCATGGATGAACGTTAAGCCGCACTATTGTTTTGCAGGCACTTGCTCTAGGGGGAACAATGTCAATCAGTCATCAAGAAGCCATATCTCAACTCACCGCGTCGGGAAGTCCTTTTGAGACTCACCGCATTCAGGTAGGCGGTGTTGAGGTCACGGCTTTCAAAAATGCCCCCGGTAGTTTGCGGGAAGTATTTAACTTGTCTCGCTCACGAGGTGAGACAGTTTTCCTCGTCTATGAAGATGAGCGTTGGACATTCTCGGAAACGATGAACCACGTTGACGCTATTGCCGCCATGTTGGTGCATAAATATGGCGTCAAGAAAGGTGATCGAGTCGCTATTGCGATGCGCAATTATCCCGAATGGGTGATGTCGTTCGCCGCCATTTTGTCGATTGGTGCGATCTCGGTTTCTTTTAACGCCTGGTGGACCGAAGATGAGAATGACTTCGCACTTGAAGACTGTGGTGCCAAAGTGTTGCTGTGCGATGAAGAGCGAGCAGAAAGATCAACCAAGTCAGTTGCACGACTAGGCATCCATGGAGTTGTTTGTCGATCACTCAAGCCACTTCCAACTGGATTCGACCATTGGGAAGACTCAATCATGCTCGGCGAAGCAATGCCAGTTGTCGAAATCTCACCTGACGATGACGCAACGATTTTGTACACCAGTGGCACAACTGGACGGCCTAAAGGCGCTGTTAGCACTCATCGTTCAATCATTCAGGCGCTCATGGCATTCTCGTGCCGAACAACTATCCAAAATCTTCGTTACCCCAAAGATGCCAAGGACCCCAATGGTCCCCCAAGTTTGGTCCCTGCATTTATCTTGGTTGTCCCCCTCTTCCATGTCACCGGTTGCATCCCCGTCATGATGAGCTGTTTCGTTGGCGGTCTCAAACTCGTCATCATGTACAAGTGGGAGCCTGAACGCGCTTTGCAACTCATTGAACGCGAACAGATCACCAACTTCGTGGGAGTTCCCACTCAATCGTGGGACCTTTTAGAGTGTCCCAATTTTTCCAAGTATGACGTTTCAAGTTTGACCAACGTTGGAGGTGGCGGAGCACCAGCCCCTCCTGAGTTAGTGAAGCGTGTCGCAACCAATTTCAAAAAAGGTCAACCGGGCATTGGTTACGGCATGACTGAAACCAATGCCTACGGACCCCAAAACACCGGACCCGATTACATCTCCCACCCCACATCTACGGGCCGCGGTGTCCCCATTCTGGAAATCGAAACTCGCAACGATGACGGTCAGCGCCTAGGACCTAACGAGATTGGTGAAATTTGGTTCAAAGGACCGCACCTCATACGCGGCTATTGGAATCGTCCAGAAGCAACCGCCGAAACGATCGTTGATGGCTGGTTGCGCTCAGGTGACCTCGGAAAGATTGACGAAGAAGGATTCGTATACGTACTTGATCGAGCTAAAGACATGGTGTTACGTGCTGGCGAAAACATCTATAGCGCCGAAGTGGAAGCCTCAATTTACGAACTTCCCCAGATTTACGAGTGCGCCGTATTCGGACTTCCCCACGAGCGGCTCGGCGAAGAAGTTGCGTGTGTCATCATGCTCAAACCAGACATGAGTCTGACTGCTGAAGACGTAAGAACTCACGTAGCCAAAAACTTGGCAGCATTCAAAGTTCCGAGCCGAATTGCCTTTGTTTCTGATCCGCTGCCGCGCAACGCTTCGGGAAAGATTCTCAAACGCGAATTACGTGACACCTTTCCTCCTGAGTGACCGCTTCTATGCCATAATTCCTTCGTGAAGAATTCTGTCGTGAAGCACGAACATCCACATGTTCATGGACCCGATTGCGGCCATGTCGCCATTCCTCATGAAGATCACATGGACTACGTGCATGATGGTCATCTGCATCATCAGCATGAGGATCATTGGGACGAATGCACTATTGATGGTTGCGTCGAACACGCTCAACATGAGCACCAACACGGACCTAACTGTGGACACGTCGCCGTTCCACATGGTGATCACATTGATTACTTACACGACGGACATTTACACGCCGCCCACGGCGACCACTGGGACGAACACTAACCCCGTGCTTCTGGTGCAGAATCGTTACGTATTTCGCAATTATTCTGCACCAGAAGCACGACTGTTTTTGAGTTAGTGATCGTGGTCGTGGTGGTGTTCTGTGACGACGAGCTGATCGCCGACTTTGGTCAGACCGATTCCGAATGTCTCCAATAAGTTCTCGGGTGTCATCACCACATTCGGTGGACCATCAGCGATCACCCGGCCAGCCAAAAGCATGACCCGATCACACATTGAAGCTTCACCGACGTCGTGCGTAGCAGTCACGATTGCTGCTCCACGAGAACGTTCGAAACTGAGCGCGTCGATATACGCCGCACGTCCTGGAACATCTAAACCAGCAGTCGGCTCATCAAGTAACAGGAGATCTGACCGGCGCGCAAGAACTTGTGCCAAATACACCCGTTGTTGTTGTCCGCCAGACAAATCACGTAAGGGAAGATCCGCTAAATCGGCGACTTTCAAAATTTCCATTGACTCGCGAACAATGACATCATCTTCGCGATTCCGACGCGACCAACGAGAACGTTGATCAAAACGACCCATGCGCACGACATCAATGGCTCGAAGCGGCAAAACAAATCCACTCTGATGAAACTGACTCAAATAGGCGACTCGGTCCGACGCTTCACCGATTGGCTTTCCGAGGATCTCAAGACCTCCATCGATCACTGGCAAGAGACCCGCAAAAGTTTTGAGCAAAGTTGATTTACCTGAACCGTTAGAACCAACGAGGGCGGTTGACCCGCCAGGTTTCAGAAAAGCTTCAACCCCGGTTAGCACTACTCGCGAGCCGTAGCCAACGCTGAGCCGACGAGCAACAACTGCGGTGGTGCTCATGAGCGCGAACCCAACAACGACTTTTTCACAGAGACACCGACGAGCACCACAAAGAAAATTGTGACCGCAGTGAGAACAACCGATGCTCCTGCAGCCCACGAAAAATGGTACGAGGCCAGCAGCCCAAGATACGTTGACATCACGCCCACAGTGGCTGCCCAAAGCATCATCGTGACAATGCGTCTCGCGAGTAGAGCCCCGACGCCAGCGGGAGCGAGCAGCATCCCGAATACCAAAAGTGCACCGACTGTTTGAAATGAAACGACGACGGTTGCCGCAATCAGAAACAACATCAACCGGTGGTACCAGTGCGCCTGATAACCCATCGCTTGAGTGAGATCACTATCAAAACACAACAATGAAAAGGGTCTCGATGCAAAAACGGTGACAATCACAACGATCAATAAAGCAAG
>JBIKYT010000033.1:0-23334 GCA_044355095.1 Ilumatobacteraceae bacterium
CGGTCACCATTGCACCTAAAGCAATTTCTTGCTTACGTTTTGGGGTCAACATTGTCCACCATTTGGCATCAGTTCCCTCAACAAAAGCTTGCTCGTTTGTCACGGACGGCATCCAACCTTCGGAACGAAGTCGGCCATTAGAAACAAGCCACGTTGACCGCACATAAGGGCGTAGCCCCGGTGGAATTGGTCCGCGTTGGAAACGCCAACGAATGTCACTCACAATTTCGCTCATTCGATCAGGTAGTCGTAAACGTGGAGCCATACCCCATAACGAACGCACGCGAGCACTATGCACAAACCCATCAGGCGCAACGTTGTAAACACCATCTAATTTTTTGCGAGTTGCTAGAACAACAGCCTGAGCAAGATCATCAAGGTGCAAGAACTGAGCTGGCACGTCGTCTTCACCTAGTCGCCCGCCCATACCTGCTGCAAGGGCCCGCACCAAACTTGATGCACCATCGGCTGCCATCGCAGGCACTGGCCGGAGAACTGTTGCGCTGCGATCATCATCCGACTCACGCCAATCGTCAACAAGTTGTTCAACAGTTGCTAATTGACGCGCAAAGGCAAAACCGAAATCGGGACGAAGCGCGGTGTCTTCCGTGAGCGGAACAGGATTATTTGGCCAAGCGCCATAAACCATTGCCGATGACAACAACACGATGTGTTTAGCACCTTGAACTGTTGCTGCTTGTAATAATTCGGGAGTTCCAATGACAGCACTCCGCCGACGTTCGACAAGGGCGTCATGGTCACCAGGTGCGAGGTGGATGAACACATCAAGAGGTTCAGCAATGACATCGGTACTCTGGTTGATCTCGCGTACGTCAAACCCGCCATCAATTTTCAGACGATCAATCACCCTTTTACCGAGAGGCCATTGCCCGCCACTCACAACGACTTTCACCAGATTTGTCGCAAAAACGCCATCAGCCAAACCGGCGTGCCCCAGTTGATCGGGCCCCAGTTCATCGGGAGCAGTCACTGACATTGTCACACCCGCGACATTACAGCGATATGCGGCGCTGTATAAACCCCACCAATTAGTTCTATGCTCGCAATGTGTCTGGAGATTCCCCCAACCCTTTTGATTCTGACGACGACGACAACTCCAAAAATATGTTTGGCAACATGTTCGGAAATATGTCCGGAAACATATTTGGCAACATGCCCATGTTCGGCGACATGATGAAAATGTTCAACACCCAAGGACCCATCCAGTGGGATACCGCTCGTCAAATTGCGTTGGTGACTGCAACTGATGGACAGACCGAGCCCAACGTCGATCCACTCGTGCGTATTGAATACGCCAACCTTGCCCGCATTGCTGGAATGCATGTTCATCAAATCACCGGACTCGGCGATATCACCACTGCCAGTTCAGTCGAACCTGTCATGGTGACACCAGGTGCTTGGGCTCAACGCACACTTGATGACTACCGTCCTCTTTTTACTCAATTGGCTACAGCGCTGAGCTCTCACCAAAACGATCCAACTGACTCATCATCCGACAGCGACCCTTTCGCGACAATGTTTGCTGGTATCACCAACATGATTGCTCCGATGACAATGGGCATGACAGTGGGCTCGATGGTCGGTCACCTTGCCAAAAAATCACTGGGCCAATACGACCTACCACTCCCCCGACCAGTCAAGAATGAAATCGCCATCGTTCCCGCCACTGTTGATACATTCGCGGCCGAATGGGATCTGCCGCTCGAAGATGTACGCATGTGGACTTTGATTCGCGAACTCGTTGTGCATCAGCTCTACAGCATCACGCACATTCGTGACGCTGTCACCGACATGGTTCAATCATTTATCGCGGGCTTTCGCCCCGACCCGTCGGCTATCACCGACAAGTTGTCCAATCTTGACTCAACCGATCCCAATGAACTGATGGGCTCGCTTCAGAAAATTCTCGGTGATCCCGAACTTATGTTGGGCGCAGTTCGATCAGAAGAACAAAATCGTTTGCAACCACAACTTGACGCGTTGCTTGGTCTCATCATTGGTTGGTCCGATCACATGACTGATGCAGTTGGTTCACGAGTGCTCGGAAATCCTTCCCGTATCGCCGAAGCCGCCCGCCGTCGCCGAATTGAATCGGGCGACGAAACCGTCTTTGTTGAAAAACTACTTGGACTGCATATCAATCGTCAGCAAGTTGAACGAGGTCGCAACTTTGTTCAAGGTGTGATTGAACGAATGGGTGAAGGTGGTCTCGCACCGCTCTATATCTCGGCAGCAAATTTGCCAACTCTTTCCGAACTCGATGCGCCAGGGTTGTGGCTCGCTCGACTTGAAATTAGCGAGAACGACTGAAACGTTGCCGCAATTGAGCAACGACCGATGCAGGTTCGGCTCCTAACGCTATTTGGCGCAAGCCCACCCAATAAATCAACGCGCCACTAAAGCCAATGCCAGCCACAATTCCAAAACCGACGACTCCTGGCAGTTCGAGCAACACTGGAATAATTCCGGCCGCAACCCACATCAATTGGAAACGCGTGTAGTAATTCGCTAGTGCGCGACCACGGTTGGCGTCGGGAGCATCACGCTGAACGATTGATTCAAAAGCCATGTTGCCAATGGCTGCCGCATAGTTCACTAAGGCCATCAAAAGCAATGCGGTGATCGTCACCGAAGTCAGAGCAGTGAGCAAACCGGCAACTCCGATGATTGCCAGTGCAATGACAAGTAAGTATTCAATGCGCTGAAGCTTGTTCAATCGTTTGGCACTGAGGTTGCCCAGCAATGAGCCGATCGCCGCCATACTGACTGCGATTCCAAACCACATCGTGCCAAATTGTGGGCCAAAGTGATATTTGACTTGAGTCCATAATCCGTTGGTATCCGTGCCCACTACTTCAGCCCGTTGCGGATCAGCAAACCAAAAGGCGAGATGAAAGAATACAAACCCCACACTCGCTCGAACCAAACTCATTGCCGAAACTGCAATGACGATCCCGGGCTGTCTGAGTTCCTGAACTTCTAACTCGGCAGGTTCGTTTTTAGCAACCGCCTGTTTCGGGAAGCGCAACGCATTCAGTGCTGCAATAGCAAAGATGACTGCGCCAAAGACCAATGTCGCCTTTGAAGAAATCAAACTCAAAACGCCAGCCGGAATCGCCGCCAAAAATCCAACGATGCCCGCGGTCACGCCCAGCTTGGCGTTGGCTTCAACCAGATTGTTATCTGACTTAATCAGTGCAGGCACAAGCGCCGACTTAGAAACTGAGTATGTCTTGTTCAGAACCATCGCCACGAAGGCCAGCGGAAAGAGCAACAGCGAATCAAGCTGCGACACCATTAAAACCATGACGATGGCGCGTAACGTCGCAATCAACAAAATCAACAGCCGACGACCACCCGGCATTCGATCGATCACGGGGCCAATGAACTTGGCCAAAATCAAAAATGGGGCGAAACTCACCGCCAAGAACAACAGCACTCGGCCGCGAGCTTCACCTGGAGTGATGGACAAAAACAACGAGTCCGCCAAGGCAACTGCCATAGCGGCTTCACCGGCCGCCATCAATGCGTGCACCCGAACTAAGCGGGTAAACGGACTCACTTGAAAATGATGTTGAAGTTTGGGCGGCACATAATTCTTGCCTCGACCGCGACCAGGTAATGGTTGTTCGATCGGCTTGGTCACACGCCTACTTTAGGTGAGCGTGTGTGAAGCAAAGTGGAAGTTCAACTCTTCGTACGCTCAAATTTGTAGCCCAAACCACGGATGGTCACGATCCGTGTTGGAACTGCCGGATCATCCTCGATTTTGCTGCGCAATCGCTTGATGTGGACGTCAAGCGTCTTGGTGTCACCGACATAATCGGTTCCCCACACACGGTCAATCAAGGTTTCACGCGGAAGTACTCGTCCAGCATTAGCCAGAAGTAAATGTAATAACTCAAATTCCTTCAACGGCATGGCGACTTCTTCACCCTTCACCAAGACACGGTGTTGATCAGGGTCGAGGGCGATTGCCCCAATTTCAAGAGCGTTGTCATCAAGGTCTGACACCTTAACTCCCTGATCGGCGGCCGAACGACGAAGAACCGCTCGCATCCGTGCCACCAATTCGCGCATCCGATATGGCTTGGTGATGTAGTCATCAGCTCCAACTTCAAGACCGACCACAGTGTCAATTTCGGCACCTTTGGCGGTCACCATGATGATCGGCACCTGAGTCCGCTTACGCAATTGACGACACACATCAATTCCGGAAATTTTCGGCAGCATCACATCGAGCAACACGACATCAGGTTGAACGATGTCAAACTTTGCCAGCGCCTCCATGCCATCGCGTGCGACTTCAACACGAAAGCCTTCTTTTTTTAGTCCGATCGTCAATGCATCAATGAAGCTTTCTTCATCTTCAACTAACAGCACAGTTTGCATTCCCATTAGGCACTCTCTCTCATATCTTGCTCTCGTCTGACGAACTTTGGAATCTTGAGTGAGAAGGTTGACCCTTCACCCTCAATGCTCGTTACCGAGACATCACCACCGTGGTTGTTGGCGACATGGCGCACAATTGCCAAACCCAAACCAGTTCCACCGGTGTCACGCGAACGAGCGCGGTCGACCCGATAAAAACGTTCAAAGACACGGTCAAGATCACGTGCTGGAATACCGAGACCAAAGTCGGTGACGGCAAACTCAACCGAGTCGCCATCTGGACGAGCAGAAACTTCCACTGATGAACCCGACTCGGAATACTTCACGGCATTTTCCACCAGATTGCCAATTGCCGACACCAATTGGCGCCGATCACCGACAACTTTGAGTGGAGTAGACAACTCGGCCATCGCAATCTTGATTGAGTGCAATGAAGCCAATGGGGCCGCTCGCGAAATTGATTCAGTCAATATGACCGCAGCGTCAACTTCATCTTTCACGGCCTCTCCACCGAACTCGATACGAGACAGTTCCAGCAAATCGTCAATGGTGCGCCCAACGCGAATCGCTTCATCAACCATCTTCTCAGAGAGTCGATGAATGATCTCAAGATCGTCTTCTTGTGACAACGCTTCAGCCAAGACAGCAAGCGCGCCGACGGGAGTTTTCAATTCATGACTGATATTGGCGACAAAATCGGTGCGGACTGCATCAACAAGATACCGCTCGGTGATGTCTTCCGTCATCGCCACCGCCCCACCAATCGCTAACGGGGTGGCCGAAACTGCAAATACTCTGCGGGGAGGTCCGAACAAATCAAGTACTTGGCGCTTAGTTTCACCACTCAGTGCAACCGATAGGTGCTGTTCAACTACTTCTTCAACAAGAACATCTGAGTGAATAACACCCGTGACGCTTTCGGCCAATTTATTGCGGAAGATCACTTTTCCGTCGGTTCCAACAACCACGACTCCGACACTTAATGAGTTCACCGCATCACGAATAAGAAGCCTTGATTCAATGTTTTCATTTGGATGAACTTCCTCGGCTCCAGAGTCAGCGTTAACCACAATGACTGAACTCTTTCGTGAGGATGCGGCAAACAGCAAGTAACTCACGACGCCAGCGGCCAAACCCACCAAGAGACCAAGAAGAAAACTCACGATGTAAGTCCTTCAAAGTTTGAGTCAGCATCACCAATACGACCACCACGACGGTGATCGCCAGCTGGCGGAATCTCACCGGTAATCAGGTAGCAAACAAAATGGGCCACGTTGACCGCATGATCACCAATGCGTTCGTAGAAGCGGGCGGTAACAGCCATCTGGATTGCCACTGAAAGATCAATTGTTCCAGCACTGTGTGATTCGAAAATACTCTCAATGAACTGCCGATGTAAATAGTCCAAGAACAAGTCCATGTCATCAACTGCCTTAGCCATTGGCAAGTCAAGATCGGCGTAGGCCTGGATGGCGTGTCGGAACAAGATTTGGGCCTGAGTGCCCATGCGACCGATGAGACCTCGCATTTTCGGGTCAAGTTGAATTCCATGAATCCGACGAGCGACTTTACAAATATTGACCACTAGATCGGCCGATCGCTCAATGTCGGCGGCCATCTTCATAATCGTGACAGCGTGGCGAAGTTCGCTCGCTACCGGAGCGTGCAAGGCCATTAAGGCGATACAGCGATCCTCAAGTTCCATTGTGCGCGAATCAAACTCATCATCAGCGAGAATTTGGTATTCAGCGCCTTCGAGATCTTGCTCAAGCAAAATTTGAGTGGCACGAGGGATACTTTCAACCAAACTTGCTGTAACCCGCAGAAGTTCAGAGCGTAGGTCTAGCAGTTCGTCATGAGCGAGGCGATTCACTTGTTATCGATCCGACAGGCGAATGAACTCACGGTGAACGAACCTAGATAACGCATATGTACCGCTACCTACAACTCCGTAAATTCGCAGTGAACAAAGAGAAAACTCATGCACTAGGTGGTGGAACTTCCTGAGGTCGTGCAATGCCACCGAGCGGGGTTGGGTCACCAACGACCCGCTGACGATGACGGGCCGCACCTGAGTGGTCTGGGGGCAAACCGGTCACTTGGAAGCGAACTTTTTCGCCAATGTTCACCGCATGGTCACCGATACGTTCGTAGAAACGCGCCACGACCGCCAACTGAATCGCAACCTGAAGGTCAATGCGACCGGCCGCGTGAGATTCAAAAATGGCCTGGATGAACTGACGTTGCAAATCATCTAAGAAAGAGTCCATGTCGTCAATCGCGGCAGCACGAGCGGCATCCATCGTCATATATGAACTCGTCGCTTCACTAAATAGGTGACGAGCCTGCTCGGACATCTTGAGTACCAAACCCCGCAACTTGGGATCGAAATCGTGACCGTAAATTCGGCGAGCGGCTTTACAAATATTGACCACTAAGTCAGCAGACCGTTCAATTTCGGCACAAATCTTGAGAGCTGATATCACTTGACGAAGTTCTCCGGCCACCGGCGCCTGCAGCGCCAAGATCTGAATACAACGATCTTCAAGATCAATCGTGCGCGCATCAATTTCGTCGTCGGCCATGATCATGGTTTCGGCACCAGCTAGATCTTGTTCAAGGAGAACCGCGGTGCACTTCGGGATACTTTCAACGACCCCTGCAGAAATTCGCACCAGTTCTTGTTGAACATCGCCCAGATCACGATGGAATATTTTGCGAGCTTCAGTCATTTTCTGCTCCTCAGCCAAATCTTCCGGTCACGTAGGACTCGGTTCGTTCATCTGATGGCACCGAGAACATCTTTTGCGTCAGATCAAACTCAACCATAACTCCGGTGCGACGGTCGCTCTCAGTATTCACTTCAGTCGTAAAGAAGGCAGTTCGGTCACTCACACGAGCAGCCTGCTGCATATTGTGCGTCACGATAATGATCGTGTAGTCCTTCTTAATTTCTTGCATCAAGTCTTCAATACGTGCCGTGGCAATGGGATCGAGCGCAGAACACGGCTCGTCCATCAAGATGACATCAGGCTCGACGGCGATACAGCGAGCGATACACAATCGTTGTTGCTGACCGCCCGACAAACCGAGCGCCGAGGCTTTCAGACGGTCCTTGACTTCATCCCACAAGGCGGCGCGACGCAATGAACGTTCCACTAAATCGTTCAAATCGGACTTCGACATTTTGCCGACTAATCGTGGACCGTAAGCGACATTGTCAAAAATACTCTTCGGAAATGGGTTGGGCTTTTGGAATACCATGCCGATTCGACGACGAACTTCGTTGGGGTTGACCTCAGAGTTGTACAGGTCAGCACCGTGATATTCAACGAGACCCTCAACCTTGGCCGAGTCGATGAAATCATTCATCCGGTTCAGGCAACGCAAAACTGTCGTTTTGCCGCAACCCGATGGACCAATGAATGCAGTGATTTCGTGTTCACGAATATCGAGCGTGACATCACGAACGGCTCGGAACTCGCCGTATTTCACGCTCAAGTCCTTCACTGCAAAAACCGGAAGTTCGTTGTTTTCAGTTGCCATGTGGCGCTCCTTGACCTCTGAGATAAGCGGAACTGCTGTCGCTGCCACGCTGGATTTGCCCGCACCTTCGTGATTCATCATGAACCCACTCGCTTCGCTTCAAAATGATTACGTAACAAAATTCCGACAACGTTGAATGCCAGAACCAACACCAATAGAACAAGACCTGCAGCAGCCGCGGCGTTTGACCAGCCGACACTGCTCTCACCGGAGTCAGGGCGACCTGACCAGCTGTAAATCAACATCGGGATAGCTGTGAATTTTCCGGACAGTGAAGTTTCGGGAAGCAACCCAGTGATCGCACCAATCATGATGAGCGGCGCTGCTTCACCAAGCGCACGCGCCAAAGCCAATACCGTTCCCGTCAGAATTCCGGGCATCGCGTATGGCATCACATGATCTCGTGTCACTTCCCAACGAGACGCACCAATGCCGTACCCAGCATCGCGCAAGCCACTCGGAACGGCTCGAATCGCTTCCATGCTCGTAATGATGACGACAGGTAAAACCAAAGTGGCCAATGTGAGAGCGGCGGCAATCACACTTCCGCCATTGGTGACTGGCTTCAGCCAACCCACAAAAATGATGAGTCCGAGCACGCCGTAAATCACCGCAGGAACACCAGCGAGGTTGCGGATATTCACCACGATGAAACGCGTCATAGCATTTTTCTTAGCGTATTCCTCAAGATAGATCGCCGCGCCCACACCAAGTGGAACAGCAATCAATAGAACTCCGAGACCGATTCCGAATGAACCAAACAAACCGGGCCAAATACCGACTTTGCTGGCTTCTGAACCGATGGTGTCGGTCAAGAATCCAGTGCCTTTTTCCGTCAGTGCAGGAATGGCTTGAGTAATGATCCGAGCGAGTAGGGCGAACAACGTGAGCAATGTAAAAGTGACAGCAACTAGAAGGACAACACCAAGCGCAATTGATGGCAAGTGTCGACTTTGCCGAGTAATAGCTTTTTGTACTTCACTACGAGTGACTGAGCGCTGAGATTCGGTGACGATGGCCATGATGTCCTAGTACTGCTGCCGAACGCGTTGAACGAAACGGTCTCCGATGACGTTGAGTGTCATCGTCATTAAAAACAAGAGCAAACCAACAAAGAACAAAACTTGGAATGGTGCACCTGCATTCACTTGATCGGTGCCACCTGCTGCGTTGGTCATCGCCGCGGTCATTGTGAGACCAGGGTCAAGCGGATTCAATGTACGCGGTCCCGAACCATCACGGCCACCTGCCATCGCGGCCACCATGGTTTCGCCGATTGCTCGCGACGTCGCGATGATGAAGGCAGCAACAATTCCTGAAACGGCTGCTGGGATAACGACACGAATAGTGGTCGTGCTCTTGCGCGCGCCAATGCCATAACTTGCTTCACGCAACGACGATGGGACGGCTCGCAGTGCGTCTTCACTAATTGACGCCATGATCGGCACAACTAAAACACCGATGGCTAAACCAGCGACCAACATGTTGCGGGGCTGATCGGGCGAAAAAATTGGGCTCACAATATTTGGAGCGATGAATTTCAGAGCGAAATAACCGACGATGACCGACGGTATGCCAGCCAAAACTTCAACGATTGGTTTCAGAATCTTGCGAACCTTTGACGGAGCAAATTCGCTGAGATAAACGGCCGTGCCTAAACCAAGCGGTACTGCGACCAACATGGCGATCAATCCCATGATGACACTGCCGAAAAAGATCGTGAGCAGGTCAAAACGTTCGCGCCGGGGGAACCAGCCTGGGGCGGTACTCATGTCGCGCAGAATGCCGAAATCCCAGTTAATTGAACTCAGGAAGTCAAGGGTGCCACGAGCCAAAACAAACAAAATCAGCCCACTCACGATAATCGTGATGATCGCTGATCCACCTAACAAACGGCGCATGCGCCGATCATGAGCGCGGCGTCGCGGATCTCCTCGGAGATCCGCGACAGCCAACAACCCATTCATAACTCTTAGCCTCGCGCAGTCCATGCGTCGAGGGACAATTGCTGCTTAGCCGATTCGAGCTGTACGTAGCCAGCTGCGCTGACCTGCTCAATACCCTCGGCCGACAAGTACAAGTCAACGTAAGCGGCAACGGCTGGGTTTTCAGCAGCGTTGGCCTTGTTCACGTAGATGTACAGCGTGCGGGAGAAGGGGTATGAACCATCGGCGATGGTCTCATCGGTCGGGACGACACAGTTGCCTTCTTTGTCGGTAATGGCGATGGCCTTCATTCGCTCTTCTTCAGCCTTGTAGTAGGCGTAGCCCACCCAACCAAGTGAAGTGTCAGCACTTTCAATGCCGTCCACGATGACGTTGTCATTGGGGCTAGCGGTGTAGTCGGCACGAGTTGCGCCATCGACTCCGCGTTCCTCCGAGATTTTGTCAATCGCGAACTCAACGAACGAGTCGTAGGTTCCGCTTTCTTCACCGGGTCCATAAACGCTCAACGGAGCGTCGGGCAACGTTGCGAATGCTGATTCCAATTCTGCAGCGATGACGTTGGCGTCAGCCCAGCTCGAGAAACCTTCAGATTCGGGTCCGACCAAGGCGTACAAGGCGGCCTTGTCGAGACATTCAACGGCGGTATTTGCCGGGCTCGTGGCTACGGTCAATCCGTCAATTGCGACAGCAAGTTCGATGTACTCAACGCCACCGTCAGCACACATCGTGACTTCTTCGTCTTTGATGGCTCGTGAGGCACCGGTGATGTCACCTTCACCAGCACAGAACTTCTTGAAGCCGTCGCCAGTTCCGGGTCCTTCAACAGTGACCTTGAGGTTGCCGCCATCGGCAGTTCCGGCGAGTTCGCCGACCTTGATTGAGATGGGTTCAACAGTTGATGAACCAGTCACGAAAACGCTGCCACCTTCACTAGTTGATGGGGCATCGGTTGAAACGGGTGCATCCGATGAAGCCGGAGCCTCTGAGTTGGTTGAAGCGCTGTCGTCTCCACCGCATGCGGCGAGTGGAAGGGCGACGGTCATGGCTGCGAGGAGCGACCACTGTTTGAGTTTCATTTGAATATGTCTCCTTGGGTAGGTATCACACGGGTTCACGTACCGTGTGAGCCGAACCTTAGAAAGGCAATCTTTCGTTTACCTGTTGTTCAGATGAACGAGAGGTTAACTCACGGGAACATCTTGGGTTTAACCTACTCACGACTAATCCGTCGGGTTTGTTGGTGAGCGGCCCACTCATACAGGATTCGTTGCGGATGAGGCTCGAAAAGTGCTGGTCCGACGCGTGTCCACGAATCATCGGGCAACAATTCGAACGCCGCAGCCGTATCTGACAGCAAAGTTTCAAAGGTTTTGTTGAGCCAGTCTTGGTGTTTGGGATGGGTCAACGGGGTTAACACTTCGACTCGCTTATCTAAATTCCGCCCCATCAGGTCGGCTGAGCCAATGAGGTGCAGTGGCAGCCCGTCGCCTTGCCCATTGGCAAAACGGAAGACTCGGGAGTGTTCGAGATAGCGCCCCAAGACCGATCGCACTCGGATGTTCTCGCTTAACCCAGGCACACCGGCCCGTAAACAGCACAGACCACGAATAATCAGATCGACTTTGGCACCCTTTTGACTGGCGGCATACAGCTCTTCGGCCATTTCGGCGTCAGCCAATGAGTTGACCTTGATCGTGATTTGACCGCGCTCGCCCATCTCGCCTTCACCACGAATGAGATCAATCAATCGCCGACGCAAGTAATCGGGGGCCACCAGAAGTCGGCTGTATTCAACATCGCGGCTGTAGCCAGTGAGGTGATTAAACAACTGCGCGGCATCAGTGGTGATATCAGGTTCGCTCGTGATGTAACCAAGGTCTTCATATAACCGAGCCGTACGCGAGTTGTAGTTGCCCGTACCGAGGTGCACATAACGACGCAAACCGTCGCTGTCTTCGCGCACCACCAAAACACATTTCGCGTGAGTCTTTAGTCCAACAACTCCGTACACCACATGAACACCGGCGCGTTCAAAAGCTTTTGCCCACGTGACGTTGGTGGCTTCATCAAAACGAGCCTTTAATTCGACGAGCACTGCAACTTGGACACCGCGTTCGGCGGCTCTAATGAGATGTCGTGCAATCGGACTATCGCCACTCGTGCGGTACAAAGTCATCTTGATACTTTGCACGCGCGGATCGTCAGCAGCCTGCGATAAGAATTCTTCAACCGAACTGGCGAAGCTTTCGTATGGGTGGTGAAGCAACAGAGCGCGTTCACGTACTACAGCGAAAATTGAACGATCAAGTTCTTCTGCTGCAGCCAATCGCCCTGCCGTTACCGGTTGCCATAGATCATCTTTCAGATCCGGTCGATCAACTGCATGCATTTGCCACAAACAAGTCAGATCAACCAGTCCATTCACCGGGGTCACATCAAGTTCGGTGAGATCATGTTCTTCGATCAAAAGCGCCAACATTTCCGGGGAAACATTGTGATCAATCTCAAGTCGAACCGCACGACCAAATCGGCGACGACGCAACTCGAGTTCAACTGCTTGCAACAAGTCGTCAGCGTCTTCGTCTTCAAGTGACAAGTCGGCATTACGAGTAATACGGAAAGTTGTTGAGTGAGCAACCTTCATGCCGGGGAATAGTGTTTCAAGATTCTGAATAATCACTTGTTCAACGGGCACAAAACGCATTCCACCGGGCAACGCCAACAGTCGAGGGAAAAGGGTCGGAACCTTGACCCGCGCAAAACGCTCTTCATCAGTTGATGGATCACGCACAATGGTGGCAACGCTGAGAGCCAGGTTCGATACATACGGAAATGGGTGTGCCGGGTCAACTGCTAAAGGTGTCAGTACCGGAAAAATTCGTCGCTCATAAAAGTCATCAAGGTAGGCAATTTCTTCACTGGTGAGATCGGCCCACTCACACAGCTCCACACCTTCGCGCTTGAGTTGCGGTAACAACACATCGTTCAAGAGTCGCTGTTGACGCTGCGATAATTCTTGAACTCGCGTCAACACTTTTGAAAGTTGTTGGGCCGGAGTGAGACCGTCAGGCAAGCGAGCTGTAATGCCAGCAGCCTCTTGGTCTTTCATGGCCGCGACACGTACCTGATAAAACTCGTCCAGGTTGGACGAGAATATGGCGCAAAATTTCAACCGCTCTAATAGCGGGATGCCTGGCTCGGTGGCGAGACGCAAGACGCGCTCGTTGAAATCAAGCCAACTCAGTTCTCGGTTCAGTAAACGATGATCCACGCGGATCCCATTCAATAGTCAGCACCGACACGATGTCGGCGTATTTACCTGAAGTTCAGGAAAGGTTCTCGTCAAAGCCGAGATCCCACTCGACGGTCACGTTTTCGCGCTCACCATCACGCATGATGCGCTCACGGTTGCGCTTGAACTGCGGATCGGTGTACGGCAACAGAACTAAACGCGCCAAGGCACGTGTGCGGAATTCTTCGACGACGACTCGATCGCCAAAGTCGCCAACAACGTCCCAGTGCGGAGCTACTGGGCCGAGAAACACGATGCGGACATGTGCTCGAGATTGTGCTGAGGTGTGTAGATCGGACATGGGACTCCTTGAGTGCGAAAAGCCGTTGGTCGGGCAAGATCTTGGCGAATTCTCAGGCGTGTGCCACAAAACTTACCGATTTCTCACCAGGAAAACCGCTGGTCAGACAAACCCTATCGGCGATACTTACGTGTCAGAACTAACCCTGACTGGTTCTCCCGAGCCAGGCATGGTTAACTGAAAGCGGTTGGGAACTCAATCAGCCTCGGTAAACGTCTTACTGGGGTCACCGAGAACTCAACTTCTCAAAGGGCGAAGCGGGCGGAAACCACCTTCGCACAAGGAGAAATACTCATGAATGAAGAATCAGTAGCCACCTGGATGGCCGAAGGCGCTTGTCGTGCCTACCCGCCTAATACGTTTTTCCCCAGCGATGGGGTGGGCGTCGATAAGGCCCGCAAGATTTGCGCGACCTGTTCTGTGACCGCCGCTTGCCTGGAATACGCCCTTGAAAATCACATCGATCACGGTGTGTGGGGCGGTTGCAGCGAGCGCGAACGTCGCCGCATCGGCAAACGTCGCCGCATCGCACTCCAGGCGATCTGAACGACCAATCAACTGTGATCCGCGCCCAACCGGGCTCGGATCAGTGAGTCACTCTGATTTTGATTCGTCCTCGGCTTTGGATCCTTCGGCGAGGCCCTTCTTAAATTCCTTCTGGGCCTGACCAAGGTTCTTGGCCAGTTTCGGGATGCGCGAGCCCCCGAAAAGCACCAAAACCACGACGAGTACAACGATGACCTCAGGTCCATCAAAAAAGCCAGCAATCATGTATGCGAGGGTAGCACCGGAACAGGGCTGTCAATCAGCACAGTGCCATCGGCTCGAGCCTCAACAGTGACAAAGCCATGAGGTGTCGGCACTGTGGCTTTCACCCACTCCAGGTCGCCCAGAACTGGAGCAATCCGCACCGAGGCATACCCAGGATCGCCCGGCGTTATACCAGCGATATATCGCACGAGATCGCTCGTCGGAGTAGACGACCAGCCGTGGCATTTTGTGCCACCCACCCAACACTCGGGCCAAGTGGTTTCGCCCGCATCCACAAACACTTGCCAACTGCGACATGACTCGAGAATCAAATCATGTCGACCCGCTGCCGCCAGTGCGTCGTGCACGACATATTGAAAAAATGGTTCGGCTTCAACCATTTGATGGTGAACATCCCAAGGTGGCTGGGCAGGAAACCCGTTCATGAGAAAGACGAATCCCTGACCATCGCCGTCGACGGTGAGGCGATCCATCACAAACGAGTGACGAATCAGTTTGCGGCGATCAGTGATGCCCGCAACCACGCGCGCCACGCGATCTTCAGGCACGAGTCGCGCCACAATCGCCAATGCACCAGGATGCTGCGCGGCTTCGGGACGACGCTCGCCATCAACAATGTGATCGATATATACGCCCCGTGATTCGTCCCAGAAAACTTCGAAGGCATCTTTCACCAATTGATGACGCGACCTTGCCCAATTCGCGTTTGCTGAATTTCCGATCCATTCGCTCATCTCAGCAAATTCATCGAGACCACGAGCCCACAATGCGTTAGTTGTTGATGCACATCCATTCATGTACACGCTCGCCCAATCGGTCAGTGCCCAGCCGGTGACATCGTGTAACAGATTGTCATCACCCAAGAATGATTCAAACCAGCGCAAAACCCGTTCGGCGATTGATAAGTATTCACTCACAATTTCTTTGTCACCGGCGTAGCGATAGATGTTGAAGATGGAATGAATCCAATGCAATGCCCAATCGGGGAGATACATCCGATCATCGGCAGCAAAATCTGAAGCCGCAGCCATCGCCAACATTCCATCAGGTCGTAAATGCGTCGCTAATTGCGGATGCCATAACGGCATTGACCAATCAGGGTTTGATACAAAGTCAACCATTTGATGCACGACCGAGTCGCCAGTCCAGGCTCGTTGTTCACGTGTTGGGCAATCAACGTACGCATCAAGCGCGCATAGATCGACGGTACGTAGACCAATTGCATGGATCAGATTTAGTTGTGGATCTGAACATTCAAACGATGCACCAGCGGGACGAGGTCGATGTTGATCGGTAACTTCGATCGCTAATTCAATTTTTGCATGATCAACCGACGATTCATTGTTGTCAGGTGTGCGAATCGCTGCGTGGATATAGCGCATGCCGAGAATGTCAAATGATTCAAATGTTCCGATCTCACCATCACAGATATAACGCAAGCCAGCATGTTGACCCAACGTCACCAATTTGTTTGAGCTATCAATATGTTCGGAGACTGCAATATCAATAACGGTTCCCGGAACTGCATTACGAATTCGTAAGGTCATGAGCCCAGCGGCAATGTGACCAAGATCAAAGTAACGAAGTTCAACGGCGTTATCTTCTGTCGACATTGGCGTGTCTTGATCAAGCAATACCTGGCGAACTGGATCGGCGTTATGTTGTGAACCAACGACACGCGCATTGCCGATGTCTTTTGCTACATGCGAATTGCCACCTTGGAACGCAGTTCGTACTGGCGGTCGCAACATTCCGAAAGGTGAACTCGGTGGAGATTTTCGACCGTCGGCTCCCGTGTGTCGCGGAGTGATTTCAAAAGCAGCCTTCCACGATGAATCATCAAAGCCCACGAACTCCCAACCCCATGGATGTTGCGTTGCATCAAATGACTCCAAGGGCAAACAGGCCACGTCACCAGGTACCGGAACTGCTCTCCATGCTTCGCCCCGTTGCGACTTCCATGAACGATCGGTGATAATCCATTCATTGTTGATGAATGCTTCAAAAACCACTGAGCCTGCACCTAATGAGTACGTCGGTGGTACCGGGACCCACCATGAAGTGGACTCACCGAAATGGCGTGCCGTAATGGTAAAAACGTTGGTTCCGCGCACTAAGTACGGTGCCACATCAACGACGTCGTAATGCGCACTGCGGGGTTCAGCGCGCACCGGACCACGAGCAACCACACTGCCATTGATGCGCAAGATGTAACGCCCATCAACCCAGATTCGAGCGGGGGCGATTGAGGGTAATTCTGACACTTCACATTCGCGTCGGAAGAGAACGACTTTGTCCGTCGGGTCGCTCATTACTGGGCGGGTGGCCGTTTCCATCGTCAATGCCGGAGGACCATGCCAAATCCAACGAGCCTTCCAATTGGGTTCAAAAGGATGTGGATGAATGAGTTGCACACCTACCCCATTTCTTTGCCGGTGCCTCGTGCTGAACTTAGCAGTCGTAGTGCTGAGTGAGCGATGGGTGGATATGTCAAAGTGGTGCTGTGCTTGAATGCGTCGTCAATATCAGTGAAGGTCGCAATCGTGATGTTTTGCAGCAACTTGTTGCCGTGTGTGCCGACGATCTTCTTGATGTTCATGTTGACCCCGACCACAACCGCAGTGTCTTTACTTTGCTCGACGTTGATGCGCCGCGTCGACTTGCTCGTCAAGCTGTTGAGTTGCTCCACCTTGATGCGCATCAAGGTGTTCACCCGCGACTTGGTGTTGTTGATGTTGTCCCATTCGTGCCGCTCGAGGGTTCAACGATGGATGATGCGATTGTTGCGCGCGATGCGTTTGCCAACTGGGTCAGTTCAGAATTATTGGTGCCGTGTTTTCTCTACGGCACCGAACGAACGTTGCCTGATATTCGTCGCGATGCTTGGACTCTTCTGCAACCGCAATGCGGTCCGAGTATCCCCCACCTGACTGCTGGTGCGATGTGTGTGGGCGCTCGAAATTATTTAGTCGCGTACAACGTCTGGCTTGATGCCAACGCTTCTGAAAGTTCAGCACGTGAAATCGCGCGCGCGGTTCGGGGCGACGGTATTCGAACTTTGGCATTACAAGTTGGTGATCAGTGGCAAGTCAGCATGAACCTGATCGAACCTGAACGCATCGGGCCCGACATTGCGACTGATCGGGTGGTCAACATTGCTCATCAACACAATGTTGCAATTGACCATTGCGAACTCGTCGGCCTCATCGCCCACAGCGCGCTGAAGAAGATTTCTGAAAACCGTTGGAATGAACTTGATCTCAGTTCAGAACACACCATCGAATTTCGCCGTCAGCACGGCTACACATTCGTGGCCTAGCGCGAAAACTCAGGCGGTAGCGATACGACGATTTGATTGAGCGCGCTGACGACGCAAACGACGACGTTCACGCTCGGACAAGCCGCCCCAAATGCCGAACTTCTCGCCATTCACCAGGGCGTACTCGAGGCAATCCATGCGGACAACACAGCCACGGCACACTTCTTTGGCCTCACGAGTGGAAGCTCCGCGCTCGGGGAAAAAGAGGTCGGGGTCGACACCCAAGCAGTTCGCTTGGTCCTGCCAGTTGTTGTTCTCGCTCATCGATTCGTTCATGTGGCTGCCTGCCATCTTGACCCTTAGGTCACTCGTGTGTGGTTCTTGTCCGCGCAATGCGCAGGGCAGTTCCACACGTGTAACTACATGGATGTCATTCTGCTCTATCGGCGACCCCTAATGCAAGGGGAAATTTGACAAAAGCCCTGACAGATGGCAGCGCGCAAGCGCACAAGAGATTTGCTTGGCACTTCCAAACCCAAGTTTCCTTCACCCGCGAATGAAGTACGGGTTACTCGGTTGACCCCCGGCAAGGTGTTCAAGGATGGCGAGCGACTGCGCGGGCGACGCCGAGCCTTGCTCAAGCGCCGCGACTGTGGCTTGATGATTATTGCGATAGACCGCTTCGGCGTCATCGGCCTCTGGGTTGACCCATACCGCTGTGAGCAGGACAAATGCGTCACTTTGACCAATTTCAACGAATCGTGTCGAGGCATATTCGGTGACCCCATGGGCAACCCCGGCTTGAGCGGCTCCCCACGTGAGTTCGCCATGACGATCGTTGGCAATCGCCGCCTTGTTGACGAATAAGGTCGCCGGAGTGACTGGCACATTGGGTTTCCACACCACCAAAAATGGGATGTGCCCCACTTTTGGCGATCCCAAAGTAGTGACAAATGCCCCGCCCACTGGTCCAGATTTTTCTCCCAAAACAGTGTTGATGTGCGCTGCATTCGCGCCATCGCCCGCAAATCCTTCGCCTACTTCAAACCATTCACTCATCACAGGTCTCCATTTTTTTGCGCAGGTAGTCGTCCGTAACGCGACATCTTGAGCGTGTCAGTCGAGTCGGTCCCTGGTTTGGTGTCGTACGCCAAGAGCGCAACGTAGCGCGGCACATCACCTTCAATCGCGGTCACCCGATGCATACTCCAACGCCCGTTGAACAACATCAAGGTTCCTGGGGTCATCGGTTCAGTGCGCACAGACTCTGGCGACTGTTCATTCATTACTTTTTGAATCGTCTCGTAATTAGGTTGCTCAGCATTCCGAATCTGCTTGGCATTTTCGAAATGACCACCGCTTAATGACGACTGAATCGCAATAGACACAACAAAATCAGTCATATCGAAGTGCCAACCCAGCGAATCACCAGCGCGCATCACCGCAAGATTGAGTGCACCAAACGGGTCGGCGTAACGAAACAGTTCGTTCAGCCCAAGACATTGACGAATGAAATCAAGTAACGGGTCCCATTCGTAGAGCGCTCGCAAACCATCATCATGAGCAAATTGGTCATACGCAACAACTTCAACTGAACTCTGAGTGATCGTGTTACGCGGGTGCCCGACCGGAAATGATTCATCGACTGGTCCGAGATACGGCGTGGCGCGTGATGCCGATCGAAATGCGCAGGGCGCAAGCGCATCAGATTGCTGACGCAAAACTTCCACTGCTTCGAGCGTCAAAAAGTCGGGCAAAACACATACCCCTTGCGTCGCGACTTGTTCGAGGCACGATGCAATCAGACCCTGATCATTCAGGTTGTAGCGGTGCGTATTGATCATTTGCGCAGGAAGCACAGTATGAGAGTAACTGACTCGCCTACGCTGAAAACATGCCCATTCATTTACGAGCCGAACCAGGCGACTACGCCCCCGCTGTTTTGTGCCCTGGCGACCCCCGCCGCGCCAAGTACATCGCCGAAACCTTCTTTGATCCGGGCGCCCGTTTAGTGAACGAAGAACGCGGCATGTTGGGCTACACCGGAACGTTTGAAGGTAAGCCCATCAGCGTGCAGACCACTGGCATGGGCGCGCCGAGCGCCGGCATCGTATTTGAAGAGCTCTGCATGCTTGGAGCCAAGCGATTGGTACGCGTTGGCACGTGCGGTGGCCTGCAAACCAACCTGCGTATGGCCGACACCGTGATCGCCATCAGTGCATCGGCAGATGATCAAACACCAATTCGTTATTGCGGCATGCCTGGTTTTGCACCAACCGCAACATTTTCATTAGTTGAAGAGGCCGCACGTTTAAGCCGCGCTGTGAGTGACCGGGTGTTTGTCGGACCAATCGTGACAAGTGGTTTGTTCTACGACCCAGACCCCAACACCTTTGGCATGTGGCGACGTTTGGGTCACCTGGGCGTTGAGATGGAAGCGTCAATGATGTACACCATCGCCACGCTCAAAGGTATTGAAGCTTTGGCAATCATGACCGTCAGCGACGTGATTGATCCTGACGGTGGCAATGTTGAACGGATCTCGGACGAGGACTTGAAAAAAGGCGTCGATCAAATGATGCGTATCGCCTGCCAAGTCGCAGTCAGCTAGTTCTTCTGAATTAGATCAAGCTGAATTAAATCAGACAGTTTTAAATCAGGCTGTATTAAATCAGGCTGTATTAAATCAGACCTAGTTCGCGGACGGCGTCGCGCTCTTCGGCAAGTTCGGCCGTTGATGCATCGATCTTGCCGCGGCTGTATGCGTCAATGTCGAGACCCTGAACGATTTCGTACTTGCCGTCCTTGCACACGCACGGGAAGCTGGAGATCAAACCTGCGGGCACGCCGTAGCTGCCATCACTCGGAATAGCCATTGATACCCAGTCACCAGGTGCAGTGCCAAGAGCCCAGCTACGCACGTGATCAATTGCTGCGTTTGCCGCCGAAGCAGCCGACGATGCACCACGGGCTTCGATGATTGCGGCGCCGCGCTTGGCAACGGTTGGGATGAAAGTTGAGTCAACCCAACCGTGATCATTGACTGCCTGGTAAGCGTTCTTTCCGCCAACTTCGCAATGGAACAAGTCGGGATACTGAGTCGTTGAGTGGTTGCCCCAGATGGTCATCTTCTTGACATCAGAAACGGTCGAGCCGAGCTTCTGAGCGATCTGACTGACCGCACGGTTGTGGTCGAGACGAGTCATCGCGGTGAAGCGACCTGCATCAAGATCTTTGGCGTTCTGCTGAGCAATTAAGGCGTTGGTGTTGGCGGGGTTACCGACAACGAGCACCTTGATGTCGCGCTTTGCTGAACGTGACAATGCTTCACCTTGCGGCTTGAAAATGCCACCATTCGCGCTCAAAAGGTCGGCGCGCTCCATACCGGCCTTGCGGGGCATGGCACCCACGAGCAAAGCAACATCGGCGTCACCGAAAGCAATGTCGGCGTCATCGGTGCCAACAATGCCGGCGAGCAATGGGAATGCACAGTCGTCGAGTTCCATCTTCACACCTTCAAGGGCTTTGAGGGCGGGGGTGATTTCAAGAAGCTGCAAGATGACCGGTGTATCGGGTCCGAGCATGGCTCCTGAAGCAATACGGAAAAGGAGGCTGTAACCAATTTGGCCGGCAGCACCGGTCACGGCAACGCGTACGGGGGTTTTGGAAGTCATGGGCTAGATCGTATGTCGCCCGAACCCGAATCCTGAAAATTCAGCGAGAAAAATGAGCATTATGGGCGTGAAAAGTGCCTAATTTGACACGATTTCGCGCCCAAGGGCTTTCCAGATTTCTTCGGCGTAATAGGTGATGCCTTCGCGCTCAAGGTGAATACCGTCGGCCGTCAAACAATTGCCGGGACACAACGTCGCGACCAACTGCCAATCGAGCACAATCACATTTGGATACGTCGCTGGCAAGGCCCGAATCTTTTCGTTATTCGCATCGGTCCAATCGCGATACGCCTTACCGGTGAGCACGACCACTTGAGGAACATCACTCAATGCTTGCATCATGGTGTCGAGAGTTTCTTGGCTCATCGGACCGTTTGTGCCGAGGTGAACAACTGCCGCATCCATCGTGACGCCAAGTTCTTTCAACTGCACGAAAATATCGGCGCCCATTTTTCCTTGGCGATCTTGCACCGCGTCAACAACGACTCCTAAACCAGCCAGAGCCGGCGCCGCCCCCTTCATGACCGAATCTCCAAGTGCAAACACGTCGTAATGCGGAGGCACATATGTTGTGGTTGTTGTTGGCGCAGCAGTTGTCGTTGGAGCATCACTTGCTGTAGGCACCGCCGTTGTTTCAGGCACTGAAGATGGTGTTGTTGATGAAGTTAACGCGCCAAGCACATCGGTCACCGAGCCTTCGCCGGCGTCCAGCGAAGCCTGAACATCATTCGCCTTATACTCGGCGGTTACCAAACTGAACGCGGCGAAAACTGGCAAAGCAATTGAGCACGAAATGATCACACCGAATGATCCACGGCGACGTAATGCACCGGGACCGCTGCGCAGCAAAGCTTGCACCGACTCTTTAAGTCGTCGTTCGCGAATTGGCAACTCAACGTAGCGATACGAGAATTCGGTAATCGCTGCAGTCACCAACATTGCCGCGATGAATTCATGCGGCTTCAGCGCGATACCTGTTTCGTGGCGCAACGCTTGAAATACGGGCCAGTGATACAGGTACAAACCATATGAACGCTCACCAATAGTGCGTAGCACAACATTGCCAAGCACTCGACCTGTGAACGCTTTTTGGTGGGCGACTGCCGAGATCACCATCAATGTCGCAATACCCGTTAAGAACAGACCCCCACGGAACAACCACGGATCGGCGTGCAAACCATCTTCGCCTACCAAGTGAACGATGTGAACTTTGTAGATCAAAAAGCCCAATAAAACCAAGCCAATAATGGCCACCGGGTCCATCATCGGACCTTTGCGCTTCATGGGTCCGCGCAACAAAGCATACGGTCGCCACACGATTGCTAAAGCCGCGCCGAGCAATAGACCAGTCGCGCGCGTCGGCGTTGACAAATACAACAAGTCGATCTTGCTGATGCATCGCTCACCTAATGTCCAATAGGCATCTGGTGTTGACGCACAACTTTCACCAATGCGACCTGTTGGCATTAACAACGCGACAAGACCAGCGATTGCGGTCGCGATACCTAGAAACCACATGGCAACACGCGGCAACCGATCACGACCGAGACGCAAGATGACCAACATGATGACGGGCCACACAACATAGAACTGTTCTTCAACTGCGAGTGACCACAGGTGACGCAA
Source organism: Ilumatobacteraceae bacterium (assembly GCA_044355095.1). Classification (GTDB taxonomy): domain Bacteria; phylum Actinomycetota; class Acidimicrobiia; order Acidimicrobiales; family Ilumatobacteraceae; genus Casp-actino8. Next base: position 22,829 of record JBIKYT010000033.1, read on the forward strand.
TGGAGCGAAGTCATTGACTGCGGTGTATCCCGCACCAACCCATACCTGAAACCAGTTTGATCCGTACAGCGCGCCAGCGACCACGTCGCCACGTAGTGCGCCTAGTGAATCACGTTCGCGAATTGATGTCCACATGATGAGCAGGACCATCATTGTGAACAATGCCGGTAAAAGCCGTCGAGCGCGGCGCACCCAGAAGTCACGCAAGCTAATTGCGCCCGTACGTTCTTCTTCGGCGACAAGTAGCAACGTAATCAGATAGCCACTGATCACGAAGAAAACTTCAACACCCAGAAAACCGCCCGGCAGCCATGCCGAGTTGGCGTGATAGACGATGACAGCGAGAACTGCCAGAGCACGTAGACCGTCGAGGCCGGGCAAATACGGCACTCGACTGATCTGTTGTGATCGAGAGGTCTCAGTAGTCGGGGCCATCAGTCCCCAAGTCTGCCGTGAATCAGAGTTGCATTGACTTCACTTCGCAGAACTCTTCTAAACCGAATTTT
>JBIKYT010000005.1:0-60250 GCA_044355095.1 Ilumatobacteraceae bacterium
ATGAGGCGAACAAGGCCACAGCAGCAATCACGGCTGAACCAATGGCGAAGCCCTTGGTCACAGCTTTTGTGGTGTTACCCACTGCGTCGAGTGCAACCATGATCTTTGCGGGTTCACCGTGGAATTCACCTGACATTTCGGCGATACCAGCAGCGTTGTCGCTGACGGGGCCGAAGGTGTCTTCAGAAACGATGACTCCAGTGGTGGCCAACATTCCCATACCGCACAAGGCGACGAGGTAGAAGCTGAAGGTGAGGTTGCCGCCACCGAGGCCGATGGCTGCACCGATTGCGATCGCAATCGCGACAACGGCGTACACCGAGCTCTCAAGACCGTAAGCGGTACCCGAAAGCACGACTGTTGCCGGGCCAGTTTCTGACGACTCAGCAATTTCTTGCACGGGTCGGTAGTGCGTGCTGGTGTAGTACTCGGTCAGACGTGAGACCAACTGGGCCAAGATCAAACCAATGGCTACTGCACCAAAGACGCGCCAGCCGGCGCCACTCAAGAGCACTGCGGTCCCATCATCGTTCTGGGTTCCCTTGTCGTTGCCCACGTATCCGAGGGCCAAGGCCAGGGTTCCTGCCAGGGTCAAAAGACCAGCCACTAAGAAGCCACGGTTGATGGGCTTCAAAGCGTCGGTTTCGCCTTCTTTGGCCTTCACGGCGAAAACGCCAGCGATTGAGGCGATGACACCAATGGCACGAGCGGCCAAGGGGAACACCAAGCCAAGAGCTGGGTTGAGGCCGATTGAGTTGAACGCAGCCACACCGAGGATGATCGAGGCCACCAAGGTGACTTCGTAGCTCTCGAAGAGGTCGGCGGCCATACCGGCGCAGTCACCCACGTTGTCGCCCACGTTGTCGGCGATCGTTGCGGGGTTGCGGGGGTCGTCTTCAGGAATACCTGCTTCGACCTTGCCCACCAAGTCGGCGCCGACGTCGGCGGCCTTGGTGAAGATTCCTCCACCAACTCGAAGGAACAAAGCCAACAGCGAGCCACCGAAGCCGAAGCCCACGAGGATCACTGATGAGGTGTTCTGGAAGGCCATGATGATGGCGGTCGCACCGAGAAGGCCAAGGCCCACGGTGAACATACCTGCGACGCCGCCGGTGCGGAATGCAACGGTCAATGCACGAGGCATCGAGCCGCTCAATGCTGCAGCGGCGGTACGAACGTTGCCCTGCGTGGCCAAGGTCATGCCGATGTAACCGGTCAAACCAGATGCCAAACAGCCCAAAACAAAGGCGATTGTGCGCCACAGGCCGGCTTCACCGAATGACAAGGCAACCGTGTCGTCTGGCTTCAAGATCTTGGTCGAGGTCACAAAGACGATGATCGCCAAGGGGATCAGGATGACCGCGATGGTCTTGAACTGGCGCTTGAGATAAGCCAAAGCACCAACCTGAATGGCCTTGGCGATTTCGCGCATCTTGGGCGAACCCTGATCTTCGGCGAGGACTTTACGGACGAGGAAGAATCCGACTCCGAGGGCGAGAAGCGCAGCTGCTGCGGATAACCACAAAACAGCCCACTCACCACCTTTGAGAGTGAATGTCTGCCATCCGCCTTCTGCGGCAAATAGTGAAAACACCAGTTAACTCCTTGGGACACGATGGAGGCAGCCCGGATGGCTGCCCACCAGGGGCGAATGAATTGTAGAGAATTCGCAGCCGTGAGTGCGACATGACACGCCATTACTGACGGGAAACTTTGAGATTCTTCAAATAGGGGACTTGTGACGGTTGGCTAAAGCCCGAGTTTTTCGCCCGTTGATTTCGGGGTGAAGGGCGTCGTGGGGGTAGCGTCTCAGCGGGTTCATCGTGCGATGAACCGCATCCGTTTTTGAAAGGCGCAGGTCACGATGGCGCAGACAGTGATGAAGAGGGGTCCGGTCTCCGGAACCGCAATCGAACGAGCAGCTCGTAAGCGCAAGCCGTTCTTGATTGATCTATATGGAACAGCCGTTGGCAAGAAGTACGTCATGGCTATTACGGGCATCGGGCTGTTGGGCTTTGTGCTCTTCCACATGATCGGCAACCTGAAGATGTACATGGGTCAAAGCGACCTCAACCACTATGCGCACTTCCTTGAGAAGTTGTTGTATCCAATTCTCCCCGAGAAGGCCATGCTGTGGATCCTTCGTGGTGGCTTGCTGACGATGGCCGTGTTGCACATTCACGCGGCGTATTCGTTGACAGTTCTGAACAAGCAAGCACGTCCGGTGAAGTACCAGAGTGAACGCGATTATCAAGTCGCAAGTTTTGCGAGTCGAACGATGCGCTATAGCGGTGTCATTGTCCTGTTGTTCATCATCTGGCACTTACTGGATCTCACTTTTGGTGCGGGCGCAATCAACTCGTACGTTGGCACGAAAGATGCAGAAGGTATCAAGGATGTTTATGGCGCAGTGGCGTTCAGCCTCGAGCGAGTCCCGGTAGCGATCTTTTATGTGTTGGCCAACATTGCACTTGGAACTCACTTGTTCCACGGTGTTTGGAGTTTGTTCCAGTCACTTGGTTGGAACAATCCGCGATTCAACAAATGGCGTCGCGCCGTTGCAACAGCTTTTGCCACGATCATCGTCGTTGGCAACGTTTCGTTCCCCATTGCAGTTCTCGCCGGCGTTGTCGGCTGACCGGTACGTACGGAATTACTAGGAGATACTCAAAATGACGATCACACTCAATTCCAAAATCCCCGCTGGATCGATTAACGACAAGTGGAACACCTACAAAGAAGATGCCAAGTTGGTTGCGCCTGGTAACAAGCGCAAGTTCAAAGTCATCGTTGTTGGCTCAGGACTCGCCGGTGCATCTGCTGCCGCGACCATGGCCGAACTTGGTTACCAAGTTGACGTTTTTACTTTCCATGACTCGCCGCGTCGGGCACACTCAATTGCTGCACAAGGTGGAATCAACGCTGCGAAGAATTATCAAGGCGACGGCGACAGTGTTCACCGCTTGTTCTACGACACCATTAAGGGTGGAGACTTCCGTGCTCGCGAAGCCAACGTGCATCGCTTGGCTGAAGTTTCAGTCAACATCATTGACCAGATGGTCGCCCAAGGAGTTCCGTTTGCTCGTGAATATGGTGGTTTGCTTGACAACCGTTCATTCGGTGGCGCACAAGTAAGTCGTACGTTCTACGCACGAGGCCAGACCGGTCAGCAATTGTTGCTCGGTGCTTACCAGCAACTTGCTCGCCAGATTGGTCTTGGAAATGTGCGCATGTTCAACCGCACCGAACTCGTTGACGTCGTCACCATTGAAGGCCGTTGCGCCGGCATCGTGACTCGTGACTTGGTGAACGGTGAAGTTGTTTCACACTCGGCGCACGCTGTTGTGATGGCAACTGGTGGATACGGAAACGTATTCTTCCTGTCAACCAATGCCATGGCTTGTAACGTCACTGCTGCTTGGCGTGCACACCGCAAGGGTGCAGCATTTGCGAACCCGTGCTACACGCAGATTCACCCAACCTGCATTCCGCAGAGCGATCCCACACAGTCGAAGTTGACACTCATGTCAGAGTCGTTGCGTAACGACGGTCGTGTGTGGGTTCCTCAGAATCCAGATGAGACTCGTCCTGCTGCACAGGTGCCTGAAGCAGAACGCGATTACATCCTCGAGCGTTTGTATCCGAGTTACGGAAACTTGGCACCTCGCGACATTTCGTCACGCGCTGCGAAGCGTTCAGTTGACTCGGGTCGCGGTGTTGGTCCGTTGAAGAATGGTGTCTACCTCGACTTCAGCGACGCAATCAATCGTCTCGGTAAAGAAGTTGTTGAAGAGCGTTACGGCAACTTGTTTGAAATGTACGAGCGCATTGCCGGAGAAAATCCGTACGACATGCCGATGCGTATCTACCCAGCCACGCACTACACCATGGGTGGTTTGTGGGTCGACTACGAACTCATGACCAACATCCCTGGTTTGTATGCCGCCGGCGAAGCCAACTTCTCCGATCACGGCGCGAACCGTTTGGGCGCTTCGGCTCTCATGCAAGGTTTGGCTGACGGTTACTTCGTGTTGCCGTACACAATTGGTAACTACTTGGCACCAATGTTGAACAAGCCGATTCCGGGCACCGATCACCCAGCATTCAAAGAAGCTGAGATGGCCGCACAAGCTCGTTATCAGGGTTACGTCGACATTAAGGGAACTCGTTCGCCCGATTACTTCCACCGCGAAGTTGGACGCATCATTTGGGATTACTGCGGTATGGAGCGCACACAACAGGGGCTTGAAAAGGCCTTGTCGGAACTGCCCGCCTTGTACGAAGAATTCCAGAAGGATCTCCGCGTGACCGGTGATGCGCAAAGCATGAACCAGACCCTCGAAAAGGCTGGCCGTGTTGACGACTTCTTCCAGTTGGGCATGTTGATGTGCCGTGACGCTCTTGAGCGTGAGGAAAGCTGCGGCGGACACTTCCGCGCCGAGTATCAGACTGAAGAAGGCGAAGCGTTGCGTGACGACGAGAAGTTCGCTCACGTTGCAGCCTGGGAATGGACGGGCGACCCCACTAAGTCGATCCGTCATCAAGAAGAACTCAACTTTGAAGCAATTCACCTAGCGACACGGAGCTACAAGTGAGCAACCACCTCAAAAACCTCAAACTCAAAATCTGGCGTCAGTCAGGTCCGGCCGAGAAGGGCCACTTCGAGGAATACGTGATGCCCGAGATCAGCGACGAAGCGTCGTTCCTCGAAATGCTCGACGTACTCAACGAAGGTCTCATCGGCGAGAACAAGTTGCCCGTGGTGTTCGACCACGACTGTCGTGAAGGAATTTGTGGAACTTGTTCATTGATGATCAATGGTCAGGCTCACGGTCCTGAGCGCAGCACTGCAACGTGTCAGTTGCACATGCGCAAGTTCAAGAGCGGTGACGAAATTGTCATTGAACCTTGGCGTGCTTCGGCATTCCCAATCATCAAAGACTTGATGGTTGACCGTTCGGCTTTTGACCGCATTATCGAATCAGGTGGATTCATCTCGGCGAACACCGGTGGTGCCCCCGATGCCAACCTCATTCCGATTCCGAAGAGTGTCGCCGATGCCGCAATGGACGCAGCCGAATGCATCGGTTGCGGAGCTTGTGTTGCTGCTTGCCCCAACGGTGCTGCCAACTTGTTCACTGCAGCGAAGATTTCGCACCTCAACTTGTTGCCTCAAGGTCAGGCCGAACGTTACAAGCGCACCGAAGCCATGGTCGAAACAATGGACGAGTACTTCGGTTCATGCACCAACCACGGTGAATGTGAAGCCGCATGTCCGAAAGAAATTTCGATCGACGTTATTGCTTTGATGAACAAGGACTATCGCAAGTCCAAGCTCAAGAACCGCAAAGAAATTTCTCGTAGCTAATCTGTTGGGCGCGATAACACCCCATTTTCGGTGGTTATTTTGCCCAACTAGTTGCTAATTCGCGATGACGGTGGTGTGGTAGCGATTTGTCGCAACCACATCGCCGCTCACGAGAGTTAAATCAAGCACCACCGGTCCTTCAGCGAACGGTGCGGTGATGAGCACGTGGCCAACCAGAGTGCAATCATCGGCGGCAATGGCGCCTTCGAATTGCCAGACCTGAGGATCGCCCGTTGATTCAACAGTTGCGGTCACTGTGGCGTCGTCAAGTTCGCGATGGAGATCGCTGACAACATGAAGGGCAATTCGTATTTGGTCGCCGGGTCGCATTGATGGCGGTAGACGATCAGCCGTCACGATGACTGGACGACAGGCCTCAGCCAAAGCGGTGTATCCCAACTTTGGAACTCGATTGTGATCAAGAACGCTCCAAGAAACCATGGGCATGGCGTCGTTGAGCGCAAACATGCAAAAGCCACCGGTAGGCCGGTACTTCAATCGACGAAGAGTTTCAATGTGATAGCGAATGACGTCTGCTTGATACACCTGAGTGGCAACCCGCCAATCATCAAAACTGTCAAATGCTGAAGCGGGGCAATGATTTTCAAAATTTCCGCGTTGCATACCGAACTTGTTTTCTAGATTTTCCCAATCTAAAACCGGCCACACCGATGTATCGATGAACTCTGTTGATTCAGGAATGGCTTGCGCGCCAAATTCGCTTACGAAACGCATGAGTCGGGGAATCTTCGCAGCAAAACCAGGAAGGTCACGTTCGTTACCGTGATACCAACCGAAATACAAGTGACTATCAGTGCCGTCAAGTGTGGGTAAGTGCGGCAACACCCCGCTGTGCGCAATGACTGGTCGCGTTACATCAGCTTTTTCAAATGAACGTTTCACCCAACGGTCAAGGACACTCTTATTCCATGTGGGCAATTGATGACCGGCAAGAAAAGGAACGACCATCTTTTTCAAGTCAAAAGATTCACCGGGAGAGACATTGAAAGTAAATGGCTCATTGTGCGCGCACCAGGTCATGATTGATGGGTGGTGTCCAAGAAGATTGACTGCTTCTTCGGCTTGGCGAACTGCTTGGCGGCGAATTTGTCGCGCGTATCCCCATTGCAACGGGAAGTCTTGCCAAATCAACATTCCGAGTTCGTCTGCAGCGTCATACAACTCAGTGCGAGAGATATGCCCATGCACACGAACCAAATCAAGACCGGCCTCGCGGGCCAATTCAATGTCGCGACGCAATTCAGTTTCGGTGGCATCGCCCAACATGGCTCGCGTGGGTGCCATGTTGGCACCCTTCAAAAAGATTCGTTCACCGTTGATTGAGTACACCCAATCTTGAACGGCGACCTCGCGTAGACCAGTTCGGCGAGTGGCTGAGTGGCTAAGTGTTTTGTCGTGTATGACTTCAACCCGAACGTCAGTGAGATTTTGTTCGCCCATTGACCATGGCCACCACAACTTGGGTTCATCAATGTCAATATCCCAGTCGAGAGTGTTCATACCACTCGCCAGTGACTTCTCAATTTCTTCAACGACTTGATTATTGACGTAAGTAATAATGCGAACCGCGAGTTCATTGTTGCTATCAAGCCGTGCACTTAGACGAACGTTCGCTCGCGCTTCGTTGGCGTCACGACACAAAACTCGTAAGGCATCAATGCGCACTGGACCCGAGCGCTCAATGCGCACTCCACGCCAAATGCCACCAGGATTGAAATCGGGGTCGATGCAATCCCAATGTTGAAAGACTCCGGTGATATTGCGTTTGGCTTTTTTGTCCCGCTGTGGGCTACACGTGGCGCCCACAGCCAAGACGTGTTCGGTGTCAAGTGAAGCTAGGGCGGTGATGTCATAGGCATGAGGAATGAAGTAACCCTCAGGGTCGCCTAGGTAGGCGCCATCGAGCCACACATCACCTTGATAAAAGAGTCCGTCAACCACGATGAAGCGACGCTCGCCTTCACTTGGTATGTCAAGTTCAAAATCTTTGCGGTATAAAAGGGGTCCATTTTCGGTGGCGAAAAGGGGATGTGACTGCCAATGGCTCGGCACCCGAATTGTGGGCCACTCTTCATCATCGGTATCAAGTCCAACGCTGGTGCGAAGGGCGTCGTCAGTGGCTTTGGTGACCCGCCACTGGCCAGAGAGATCGAGAGAAGTCCATTTCTCGTTCTCATGCTCGGCAGATGTTGTCACACCACAGACGGTAGTAGAGAACAGGCTCGACCACTGCGTTTCATCAATGGCGGATTACTCTCAAGATATGTCTTCTTCTTCGGCACCCTCAGCGGCCACTATTCGTGAACTCAAAGCATCTGGATGGGTATCACGTCCCGTCAAAGAAGAAATGCGTCGCAATGCAGTCGCGCGCATTATGGCGAAGCAGCCATTATTTGAAGGAGTCCTCGGTTACGAAGACACCGTCATGCCACAGCTCGAGAATGCAATCTTGGCCGGTCACGATGTGATTTTTTTGGGAGAGCGCGGACAGGCCAAAACCCGCATGATTCGTAGTTTGACGGGATTGCTTGACGAGTGGTTGCCGATTATTGCAGGCAGCGAGATTAACGACGATCCCTATGAGCCAGTATCAAAGCATGCACGCGATCTAGTCGAGCAATACGGCGACGAGGCTCCCATTACATGGATTCATCGTGATGTGCGATTCGGCGAAAAGCTAGCAACTCCTGACACATCAATCGCCGACCTCATCGGTGAAGTTGACCCCATCAAAGTTGCGGAAGGTCGGTACCTCAGCGATGAACTCACATTGCACTACGGGCTCGTGCCGCGTACGAATCGTGGCATTTTTGCCATCAACGAATTGCCTGACTTATCGGAACGAATTCAAGTTGGTCTATTGAACATTCTTGAAGAGCGCGATGTGCAAGTGCGTGGTTACAAAATTCGCTTACCAATTGACGTATTGCTTGTGGCTTCAGCAAACCCAGAGGACTACACCAACCGTGGTCGAATCATTACTCCATTGAAAGATCGTTTCGGTAGTCAGATTCGTACGCACTATCCGCTTGAAGCAACGACTGAAGTGCAGATCATTCGTCAAGAAGCCCGTCCGCCAAGTGTCGGCGATGTCACTGTGTCGGTCCCGGCGTACATGGAACTTGTCGTTGCAACATTTAGTCAGTTGGCACGCAACAGCAGTCAGGTCAATCAGCGCAGTGGTGTCAGTGTGCGTTTGAGCGTGAGCAACTATGAAGTGATGGCAGCAAATGCATTGCGTCGTGGATTGCGATTAGGCGAAACCAATGTGGTTCCGCGCGTATGCGACCTTGATGCATTTGCGGCATCAACTGGTGGGAAGATCGAAATTGAAGCGCTTGAAGAGGGTCGTGAAGGTCAGGTCTTGCGCGATCTCATTAAGTCGTCAGTTCTGACTGTGTATCGTCAGGTTGTGAAACCAGAATTGACAGGTGCGGTCCTCACAGCATTTGAGGAAGGCGCAATCGTTCACACCGGTGAAGACGTGCCTTCTGAAGAGCAGGCAATGCTCATCGGCAATATTCCTTCGTTGCGTCCAATTGTGGATGCGCTCATCGATGGGGACGACAGTGCGGCCAGTGTTGCTGCGGCAGTTGAATTCATCCTTGAAGGAATGCACTTGTCTAAGCGTCTCAACAAAGACACCAGCGGACTCGGCGGCGGCACCTACCGCGCTCGTTAATAACTACTTATTGAGTTTTGCTTCAATATCGCCGAGTGCTTTGATGACGCGATCAGTTTCACTGCGATGTTCGTGAACGAGACGCACCAGCCAAAAACGCATGAAGCGGGCAATTGAGTAGCGGATGAATAGCGCTGCACCAGCGATGACGAGTGCGAGTCCGATCAGTGTGCCAGTTGCCAAAAAGGCAATTTGGTCACCAAGGACCGTCGTGCCGCTCGCTTGAAAACCGCCAAAGACTGCTAAGCCAACTCCGGCAATCAACCCGAGTCCACCCAAAATCAAGAGCCATCGTTCGCGATCTGCTCGCGCACCGCGCAATTTCAATTCGCCGATTTCCTCGGTGAAGGTTTGGATTCGATCTTCATTCATGGTCGTGTCCGTTTCTTTCAGTAAGAGAATTTATGAACCTAAATATGCGCCAGCAAGTACATCTTCGCCAATCTCAGATGCTTTACCGGCTACTTGCACTTTCCCGTGGGCCAATAGAACTGCCTGGTCGGCAACTCCTAAAACTGTGCGAGCGAATTGCTCCACAACCAACACCGAAACTCCCTCGGCGGCAATTGCTGCAACCTGCTGATACAGCTCGGCCACAATAAGTGGAGCGAGTCCCATTGACAATTCATCGAGTAGCAAAATGACTGGATCGGTTGCGAGGGCGCGTGCCAGAGAAAGCATTTGCTGTTCACCGCCCGACATCGTGCCGGCCAACTGAGTACGACGTTCTGACAGCCGAGGGAAGCGAGCGTAAGTACTTTCTTCAATGTCTGAGAGTTTGTGGCCGCTGTATGTCGCCATCAACAGGTTCTCACGAACAGTGAGGTTGGGGAAGATACCTCGTCCCTCAGGAATCGTGCACAAGCCAGCACGAGCAAGCGCGTTGGCGGCAGCACCGGTGACATCACGACCACCAACAATGAGTTGACCAGATGTGGGGCGCAATAGTCCGCTGACCACTTTGATCATCGTGCTTTTGCCGGCGCCGTTTGGGCCAAGTAGCGCAACAACTTCACCGCGACCAACCGAAAGATTGACGCCATGAAGTACTTCGATAGATCCGTACGAGGCACGAACATTGCGCAGCTCAAGAATTGGTTGAGTCATGACGGTGCTCCAAGATATGCATGCAGCACCTTCGGATCATGCTGAATTTCGTCGGGTGTACCGGCAGCAATGATGTGCCCAAGATCAAGCACAAAAATTTTGTCGCAGACATGCATAACCAAGCTCATATCGTGTTCAACAAGCAAAACGCCAAGACCATCTGCGGTGAGTTCTCGTAACAAAACACCGAGGCGATCACTTTCTGCCTCGTCAAGACCAGAAGCTGGCTCATCAAGTAACAATAGGCGCGGACCAGTGGCAAGAGCCCGGGCAATTTCAACCAAACGTGCGGATCCTGTTGGTAGATCGCCGGCAGTTTGTTCAGCGAGATCACTCACACCGACTTTTTCCAACAAGTTGTCGACGGTTTCGTCAATGTTGGTGAGTGAAGCAAGTTCGGCGGCAACTCGGACGTTGTCGCGGACAGTGAGTGAACCAAATAGTTCAAGACGTTGGAAGGTGCGAGCAAGTCCGCGTTTGGCTCGCCGATGTGGTGCTTCGTGAGTAATGTCAACACCGCTCACGTGGATCGACCCAGCCGTGGGTTCTTGCATTCCACTGATGACATTAAACAAGGTGGTCTTGCCTGCACCGTTCGGGCCAATGAGACCAGTCACTTCGCCGGCCTGAACATCTAAGTCCACGCCACCAACTGCCATCACACCACCGAAGCGAACCATGACTCCGCGTACTTCAAGAAGCGACATCAGAGCACCACTCCTAACTCGCGCTCGGCACGATCAAGTTCTTCATCTGTGAAATCTGTGGTCAGACCGATCACATCAGGCGATGAGCGGTGGATGCGTGGCGCATTCTCAGCTATCCGTTGTGCTCCAACACCAAACAACGCGATGAGCAAAATCAGAGCGATAAGACGCTTACCCGTCGCGTCAACGGCGTTATCCCAATCAATGGAGATTGCAATGATGACACCGATTCCTAGATAGACGCTGGCGATGATTTGACGGGTTCGAGGTGCTTGCATAATCCCAACCAGGTTGGGGGTGACGGCAAGGATCCAGAAGGCACCACCAATGAAGAAAGCCCAATGTGAAATCACATATTGGGCGTCAAGAATCCAGATGACGACTCCGCCCGCTACGGCAAATGCAAGGAGATTCCATTGATTGGCGAGCGAACGATAGGCATCGGCAATTTGGTTGGCCGCTCCACTTGGATTGCGGCCAAGGGTGACGCCAATTGTGCCAGGAAGAATCTTGGTGACGTTCTTGAGTGTTGGTACAACTGAGGCAAGTACCGAATTACCACCAAGCATTAATCCACCAAATAATGCGCCTCCAACTGTTCCGACTCCACCAACGACAGTGAGTAACACGATGGGCAAGCTTTGGGTGAAGTCATATTGCTGCGGACTAACTTTGTCGCCAGCTAATGCTCCTGCGCAAGCGGCGATACCAGCCGAAATAGCAAAAGCCGCCAACTTTGTGCGGGTCAGGTTCATGCCTAACGTTGCTGCAGCAGCCGGAGAATCTTTGAGTGCGATGAGTCGACGTCCGAGTCGACTGCGGCGGATTGCAACAACGCCAAGACCTAACAGCGAGAACGCCACTGCTGCCAAAATCAAGCGTCCACGCGGCGAGTTGATCTCAATAAACGGAACATCAAGTATTGGTACGGAAATATTGCCACTCATGAAAGTTTGTTTCTGATTGAAAACAAGTTTGGTCACCAGGACCGCAAAGGCTGCTGTTGAAAGTGCCAGATAAATACCTGAGAGTCGAATAGCAGGAAGTGCGACGAGTGCTCCGACGAGCGCAACAATAACGACAGCGATGATCAATGTGAGCAAGTTGCCATCACCGGGAAGTTTTGACATCGCGATTGCGCCAAGGCCAGCAAAGGTGAGCGGAGCTAAAGACATTTGTCCGGCGTAACCAGTGAGTGGCACGAGCGACAAAGCCACAATGGCAAATGTGAATCCGTTCAGCAGCAAAAGTGTGTTTGAGCGAGTCAACATTCCAGAGATGGCAACCACAATTGCAATCAGTGCAACTGCACCCATGATCGAAGTGCTCCAGGCTGGAACCTTGTTTTGTTCGCGAATGCGCACAACGCCCGCGCGCAATCGAGTTTGTGGGCGGGCTATCAGTGCGATGAAAAGCACAATTGTTGGGATTGATGCGCGCATCCCCGAAATTCCGAATCCCAAGATTGATTGCGGAAACCAAGAATTGTCAGAAAACTGAAGATAGTAAGCGTCAAGCAAGCCAAGCACTGCGGCTCCAGCAAATGTCATGGGCAAGTTCTTGAGCCGTCCAATGATGGCTGCGGCATAGGCGTTGATGACCAACAAAACGAGCGGCTCAATATTGAGTTGCTGTTCACCTGCCAATAAAACGCCAGCGAGACCAGCGAGCATCGCACTGAGTGCCCACGCAAACATGGCGACACGATCGGGACGGCCTCCATTGAGTTCGGTTAGCGCTCGGTCATCAACGACCGCTCGCATTGCTACCCCCATACGAGTGCGATACAACAAAAGACGCAGAACAATCGCTACCAATATTGCGCAACCGAATGTGATCAGCTTGTGCCAACTGATGTTGATTCCACCTATAGAAACTGTGTTGCCTTCAAAGAATTTTGTGAATGCTTCGCGGCTTGAATCGCTTGGCCAAATCCAGTTAGCGATTCCGATCATGAACGCAAACAAGGCAACTGTGACCGACAGTTTGACGACCTCGGAGGTTCCCTGTAAGCCGCGCATGACAAAGCGTTCAGTAACCAGTCCAAAGATTGGACACAAAACAAACAGCGTGATGAAGAGCGCTAGCGGGGCGGGCAGATCCCAATCAAAACGCAATTGCCAGTAAGTGAATGCCGCCAACATTCCAGTCGCCCCGTGAGCGAGGTTGAAGATGCCCGACGTTGTATAGGTAACTACTAAACCGCTCGCTACTACTGCGTAGATTGCACCCGTTGACAACCCGATGATTGTGAACGTGAGTAGTTCTTGCATAAGTAGTCAGATCAATTCTTGGGTCGTTAGTGGTTTCTTAGTTCGGTCGCGTGGGGTCAATGCCTGACGTGACATCACCGAAGTCGCCCTCGATATCAACTGCGCCATTCTCATCACAATGCCAACCGCCACCGTTGTCGTCGGCCGAACCCAGTTCTGGGTAGACGCGAGCCCACTTGCCGTCCTTGACACCCATGATGAGTCCACACTTTGGTGAAGTTTTTGCAGCGGGATTGGTTTCGCTATGCAATCCACCACCGGTCCACGAATCAATCTTCATGCCTTGAGCCAATACACATTCGCGTTCAAGAACATTGTTGTTGCTATCAAGACATGCGTTAGCGGAAGTGACAAACATCAGCAGGGCAGAAGTTGCTTGCAAACCAAGACCAGCGATGCGGCCCTCTGGGTTGTACGTCGCCATCATGTCTAAGTACGAAGCCATACCTGGGAATTGGTCGGCCTCTTCGAACGGTGCGTACATCGTGCGGGCAAGGAAACCTTCGTTGGCAACAGCGTTACCTTCGGCGACCATGATGGACGAATAGAAGTTTGCGTCGTTCAGTACGACCTCGGGTACATAACCAACTTCGCGCATTGCTTTGTACAGCAAGACCAAGTTTGAGTCGGTTCCAACGAATGACATGAATGTGATGCCATCAGATTTCAACTTCTGTGCAAAAGGAGTCCAGTTAGCTTCGCCAGCCGGGTTGTAAGTAATCATTGACGGTTCGACGTCGTATCCACCGACCGCCTTCATCGTTGCTGCTAATTGATCCGCAACACTCTTGGTTGTTAAGAAGTCACCGTATACAAGTGCAACGTTTTTGATGGCTTCGGGATAGGTGTCCCTGGCCCAGTTGAGCCATTGAGCTGGCTTTTCGTTAGCGGGGTTGGGGATTGGTTGAATCTTTCCGTTGGCCATCGAAGCAGCTGCGCTCACGGCATAGCCAGAGAATGAAATCATTCCGCATTCGTGGAATCGGGGGTACATCTGGTCGTCGAATACCCAGCCACCACCAGCCATTGCGAATACTTCACTACATGCTTGTTCCATCGAGGGTGGAACTGAGAACAATTTGCCGTCAAGGTCGACGATTTCGATCGGGAGTCCGCGCACGCCACCTTGAGCATTGCACCAACCAGCGAAAGCCTTGGCAGCATCAAGCATTTCAAGAGTGGTACCAGGGGCGCCTTCATAGCCGTGGTCATTGGCGGTGCCAAGTTTGATCGTGTCGCCGCCGTTTTGACCATCGGCGATCGTGGGAACTCCAGCGTCAGTAGCAGGACCACAGGGGCTGGCCATCGTTCCAAACATTGGGCCGGTCGGCGCATCGGTCGTGACCGGTGCATCAGTGGCGGTTGGAGCATCTGTTACTGCTGGCGCGGCAGTGGCGGGTGCCTGAGTAGTTGCGGTGTCCTCGCTATTGCGATTGGAGCAGCCGACTGTTGCAATCGCAACTAACGACAGCACTGCCACCGAGCGACCAAAGTTCACAGAACCAAAATTCAACGAACGAGACATGTCTTCCCCCTGCGTCGTCAGGATCCCCTTGACCCGACACTGTGACACTAGCAACAAAGGCTCAGCGAGGGTATAGGCGAGTTGTCAAGCGGTTTACTTCTTGAGACGTGCGGTTGAATAAGCAAACGACCCGTTGGCGTGATAAGAAACTTGTCGTGTCTGGAACAACATCTCATGCCAGAGTCGGCGATGTCTTTATCGCACCACTCGAAGTCGCGTATCCGTACAAAAGAACCGTGGGAATATTGCTGTCACGGTTCTTTACGTCGTTATCCGAATGTCGACTTGAAGGGACTCGCGGAAGCGACGGACGGGTGTATTTCCCGCCGGCCGAGTTCGACCCACTGACCGGCGAACAACTAAGTGAATGGGTATCACTATCTGATACAGGAACGGTGACAACGTGGGCATGGCAGTCCACCCCAGTTGAGGGTCAACCACTGGCTCATCCTTTCGCCTGGGCTTTGATCACCATTGACGGGGCCGATGTGCCGATGTTGCACGCAGTTGACGCGGGTTCGCCCGAGAACATTGCAGTTGGCACCAAGGTGAAGGTTCGCTGGGCCGAAGACCGACCAGGTGGCGTCACTGACATTGCATGTTTCGACATTGTGGGAGGTGCCTCATGAGTGAAGCCGATGGTTTAGTTCGCTTGCGTCAACCGATCGGGGTGACCTACAACTGGTCGGCCGGTCCGAACGCGACGAGTCACCTGGCTGGCCTGATTGAAGGCAAGTTCATCGGGAAGCGCTGCCCGAGTTGCGCACTCGTGTATTTCCCACCCCGCAATGGCGTATGTCCGAAGTGCGCAAAAATTTTGGCGGGCGATGTTGAGGTTGGCCCGAAGGGAACGATTACAACTTTTTGCATTGTCAACGTTCCGTTCTTGGGACAGAAAATTAAGTTGCCGTATGTGGCAGCGCAGATCTTGTTGGATGGCGCCGATATTTCAATGCAACACCTCATTCAAGAATGCGAAGCAGAGGATGTGCGCATTGGTATGCGAGTTGAGCCAGTTTGGAAAGACAAATCTGAATGGGGTCCGTCTTTGGAGAATATTCAACACTTTCGACCCACCGGCGAAGCAGATCGTGTGATGGGTACTGAATCGGGAGCAAGCTGATGGCATTACGAGATATTGCAATTGTCGGAACAGCTCAACGCCCGAGCGAAGTCAACAGCACGTTCACATCGGTCGAAATTCTGTTGCCAGTTATTCAGCAGTTGCTGGACAAAGTCGGAATTGAAAGAAGCGACATTGGCTTCTGGTGTCATGGCTCGTGCGACTACATGAGCGGTCAGCCGTTCAGTTTCGTGTCAGCAGTTGACGCAATCGGAGCTTGGCCACCAATTATTGAAAGTCATGTTGAGGCCGATGGAGCGTTGGCGTTGTATGAGGCTTGGGTGAAAATTCAAACTGGTGAAGTTGATGTTGCTCTTGTTTTCTCTAATGGAAAAACTACATCGGGACCGATTGACCAGATTTTGAGTTTGCAAACCGACCCGTACATGGTTGCGCCGCTTAAGCCCGGATTTGATGCGCTTGCTGCATTGCAGGCTCGAGCCTGTCTTGAAGCTGGTGTTGTCACCGAACGTCAGATGGCTGAAGTTGCCGCGCGTAGTCGTCGTGACGCGAACAACAATGCAATTGCTTTCACGAAGGGCAATGAATCAGTCGAAGAACTCTTGGCGATGCCGTACACGATGAATCCGCTGCGTGCACACGACTGCGCGACTCCTGTTGATGGGTGCAACGCAGTTGTCTTGGCCACCGGCGATATTGCGCGTCGATTAGCTGCGCGACCGGCTTGGATTCGAGGAATTGATCACCGCATTGATACGCAACGTCTTGGTGCTCGTTCAATGATTGAAAGTTCGTCGGCTGCGATTGCTGCACAAAAAGCCGGTGTCGGCAAAGATCGCATTGATGTTGCCGAGCTTCACGCGCCTTATACGCATCAAGAGTTATTGCTGCGAAATGCGATGGGCTTAAGCGAATCAACGCATATCAATCCAAGCGGAGGCGCATTGGTGGCGAACCCGGCAATGGCCGCAGGACTGGCACGATTTGCCGAAGCTGCTGAGAGCATTTTTGCCGGTTCGGCCGATCGAGTTTTGGCTCACTGCACAAGTGGGCCGATGTTGCAACAAAATCTGGTATGCGTCATGGAGGGTGAGTGACATGGCTGAACTTTGTGCAGTCGTCGGAGTAGGACAAACAAAGCACGCGGCTTGTCGCGCCGATGTTTCAATTGCTGGTTTAGTGCGCGAGGCAGTTGATCGTGCGTTGGCTGATGCCAACATCACGATTGATGATGTCGACGCGATCGTGATTGGCAAGGCTCCAGACTCTCTTGAAGGAATTGCGATGCCTGAACTGTGGCTGGCCGATGCATTGGCCGCTCACGGTAAGCCAGTGTTCCGTGTTCACACCGCGGGTTCAGTTGGTGGATCAACAGCAATTGTCGCGGCCCAACATGTGATGGCGGGAATTCACGGAACCGTTTTGACGATCGGCTTTGAAAAGCAAAGCGATGGCAACGCAATGTGGGCGCTCAGTGTGCCGATTCCGTTTGGTATGCCAGTTCACGCTGGTGCTGGTGGATACTTCTCGCCGATTGTGCGCGGATATATCGCTCGTTCTGGTGCGCCGTCGCATATTGGTGCAATGGTTGCAGTGAAAGATCGAACCAATGCGTGTAAGAACCCGTATGCGCATTTACATGAGCCCGATTGGACGCTTGAAAAGGCACTTGAGACTCCGATGTTGTGGGATCCGATTCGCTTTATCGAAACATGTCCGTCCAGCGATGGTGCGATGGCGTTGGTGTTGATGAGCGAAGAGCGCGCCGACAAGCATGCCGGACCAAAAGCCTGGGTGCACGCAACGTCGATGCGTAGCGAGCCAACTGCATTTGCGGGTCGCGAACAAGTGAGTCCGGTTGCTGGAGAAATGTGCGCGGCAGATTTGTGGCGCAAAGGCGGAATTAAGAATCCAGCCGAAGAAATTGACGTCGTTGAGATGTACGTGCCGTTCGCTTGGTTTGAGCCGATGTGGCTCGAGAACTTGGGATTCGCACCGCGCAATGAAGGCTGGCGTTGGGTCGAAGATGGCGTCACTGAAATTGGCGGTTCACTGCCGGTGAACCCATCGGGTGGTGTGCTCTCAAGCAATCCGATCGGTGCGTCCGGAATGCTGCGATTTGGTGAGGCGGCGATGCAAGTGATGGGCAAGGCTGGCGAGCATCAGATTGATGGAGCGAAGAAGGCCATAGGACACGCGTATGGCGGCGGAAGCCAGTTCTTCGCAATGTGGCTCGTCTCGTCCACCAAACCCTAAAAGAGCGAGCAAAATCCGCCACTTTGGAATTTGGCTGCCGCCTAGCGGTAACTATCTTCCAAAGTGGGTAAAAACAGCCACTCTGTACAAATAGTCGCGCTCAGCGCGACAATTTGTACAGAGTGGCTGATTAGTTGCGGGTCAGGTGCGGGTCCAGTTGGGGGAGCGCTTTTCGGCGAACGCCCGCGGACCCTCTTTTGAATCATTCGTCGAGAAAATCGGCCAGCCAATTTCGAACTCAAGCTTGAGGGCCTCGGCCTCGGGCATCGCTGCTGTTTCTTGGACCGACTTCAAGATCGCCTCAACTGCGAGCGGACCGTTTGCACAAATCATCTCAGCCAATTCCAAGGATTTCGTCAAAGCTTGACCATCGGGCACCACGTGTCCGATCAGACCGATTTCCTTGGCCTCAGCAGCGGTATATCCCCGAGCTGTTAGCAACATTTCAAGCGCATTGGTGTACCCAATCTGGCGTTGCAGTCGAACCGTACTTCCGCCCACCGGAAAAAGACCACGCTTGGCTTCAAAGACTCCAAACGTCGCGCTTTCACCAGCCACGCGTAAGTGAGTCGCTTGCAAGATTTCAGTCCCGCCGGCAACAGCGAATCCTTCAACCGCAGCGATGAGCGGTTTGCGTAAGCGGTAGTGCCGCAGCAATGCCTTCCAATGAAGGTCTGGGTCGGCCGCCCACCGCTCTTGGTAAGGGTTCGGACCAGCATCGTCATTGGCACGAGCCTTGAGATCCATACCAGTGCAGAATGATCCACCTGACCCGGTCAAAATCGCGCAACGAATGTCGTCGTCTTCATTGAGCCGAACCCAAGCGTCGGCCAAGCCCACGATCATCGCGGGGCTCAGAGCATTCTTTGCTTCGGGTCGGTTCATGGTGACCACCAGTGTGTGTCCCACCACTTCGGTTAAGAGATGCTCGGTGCCAGACATGATTTCTCCTTAGTAGACGGCAAATTGCTCCCTTATCTTCTACTACGAAGAGCGGTGGTTCGGCTTCATCGACCGCGATGTGATATCACACTCATATGCCAGCAACGACTTATAACCTCGCCGACCTCTTTGAAGCAGCAGCTGATGAGTGGCCCGACCGTGACTACATCGTGGACGAACGCACTCGTCGGACCTTCGCTGAGATGGATCGTCGTGCGAATCAACTAGCCCATCACCTTCAGTCACAAGGAATTAAGCCGGGTGATCATGTTGGTATCTATGCACTGAATCGCGTTGAGTGGGTTGAGGCACTGTGGGCGATCTTCAAGATTCGTGCAGTATGGGTCAACATCAACTATCGCTACGTTGAAGATGAACTTGCGTATCTTTTTGATAACGCCGATCTGACCTACCTCATCGTTGAACCCGAATATGTTGATCGAGCTCGCTCGGTTGCGCCGCGATTGCCAATGCTTGTTATTGGCGATGATTACGAAAAGACGTTGGCAAGCAATAGCGATGCTCGCGATTTTGCGCCACGTTCAGACGACGACATCTACTTGTTGTTCACTGGCGGCACTACCGGAATGCCCAAGGGCGTCGTGTGGCGTCATGGCGACGTGGTCATGGCTCTCGGAGGTGGAATTGACATCATGAGCGGTGAGAAAGTTTCGTCTCCAGAAGGTTTTGTTGAAAAAGGACGCACTGGTTTCCCGTTGGTGTCGTATCCATTACCTCCTTTGATGCACGGCGCATCGCAATGGAGCGTGATGGCTCAGAGTTTTGTTGGCAACAAAGTGGTTTTGCGTGGAAAGTTTGATCCCGCCGACGTGTGGAGCACTGTCGAAAACGAAAAAGCCAACTTAATCATGATTACTGGCGATGCAATGGCGCGACCGTTGCTCGACTACGTCGCTGCCAACACTGACAAGCACGAGCTCTCGTCACTATTTGCGGTCAGTTCAAGTGCTGTTCTCTTTTCGCAATCATGCAAAGAACAATTCATTGATCTTTTCCCGAACGTTGTGATTACCGATGCGGTTGGTTCAAGCGAAGGTGGTGCCAATGGCATCACAATGGTTGGCAAAGGTATGCAATCAAAGGGCGGCCCGACAATTAAGGCGGGTCGAGACTCGGTAGTACTTGGTGATGATTTGTTGCCAGTGAAACCGGGTGAGATGGGTCGACTGGCGCGTGCTGGAAACATTCCGTTGCGTTATCACAAAGACCCAGAAAAGACGGCCGCGACATTTGTAACTGCTCCTGATGGAAGGCGTTACGCGATCCCTGGCGATTTCGCTCGTCTTGAAGAAGATGGAACGATCACATTGATTGGTCGCGGTTCGGTGTGCATCAATAGTGGTGGCGAAAAGATCTTCCCTGAAGAAGTTGAGAATGCTTTGAAGGCCCACCCCGAAGTGTTTGACGCGGTTGTTGTCGGAATCCCAGACGATCGGTGGGGTGAGCGTGTTGCGGCCGTTGTGCAAGCACGTCCCGGAACAACTCCAACGTTAGAAAGTGTGCAAGAACATTGCCGCGCTCACGTCGCTGGTTACAAGGTTCCGCGCCAACTTACTTTGGTTGACCATATGGTGCGTTCGCCAGCAGGCAAGAGTGATTATCGCTGGGCGAAACAACAGGCAATGATTGACGCTGGAATTGAAGGCTGATTGAAATGGCTGGTCCGCTGCAAGGTATTCGTGTGATTGAACTCGTCGGCCAAGGACCTGGCCCGTATGGGGCAATGGTGTTGGCCGATCTTGGTGCCGATGTCATTGCGGTTGAGCGGCCCGAGGTTGCGGCGCGGGTCAATCGTGATCGTCTTGCAACAAATCCAATGATGCGTGGTAAGCGCAGTATTGCTCTCGACTTGAAGAGCCCAAAAGATATTGCAACTCTGCTAGATCTCTCCGACCGAGCAGATGCGTTCATTGATCCATTTCGTCCCGGTGTGTGCGAGCGTTTGGGTATCGGACCTGACGTCGTGTGTGAACGCAACCCCCGCATGATTTACGGACGGATGACTGGCTGGGGTCAAGATGGCCCATTGGCCCACACCGCTGGGCATGACATTGACTACATCTCGTTATCGGGAGCGTTGCATCTCATCGGTTATGAAGGTCAGCCGCCAACTCCGCCCATCAACTTGCTTGGTGACTTCGCGGGCGGCGGTTTGGTGTTGGCAATGGGTGTTGCCTGTGCAGTGGTTGAACGTTTCAGTAGTGGGCGCGGGCAAGTCATTGACACCGCGATGGTTGATGGTGCGGCAATGATTCTTGGCCCATTTTTCTCAGCATTCACTAACGGTTTTTGGGGTGAACGCGGTACTAATCATCTTGATGGTGGAGCTCATTTTTACAATGTCTATGAGACGGCCGATCACAAGTGGGTTTCAGTCGGGGCCATTGAACCGCAGTTTTATGCTGAACTCGTGCAGCGTCTTGGAGCAACTGATGACGCCTTGTTGCAATCAGCCGAGCAGAACAATCGCCAAGTGTGGGCGGCAGCCAAACAACGCATGGCTGAGATCTTCATGACAAAAAGCCGTGCTGAGTGGGAAGCAGTTTTTGATCAATCAGATGCGTGTTTTGCTCCGGTGCTTTCACCGAGTGAAGTCGCGACGCATCCCCACACAGCAGCGCGTGGAACCGTCGTAACGATCAATGGTGTTGTGCAAGCACAGGCCGCGCCGCGCTTTTCACGTACAGAGGCAAAAGCGGGTGTGCCGTGTCACTCTGGTCAACACAGCGTTGATGAAATTCTGTCGTCGTGGAAGTAGCGAAGATTTAGCGACAGACGGTGGCGCCGTCGACTAACAGCGATTCACCACACACGAAACTGGCGCGATCACTGCAGAGCCATACTGCTGATTCAGCGATTTCGGATGGCTCGCCCAAGTACCCGCGACCGATTCCGCGACTCACCATTTTTTCAATCTTTGGATCACCATTGATGAATCCTTCAATCATGGGAGTACGTGTTGTGCCAGGAAGAATCGCGTTAACGCGTACGCCTTTGGCCGCAAATTCTTGCGCGGCACACTTGGTGAGACCGAGCACACCATGCTTGGCTGCGGTGTAGTGCGGCAATCCTGGTGCAGCAACAACGCCAGCCCCTGATGACACATTGACGATTGCTCCAAAACCTTGAGCGGCCATCACACCGAGTTCGTACTTGAGGCACAAAAAGACGCTGGTGAGATTGGCATTGATCATGTGCTGCCATTCATGCAACGGCAGATCAATAAACGAGCCGAATCGTCCACTCACGCCAGCGTTGTTGACGGCGCAGTCCAGGCGACCGTAATTGTCGATTGCTGAGTTAATGACTGCAGCGACATCATCTTCTTTAGTCAGGTCGGCAGCCACTGCGAAGGCTTCACCGCCACGTTCTTGAATCGAGCGAACGACTGCATGAGCGGCATCTCCGTCAATATCGCAAACCACGACAGCAGCACCCTCGACGGCAAAGAGTCGTGCGGTTGCCTCGCCAATGCCGCGTCCAGCACCAGTCACGAGAGCAACTTTGCCCTCGGCCAGTCCGAGCCGAAGCGGGAAAGCCGCTCGTACGAGTTCGTCAGTTTGTTCGCCAGCCATCGGCCAAACGTTGCCAGTAGGGGTGGGGTCTTCAATGTTGTCAGCCACACCTTCACCGTAGTTGGTCTACGGTGTCAACATGCTGAATTACGCCGATGAAAGGGCAATCCTCAATTTGTTGTTTACCTATGCCGAACGAATTGACGCGGGTGACTTTAAGGGCGTATCGGAGTTGTTCAGCAGCGCAGAGGTCTTTATGGCTGGTCCGGATCAGCCATCGGTTGCTGGGAAGCAAGTTGGACCCATCATGAAACACTTCGTCAAAACTTACGAAGGAATCCCGCGCACCAAGCATGTTGTGACAAACACAATTGTCGAGGCGCAATCGGCAACCAGTGCTCATACTCGTTCGCAATTTACAGTTCTGCAAAATGTGCCCGATCTATTACCGTTGCAGGTTGTGGCATCGGGGCGTTATCACGATCAATTCACCAAGACCGAAATTGGCGAGTGGAAATTCACTCAGCGCATCATGTTGGTTGACGCTCATGGCGACGTGTCTGCGCACCTGAACGCCGGAACAGGAATCGCATGAGTGTCAATGTCTTGGGTCGAGGCAAACTGGCCGATTTGCTGCGTGATGGCGTGCATTCTGATACGCGCAGTGCGGTCATTGTGGTTGAGGTTGATGGTGATCGATCGATTTCAAGCATCGCCCAATTGACCGACGCGCAGATTGATGAGATATTCGAACAGCCGATGCAACGAGTCATTGGTGCTTTGCAAGAGGCTCATTCAATGAACTGCGAGCGGATCGTTGTCGTTGTGCCCACAACAGGAATGTCTGGGGGAGCGTGTTACGCCCCACAAGCCGCACTGGCTGAGTCGGCGCGGATCTTGGTGAAATCAGCAGCCCGCCAATGGGGCGTAAGCGGAATCACTGTGAATGCAGTTGCGGTTGAACCTCATTGGTTTGCAATTGATCCGAGTATTTCTGGCCCAGTGGCGATTGCCCCGCGGTCATTAGGCGGCGACGTGAGTCCAGTCGGCATCGTGAACTGGTTATGTAGCGCAACCTCTGGTGATGTCACCGGCCAAACCATCGTGTGTGATGGAGGGCTGTGGATGTGAGTAGTCGACGATTAGAAAATCGAGTAGCCATCGTGACTGGCGCAGGACAAGGAGTGGGCGAGGGTATTGCTCGTCGCCTTGCGCAAGAAGGGGCGACTGTTGTCATCGCTGCTCGGCGTGCCGAGACTGGCGAGCCAGTGGTTGAGTCAATTCGTTCGGCAGGTGGACGGGCGGTTTGTATCGTCACTGATGTTTCGGTTTCTGAATCGGTTGACGCCTGCGTGGCCAGCTCTGTTCAGCAATTTGGTCGACTCGACATCATGGTGCACAACGCGTTTATGGGTGGAATTCCGCACAAGTTAGAAAAGGCGCAAATCGAAAAGCATTGGACCTCGATGTCTCGCACCGGAGTCTGGGCAAGCCTTTTCTGCGCTCGCGCTGCGATGCCGCATCTAGTTGCTTCGTCGGCTCGCCCGAAGGGCGAAGGTGGTGGCCGTCTGATTCTGATTACCTCACCGTCGGGAGTTGAGGGCAGTGCAAATATCCCGCTGTACTCTCCGGCTAAAGCAGCCCAACGGGCGATTGCGAAAAGCCTCGCGCGTGAATGGGGTGAATTTGGTATCACGGTGAATTGCATTGGTCCTGTTGCCGGTAGCCCGGCTTTACTGACGGCTTTTGACCGCAACCCTGCGTTGCAGCAGGCGATCGAAGCCCGCACTCCGCTTGGTCGAGTTGGAGATATCACGGACGACATCGGTTCGGTGGCACTTTTCTTGGCAAGTGATGATTCGTCGTTTGTAACTGGCCAAACCATCATCTGCGATGGTGGATCATTCTTAGGTTTGTAATAGAAATTCAATAACACGAAAGGCACGACCATGATTCGACTCGTCACTCTTCTCAAGCGCAAGCCCGGAACAACCCATCAAGAGTTTCTTGACTACTGGTTCAACACCCACGGGCCCTTAATCAAGAATTGTTCGGCCGCTAAGTATGTTCGCCGTTACGAACAGCACCCAGCGGTATGGCCGGCCGAGGGCAGCCGTCACGAGCCAGCTTTTGATGGCGTCACGATTCAGATTTTTGATTCAGCCGAACAGTTCAATGCCCACATGGGAGAGCCTGACTTTCCTTTAGTCATGGAAGACATTGAGAAGTTCATGGACTCGTCAAACATTCAGTGGATTCTTACCGAAGAACCAAATCTCGTTATCGACAACTGATCACAGAACATGTTGCTTGTTCCGACTCTGATCGGGAAATCAATGGGGTTAGAGCCGTTGATGATTGAACATGCTCCTGCTCTTGTCGAAGCCGCCTCGCAAGATCGTTCAACGTTTGGCTTTACGGCTGTCCCAGACGGCATAGAAGAAATGTTGAACTATGTTCGGAATCTGCTGGGTAGTCACAAAGCGAGTCAGGACGTTCCATTTGTTCAACGTCGCGTTAATTCGGAGGGCTCACTGGGCGAAGTGGTTGGTTGCACACGGTTCATGAATATCTCCTTCCCGTTGGGCCGCTCAGTAAACGGCGAGTTGGTTCCTGATGGAGTTGAAATTGGTGGAACCTGGCTTGCGAAGTCAGCGCAACGAACATCGATTAATACCGAAGCCAAATTGATGTTGATGACGTACGCGTTTGAAACATGGCGAGTACAACGAGTCGCCATTTGCACAGACGAACGTAACGAGCAAAGCCGTCGAGCCATTGAAAGAATCGGCGGCATTTTTGAAGGGGTATTGCGTTCAGATCGCCCAAGTTGGGTCGATTCTGAAAGAGGAAATTTGCGCAATACGGCGGTCTATTCGGTTGTATCGGCCGAGTGGCCTCAGGTCAAATCACGGTTGACGACGATTCTTAGTGCGTCAAGTTTCTGACACCGAGTCAGAAACATCTACAGTTTGGTCAAGCAACGCGCGTGACGTGCATTGAAGGGGGAGTTATGAAGAAGTACCCAATCGAACTGGGCACCTTATTGTTCACGATGGTCGAGCCCAATAAGGGTCACGAAGTTGAATACAACCGTTGGTATGAGCGAGATCACTTCTACGGTGGCGTGCTCGTAGGCGCTTACTCATTTGCGGGCGATCGTTTCGTTTCAACTCGTGACCTCAAGGCATTGCGCTATCCCGTTGATTCACCCATGACACCAGACCCGATGTCGGGTTCGTACCTCGCCATTTACTGGGTACTCAAAGGTCATCACGATGACTGGAATCGTTGGAGTGTCGACACTGTAAAGAATCTGCATGCCACTGGTCGCATGTTTGCCGAGCGCACTCACATTCACACGCAGTTGTACGACAACCAGTGGTCAATGACCCGCACCGAAACCACAACCAATATTGAACTTGCACTCGACCGCGGATATCCCGGAATCATTGTCAACGTAGGTGAGTTGAATGAAGGCGTAACTCACGCTCAGATGAGCGATTGGATGCAAAACAATTGGGCACCTCGTGCATTTGCTTCATCATGGGGACCAGATGTCTTCAACTACTCAACGTTGTTGCCATTGCTTGATGATGCACCGCCCGATGTTCCGCGCGTGCCAAAGGCCGATCAACGTTTCTTGCAAATCCACTTCGTCGATCACGACCCGGCCGCTGATTGGAACGAGGGGTACGCAAAATTTGGTGCCGATCTTGAATCAAGTGGACTTGCTAAGCATCTGTGGACTAGCCCATTCAAGAACACCGTGTTCGGCACCGACACTTACACCGACGAATTGTGGTGATTGACATGCGACCAATCACAGGCAAAAAGATTTTGGTCACCGGAGTTACTGGTTGGGTTGCTGGTCCGCTCGCTGAATCACTCGCGAATCAGGGCAACACGGTGTATGGCGCGGCTCGTTTCAAAGATCCGGCCCAACGTCAACCGTGGCACGAAAAAGGCGTGCAGACGGTCAGTATTGATTTAGAAAAGGGCTTGCTCGACGAAGTGCCAAGTGATCTTGATCTCGTTTTGCACTTTGCAGTAGCTAAGAGCAGCAACTTTGACGAAGCATTTGCGTCAAATGCTCATGGAAGTGCGGACTTGCTTGAAGTGGCCGCGAATCAAAGTGACTCGTTGTCATTCTTTCATTGTTCGTCAACGGCGGTATACGAACCGAAGCATGGCAAAGCTCGTAAAGAGACTGATCTTTTAGGCGACAGCCATCGTCCGATGCCCGGAATGCCGACGTACAGCATTTCAAAGATCGCTGGTGAAGTTTTGGTGAAGCACACAGCAAAGCGATTGGGTGTGCCGACAGTTATCGCTCGACTGAATGTTCCATATGGCGATGCTTATGGCTGGATGTCGTTTCATCTCATGATGATGGAACGCAATATTCCAGTAACTGTGCACGTAGATCAACCAACGACGTACACGCCAATCCATGCCGATGACATCAACCGCAGCATTCCCTACTTGCTTTCGTACGCAAACACTGGGGCGGAAATTGTCAACTGGGGTGGCGATCAGTTGGTGTCAATCGAAGATTGGTGCGAAGAGATGGGTCGATTGACTGGCATCGTTCCCACTTTCAATCCGACGACCGCGACAATTGCTTCGATTGTTCCCGACCTACAGAAACTGCATGACGTTGGTTTCCATTCGTCAGTTGATTGGCGCGAAGGAATTCGCCGTCAAGTCGCGACGATGCGCCCCGAACTTCTCGTTGAACTGTGATTCTGGTGCAGATTTGTTGCGTTTGCGTAACAAATCTGCACCAGAATCACGATGAAATTTGGCTGTACAGCATCGCTTTGTGCATGATGAGGTCTTCGGGATCTTCGGGCATTTCACGTTCGCCGTATGCAACGCCGCGAAGTGATGTACGAATTGCTACTGCCGCAAAACGCAAACTTGCGTAGATGATGTACCAATTGAGATCTTCAATGTGCTGACCGCCGGCGCCTTCGTATGCCTCAATGATGTCATTGGGTTGACAGAATTCGGGGAAGCCTGGCATCTCAAAAACATCAGCCAAAGACTGGAAGAACTGATGCATAAAGATCAACCAGCCGACGTCAATTCCGGCTGGACCGACGTTGACCATTTCCCAGTCGAGAACTGCGGTTGGCGTGAGGCCATCAAATAAAACGTTGCCAGGTCGGGCGTCGCCCCAGTTGATGACGGTGGGTCCGGGATTGCTTGGCTTGTGGTCGGCAAGCCAAGTCAAAGCCTGCTCGATAACTGGTAAGCGCAGATCGCCGCGCGCCCAGTCGTAGTAGGCGCGTTGCTCAGCAAGTAGGCGATCAATGGCATCACCTTCACGTGAGGGCAAGTACGAAATGTCATCGGTGACCGCTGATAAATCGATGGCATGGATGCGAGCCTGCACTCGCGCTACTTCGCGACCAAGTTCACGACGTTCGTCAACTGACATTGCATCCATGTAACTGCCGCCAAACACATACGGAGGCATGTCGGGTAGTGCGCGACCGTTCACTCGGTCCATGACCAAGAATGGTGAACCCAAAATTGATGTATCAGTTTCGAGGAAGCGAACATTGGGTACGGGAAGATTGCTGTTGTTGCCCACGAGCCGCATGGCCCCCGCTTGAGCGGCCATGTCATAAATCGGGAAGACGGGCCAGTCGTTCATATCGGGATTCAGACGAGTTACGACGGGTTCAACAAGTCCGTTGTGATGAATCGTGAAAAGCAAAGTTTCACTACTCATACCAGTGCCTTCGGGAATTCCGACATCAGTGATTGAACAAGGGTGACCAAACTGCTGGCTGAACCAAGCCTCAAGAGTGCGAGCGAGTTCTTCGGGATTGCGTTTTGAAGGTAACGGCATGATCAGGCGGGCTTGACGTAGGCGAGCTGTTCAAAACGATTGCTGATGAGCCAACCATTTGGGGTGCGGACGATGGTGTCGTTGTACCAACCGCTGGCCTGCATGTAGGTGGGTTGGTCTCCAGGAATGCGCATCGTCATCGTGTACACCGAACGAACTTTGGCGGTGTCGTCGTTTTCAAAGGTGATGGCTACGTTGCCGCCAGATGACAACGACACATCAAACATCGCCATCATGCCGCTGAAAGTTTCGGCAGCTAGCGCTGGTGATCCAACGGGACCTCCGGCTGTGGAGTAATCGACATGAGCGTCGGGAGTGAAAGCCTTCTGCCAAGCATCCCAATCACGGTCAACGAGAGCCCAGGTATAGCGCGACAACAAGTCGGTGATTAAGGCTCGATCAAGTGCTTCGTTGGACATATTTTCCCCCTGAGAGTCATGGATTACTGAGACGATCATAAACCTTCGTGACGGCCGAGTCACTTGCTGGCAGAATGTAGCAATGAGTTCATCAACCCGAGAAGGTTCCAGCATTGTTCTTGGTACATGTCACCACGACTGTCCAGACTCCTGCGGATGGGAAGTCACGGTCGAAGGCGGCGTGGCCGTCAAGATGCGCGGTAATGCGCAACACCCCTATTCGCAAGGTGAACTGTGCCCCAAGGTCAACCGCTTCCTTGATCGCGTGTACAGCCCTGATCGCATCCTGTATCCACTAATTCGAACAGGCGCCAAAGGCGCTGGTGAATTCCGCCAAGCAACATGGGATGAGGCTCTCCAACTGGTGGCTTCCAAAGTTCGTGAGGTGTCCGCCGAATTCGGCGGAGAAGCTGTTTTGCCTTGGGGATCGGCTGGCACACAAGGCCTCATCCAAATGAACTCGCTTGACCGACGCTTTTTCGCCAAGGTTGGATCTTCTCGTCAAGTTGACTCGCTATGCGGGGCAACCGCAATGGTTGGTTCTACGCTCACCCTCGGATCACCATTGGCGAACGATCCGATGGACATTGAGTTCGCCCAGTTGATTTTGTTATGGGGGACGAATACTCGTTTGGCTAATCGGCACCTGTGGCCATTCATTGAAAAAGCTCGCGCCAATGGCGCCAAAGTCGTGGTTATTGATCCGCTGCGAACAATCACCGCCGAGGCTGCGGATGTTTTCATTCAGCCGTTACCGGGCACCGACGTTGCACTCATGTTGGCGTTGATGCACATCTTGATTCGCGATGAATTGCTTGATGTTGATTACATCACGCAGTACACCGAAGGTTTTGAAGAACTCAAAGAGCAAGTGGCGCAGTGGACACCTGCACGGGCTGCTGAAACTTGTGGAATCACTGTTGAAGTGATTGAGTCACTGGCTCACGATTACGGAACGATTAAGCCAGCCTTCATTCGTTCGTTGATTGGTGCCGAACATCGCGAGCACGGTGTCATGTTTTTCCGCACCCTCACATGTCTGCCCATGTTGACTGGCGCATGGAGGCACAAAGGCGGCGGATTCTCACGAAGTGTTGGTTCATATGCGGCAACCAATGTTGACGATTCGGTTTTTGATGTCTCATCGTTGAATGCGGGCAAAGAACGCCGACCGTTGAGTATGAATCACCTTGGCCGAGTTTTGAATGATGCAACTCTTGCTCCGCCCATCAAGATGTTGTTCGTCTATAACGGCAATCCTTTAGTGACTGCACCGAATGCAGAACTGATTCGTCGTGGACTTGAGCGTGAAGATCTTTTCACGGTGGTCTCTGAACAGTTCATGACCGACACCGCAAAGTATGCCGATGTGATTTTCCCAGCATGTACCCAAATTGAACAACTGGACGTGGTTCCCTCATGGGGCCATCTCTATCTGGGATGGAATCATCAAGCAATTCAGCCGTTAGGTGAAAGTGTTGCTAACACTGAACTTTGGCGCCGATTGTCTGCGGCGTGTGGTTTTACTGAGCCTGAACTTTTTGAAGATGACGAGTCGTTGCTGATGAGCGCGCTTCATGATCTCGATGTTGAAAAGTTGAAAACCGATGGCTTTGTTCGTTTATCGTTGCCAGTTGATTTATTGCCGTACGCCAACGGTGGATTTGAGACTGCTTCGGGTAAGGCGATGTTGATTAATCACGGACTGCCTGCAGTTGGCTTGCCGCCATTGCCGACCTATTTGGCGGGTAGCGAAATGTCCAGTGATTCTTCGGGGCAAGCGGAGTATCCATTGGCGTTAATGTCACCAAAGACTCACGTTCGGTTCATCAACTCTTCTTATTCACACCTTCCACATCATGTAAACCCCGAGGGTGAGATGTTCTGCGAACTCGACCCTATTGATGCGCTGGACCGTGGAATCTCCGATGGCGATCGCGTTCGTGTCTTTAACGGACGTGGTGATTTAGATGTCGTTGCGAGGGTTGCTGCAAACAGTGGTCGGGTTCGACCTGGTTTGGTCATCGTTCCCTTCGGCTGGGTAGGCGACCGCACCAAAGACAACAAGACAGTGAACGCGCTGACCAATGATCTCTTAGCTACATATGGTGGCGGTGTGTCTTTCTACGACACTAAGGTTCAGGTCGAAAAAATCTGATTTACTTGGCGATTTTGCCGATACCAGCGTCGCCGTAGTCACCCACAAGTTCAACCAAAGTTGATTCGTCGCAAGCCCAACCATCCTCGGTAATCGTCGCGGTTGAAATGAGAGCCTTGTCGGCGTCGGTCGGATTGAGCGGGGGATAGAGACGGGTGAATTTGCCATTTGCGATAGTGATCATTTGATAACACGGGCTCGGCTCGTTGTTGCCTGGACTTGCTACTGCATGAAGTCCTCCGCCGGCCCATTCGCGAACCTTGCTGACTTCTTCAACAATGCAGTCTCGACTGATTTCGCCGTTGTTGGTAACAACACAATTTTTCGCAGCAGTCGCAAACAATAAGAAGGCCGATGCAGATTGCATGCCGAGACCAGAAACTTTTCCGTCAGGACGATAGGTGCTCATCATGTCAAGGTAATCCTTGACTGCTGGGACTCGATCGGCTTCTTCAAAGAGGGTGTAGCTCGTTCGTACGACAACACCTTCAACGCTGTCTCCACCATTATTGATGAGTACATCAGCGTAAAAACCGGCGTCAACCATGATGAGGTCAACTGCATAGCCAAGTTCGTCAAGCGCTTTGGTGAGTTGGGGCAAAACTTCGGGTACTCCAACCAAACTGATGGCGCGCACGCCACTGTTCTTGAGACGTTGAGCAATGGGCAACCAAGAGGTTTCACCGACCGAACTATATGGAACCTGATCAACCACGGTGACGCCACCAATAATCGCTGCGCCTTCACGATATTGCTGTTCAACAACTTGGGACGTCAAAATATCGCTGTACACGGTTGCATAGTGCTGCATCGCTTCGGGGTACGCAGCGACTGCCCATTTGAACCAACCCTGATCTTTTTTGTTTGATGGATTGGGGAGTGGTGAGAACGTGTTGTCGGCTTGTGACTTTGACGCGGTCACAACGAAGCCGGCGATATCAATCATTTTGCAATCATGAAAACGCGGGAACTCTTGATCGTCCATCGCCCAACCGCCACCAACCATGGCGAATGCATTTGAACAAACATTCTCCATTTGCACAGGCACTTCAAAAAGTTTGGCGTCGGCATCTATGACTTTGAGTGGCATTCCGGCGATGCCACCTTGTGCGTTGCACCAGGCTTCAAATGCGAGCCCGGCGTCATACAGCTCGCCGTTCAAACCTGGAAGAAAAGCGTTGCCTTTATCTGAAGGTGTCGCTACTTGAAGCGCTTCAGCGGATCCGCCGTTTTCATCGGCCTTGATGCTGGGGGTAATTCCTTCAATTGCAGGACCACACGGTGATTCAAGATCGCCGAACATTACTGCAGTCGGTTCGGGGGCAACGGTCGATTCGCTCGTCGGTTCGGCGGCTGCCTCGGTCGTTGGGGCGACGGAGGACTCGATTGGTGCAGTGTCGCCGCCACGGTTCGAACAGCCAATGGTGACGAGTACAAGTGCGGAGGCAAGCGAGAAAGATGTCAAACGGTTCACCTCCCTAGTTTGGCGGGTTCGGCGATAAAAGTTGTGCCTTTGACTGGTGGTGTGCCCTAGAGATAGGGACTTTCTTCTGACTATGGTTGTCTGGGTGAAGGTAAACATTCTCGACCGTGACATGTACCAAAACGATCCGTTTCCAACCCTCGAGTGGATTCGGCGAAATGAGCCGGTCTACCAAGATGTGAATGGCATCTGGGCATTAACCAAAATTGAAGATATTCGTTTGGCCGAACGTCAAGCCCAGATCTTTGCGAGCGGCATCATCGGTTCCCGTCCCAATGGCGTGGTGCAGCCGTCAATGATTGACAGTGACGATCCGAGCCATGCCGATCAACGTCGCGTGGTTGCTCGTGGTTTTACACCTCGCCAAATGGCGGCCTACCAAACTCATGTTGAAGAGGTTGCTCGTCGCTTAGTTGATGCGGCCGTCACTCGTGGATCCTGTGACATCGTTGCCGATATTGCGCGGCCATTGCCGATGACTTTGATTGGCGAAATGCTCGGTGCTCCCGAGAGCGACTACGACAAATTGCAACACTGGAGTGACGCCATGATCAATGGCGCCGATGACCCGAAGTACATCACGGACGATGTTGTCAATGCAGCCTTTGAGTACTACACCTACATCTCTGAAGTTATTGAGGATCGCAAGAAGAATCCTGGTGACGACTTAGTGAGCAAGTTGGTCGTGGCCGCTGAAGACGGCAGTGGCATGGACGATGAACATGTTGTGGGTAATGCGTTACTTCTATTGGTTGGCGGAAATGAGACCACGCGCAATGTGATTACCGGTGGCCTTGAAGCAATGATTCGAAACCCAGAGCAAATGGTGATTGCGCGACGTTCGCCTGAAGATTTAGAGCGGGCCATTGAAGAATGTTTGCGCTGGGTCACGCCGATCATCAACATGGTGCGCGTGACCACTGAGGATGTTGAGATTCGTGGAGTCAAAATTCCCAAAGGTTCGCAAGTCATCATGAACTACACCGCGGCGAATCGCGATGAAGACATGTTTGTCGAGCCACATACGTTTGATGTGACGCGCAGTCCGAACCCACACATTGCGTTTGGTTGGGGCCCGCACTTGTGTCTTGGCGCGAGTTTGGCGCGATTAGAACTACGCTCGATCTACACCGAGTTATTCAAACAAACAAGCACCATTGAATTTGCCGACCCGAAATACCAGCCGGTCTATAGCCACGCATCTTTCGTGCGCGGCATTCAGTCGTTGCCCGTCAAGTTCGGGTGATTGATTTAACGAGTATCAAAGAGTCGAAGTGGCGACATTGGTGTGAAGCCTGCACCGGTGAGAAAGTAGCCGTTGATATCAACGATGAGGTCGGTGGTGCCTCGTGCGTAGAAGCACACTTCTCCTGATGTTGAGACGGGTGCAATGACTGCGTTTGGAACAGTTTGGCCTGAGACAAAGTTGAGATTTGATGCGTTGGGTAACGCCCCGCACGGGTACACCGTGACATAGCCACCAAATTCGTCTGCGGTTGTGCCGGTCGCTGTGACGTTGAGTGAAACTGCGCCAACTCCTGATGACGGGGTGAGGCCACCGATATCGGTGAACTTAACTTTTAGTGTTGTGTCACCTCCAATTTTGGTCTTAGTCACTGTTCGAATTCCTTGATCAGATCCAGAACGAGTGTCGGCGATGCGAGTCGGTGCTGTGGGTGTAAATCCTGCGCCACTGAGGAAGTAGCCGTTGATATCAACGATGAGGTCGGTGGTGCCTCTGGCGTAGAAGCACACTTCTCCTGAAGCTGAAACTGGTGCGATCACAGCATTGGGAACTGTTTGACCTGAGACAAAGTTGAGACTTGATGCATTCGGTCGATTGCCACACGGGTAGACCGTGACGTAACCACCGAAGTCATCTGCAGCGGTGCCTGTTGCAGTGATGTTGAGAGAAACTGCACCGACTCCGGTTGATGGCGTTAAGCCAGCAAGGTCAGTCATTTTGACCCGTACTTCTTGATCGCCACCAATTTTGACTTTGTTCACTGTTCGCAAACCTTGGGCTGAACCAGAACGAGTGTCGAAGACTCGTGCCGGGCCAGCGGCCGTGAATCCCTGACCCGTGGGGAAGTAGCCATTGATATCGGCAAGAAGATGGGTTTGTGCATTCGTATAGAAGCAGACTTCGCCGGTTGAAGAGACTGGTGCGATAACTGCATTTGGCACGGTTTGATCAAGCGTGTAATTAAGGTTTGACGCATCGGGCTTTGAATCGCACGGGTACACCGTGATGAAACCCTCTCCATCTGGAGAAGTGACAGTGACATTCATAGACACTGCACCGACACCAGTGGCTGGGACACCGTTGGTTCCCGCCACCTTGATGCGCAGTGGAGTGCGCGGGAGAACTGTGAGGCTTAATCTTCCTGAAGGATTCCTACTGATGTAAGCACGCTCATTAACTGATGATTGCACAGTTCGAGTTTCTCCTACCCTTATGTTTGTTTGGAAGGTTGAACCAACCACGACAACATTTCCAAGGGCATCAACATCTACATCAATTATCTCACCAGAAGTTCTTGAAGAGGCCAATAGCTTTCCAATTCTTGGATGATCTACTCCAATTATCTCGTAGATCAGAATTTGACTTCCAGAACTGAGAGCCAGGCGACGCCCATCGTTGTGAATAGCAACGTTTGCTGCGCACACATAGGAGATACATCGGTTAAGACCGAATTCTCGACTATGTCTCCCGTTTAGAGTCCAGCCAAACTTTCGTTGTAGAACACTTAGAAATCCCTGATACTCATTAAAGACCACGCCGAAACTTTCGTAGGTAAGTAAAAACATTTCCTGCGGAATCTCAAAAGTATCTTCAATGTTAGAGACAGACGTACTGCCAGTTATTGCTGTGATGACTAGTCCAGTCCTTTCTCCAGTTTCTGCGTCAAATACCCCGACCTCAGGATTCTGGCCGAGGTAAAGGGGTTGCCAGAGTTGGCGATCCCCGACTGTAATTAGTGGGCCTCCGGGGAAAGCCCCATAATGTTTAATTGAAACCATTTTTGAGCCGGTGGTTCCATTGAAGCGAACTAGCGAAATTGCGGGCCGTAAACTTTGAGGGAGAGTTGCAGAGTCAACTGATCGATTATTCTCATTAAATCCACCGGTGAACCAAACTGAATCACTCGGACCAATTGAGATGAAGTCAGCCGAGTTACCTTCTTGGTGGTAACCAGAAATGTCTATTTCCCAAGTAACGCCAAAAGACGCGTTGACGCGTTGAAGTCTGTTACTTAAATTACTCATCGGGTTTAATGAACCTGTATTACAAAGCCTATAGAGACCTCCTTGGGGGGAAGTTACGAGAGTCCCTTTTAGGGCTGGTCCATTGCAAGAAGAATCGGCTCGATGTATCTGAGCAAATTTTGAAATTGAAAGAAGTCCGTGAGTATCTTCACCTATACCGTGTGAACCAGTGAAAGTATAAAGCGTTCCGTTTCCATCAACTTCCACATAAGCGAGAGGGTCGGGTGGCCGAGTGAGCACGGTGCCATAGTTGTCAAGTTCAACAGTGAAGTCAGTCGCTCCATTTTCATTTCGATGTTGGGCGAATCGTGTAAATGAACCTTGAGAACTAAGCCCCTCAAATGAACCTGTGAAATAACCTAGAACCCAAACCCCACCGCTCGGATCAATTCGAACATTTGTAAAGGCAGAGAGATTTTCGGCATTTGTTGGGTCTTCGCCGTAGACGTAGTCCCATTGATCAGCGCTCGCTGAATTGGTGACACCAAAGATCAGGGCAACTACGACAAAAAAAGTGGCGAAAAATCGGCGACGCATAGATGCATTTAAGCACCTAAATCAGCGCACTATTTACACTAATAATAAATATTGGAATTCAAGGTTTTAGATTTACGAGCGTTCGTCGCGTAAAGCCGAGCGGCGTACTTTGCCAGCATCGTCGCGAACCGCATCACTCGTGAATTCGAATGTGCGTGGAACCTTGTAACGAACGAGGCGTTCGCTCAAGAATGTACGCAACTCATCTTCGTCGATCGGCTTTGAAACCTGTACGAGCGCATGAATGCGGTTGCCTAAGTCTTCATCGGGCAAGCCAATAACTGCCGAAGACACCACATCGGGATGTTCGCTCAAGGCGACCTCAACTTCGGCTGGATATATGTTGGCTCCACCCGACAAAATCATGTCTCCACGACGATCGGTGAGATAGATGTAACCCTCTTCGTCGATCTTGCCGATATCTCCGAGACTTTCCCAGCCGTCTGGTGATTTGCGAGCCTCGGCTCCGAGGTACTTGTACGTCACTCGGGTATTGCGCATGAAGATTTCGCCGATAGTTCCGCGAGGAAGTTCTTCGTAAGTCTCTGAGTCGAGAACTTTCATTTCGCCTGTGACGCAACGACCAACTGAACCCCGGTGTGCCAACCATTCGTCGCCGCGAATAATGGTGACGGCCTGTGCTTCGGTTCCGGCGTAGAGCTCCATGATCTTTTCGCCGCCAAGCCAGTTGCACCATTCTTCTTTCAACCATGGCGGGCAGGGTGCGGCCATGTGCCAAACAGTTGAAAGCGACGAGAGGTCGTACTTGTTCTTTACATCTTCTGGCAAACGTGAGATACGCGACATCATGGTTGGCACAAACAAAATCCAATCGGCACTGTGCTTGTCGACCGCAGCCAATGTTGCTTCGGCGTCAAATTGCGGCAAGAGAACTAAATGGTTGCCGTGAAAAAGTGAACCAGCACCAAAAGAGAACGGAGCGTTGTGGTAGAGCGGTCCGGGGATGCACACAACTCCGTCAACGCGCTGGCCCATGCCGGGTGCACCCACGCTGACGATGCCAGGATCGCCAGCAACGATCAATTTGGGTCGTCCGGTTGAACCACCTGACGTTGGTGCCTTCATGGCGGGTGAAGTCACATCAGGAAGAGGTGAATCATCGTAAGCCGATGCATCAAAGTGTGCGGGCAATGTGGCACGGCCAGGGTGGGCCGATTGCTCGGCACCAACGACAAGCGCTGAATCGGCAAGTTCAACAATGGCTTCGCGCTCGCGGTTTGGCAAACGGTAACTCACCGGTTGTGGAATCGCACCAAGCTTCCATGCGGCAATACATGCTTCGTAAAACTCAACTGAGTTAGGTAATGCAACCGTGACGAAACTGCCAAATGACACTCCGCGTTCGGCGTAGGCGCGGGCCAATCGATTGGTGCGTGATTCGAGTTCTGCACGAGTCACTGATTCATCACCACAAGTAATTGCCGTGCGATTGGGATTCTCGGCGGCCTTGTCGGCGAGCGCCTGCATAATTGAAATGACATTTGGAGTATTCATGAAGTGAAGTTACTTTCGTAGAAGTTAGGCGTTGTCGAGGGCGTTCTGCCAAGTGCGATGCCAGTGTTGCAGCATTGGCTCATTGCTTCCAAAGTTAAAGTTGGTGAGACCAATTTCCGCTCCGCGTTGACATTGCTCGGCAGCTGGGAAGTCTTCGGTGCCCACGACAAGAGCAGCGAAATCGGCACCACGTTGGCGGGCCTCACGATCTTCTTCATTGACGATGGGCTTTAGTGAAGCTTCAGTGAGATCAACGGTGCATTCGTTGACATTACGACCGGGGTAGATGCGGAACATCTGGCAACTCACGGGAGTTTCAAGTAGCACGACACTCGGGAACAATGTGTGAATAATGCTGACGGGCATTGTTGGTGGCCAATGTTCTTCGGGAAGGTCAACAACTTTTTCAGTTCCGGTGGTCGGGAAGCCCCAACGCGCATGCTTACCGAAAGTGTCAAAGATGGGGTTATGTAAAACCAAGTTCGACAACGTGTCACGATGTAAATAGTCGACGTGATATGACTCAAGGTTCACATCAAAAGCAATTTTCCAGTTGGCTTGCAGCGTCCATGTGTGTTGACAGACAACTTCATGCTGCTCATAACCGCACCACCGAAGTTGTGGTTCGATTTCAGCAAAGGCAGCAGCCGGATCA
This sequence comes from Ilumatobacteraceae bacterium, assembly GCA_044355095.1. Classification (GTDB taxonomy): domain Bacteria; phylum Actinomycetota; class Acidimicrobiia; order Acidimicrobiales; family Ilumatobacteraceae; genus Casp-actino8. The sequence continues at coordinate 38,402 of JBIKYT010000005.1, forward strand.
ACATCGTCGCTCAGTCCGATGGCAATGAGCCCTGCAACGTTGGCAATAGGCAGTGGCTGTAAACCAAGCGTGCTCTTTTCAATGTCATCAAATGCATAGGCCTGGGGTTGTCCAGCGAGATCTCCGTTGAGTTCAAAAGACCATGCGTGATACGGGCAGGTCAATCGTCGCGCTTCACCGCAGCCTTCGGCAACTTGAGCGCCGCGATGGGTGCAAGCATTACGAAATGCGCGTAACTCGCCGTCTTCGGCTCGGGTGACAAGTACCGGATGTCCAGCAACATTCTTCGTGATAAAGGTTCCGGGTTTTGGAAGTTCGCCAGTCCACCCAACGATGTGAGCACCACCACGGAACAAAACATCGAGTTCTTTTTGAAACCGAGCTGGATCGGTAAAGACGGTGGCCGGTTCGGTCATTGAACCCGGAGCGTGATCAAGAGTTTTGCCCCGGTAGTTGTCGAGTAGGCGACGGACGAGTTCACGTGGAAAGCGATCGCTGGTGGCCTGATCAGAATTTGTCACGGTCATAAATTCCCCCTAGATAGACGTGAGCAGACCCCTCTGCTCGCTCCTAGTAACAGTGTGTCAGATCATGACTAGTAGGCGTTGATCGCAATGAAAAGTGCGCTCGCCGTGGCGATAATTGAGGCGTCGGGGCGGTCCTCGCGTAGTTCGGCCTCAAGGAAAATCTTGCGTCCGTCACGATTCCCGAGCCAGGCATGAATCACCAGGGGGACATGAAGCGGGGTAGGTGCCTTGTAGTTGATCGTCAACTGCCCCGTATAGGCCACAGTCTTGAGCAGGTTCAACATGAAGCCCATGGCATCGTCAAAGGCGAGGGCAACGATGCCTCCGTGGCTTCGAGATGGGGCGCCTTCGAACGATGACCCGATTGAAAAAGTGGCCTCAATCCGATCGCCGCGGCGGTGAACCTGCATCTCAAGTCCGTGTGGACTTCCGGGGCCTGAACCTGGTCGGGTGATGTGGCTCGTGAGGCGCGAATCATCAGGAACTTCATTGTCGTGTGCCGACGAGAATTGTGAAAACTCTCGTGTCCGAGCGAGGCCTTGTTCGAATTGATCGCTCAGCGCGTCTAGAGCTTGGATCGCGGCATCCATCGCATCAAGGTCGACTTCACGTCCGATCACTGCATGACCTAAGCGGCGAACCGCACTGCCAAGGCGAACGCGAGTCTCATCAAACGTTGGGTCAAGACCTTCGGGGTACTTCATAGTGATGATTCCTGCACGTCTTCAATCTTGGTCGTATTGAGGTCGTTCAACCAACCCCGTGAGACAAGCAGCACAACAACGACAAACAAAACTGCCGCGTCAGCTAACACTGCGACGCGCATGGTGAAGATGTCGCCTAAACGACCCAGGATAAATGCTCCGAGCGGAATGCCCGCCAAGATTCCAAGAACATAGAAACTCATGGTTCGACCACGTAAGTGATCGGGGACTGTTCCCTGAATCAATGTATTGAGAGCCACTGCCGATTGAAGGTGCGCCAAACCGCTGATGAAATAAGCGAGTAGTCCAACCCAATAAATCGATGTCATCGGAATCATGGCTGTGCTAACGGTGAACAGGATCAATGCGACTACAACTCGGGTTGAACGTTTCATGTGGTCACCAAGGACGACAGAAAAAAGTGATGATGTCAATGCCCCGAGCCCGAGGGCGACCAACAATGCGGCGTTGTCGGTTGATGGTCGGTCATAAATTCGGTCAGCAATCGCTGGCGCAATATGTTGCAACGACTGCCCGCACAAAGAAGTAATGAAGGCAAGAAAAACAACGAGTCGTAGAGGGCGATGACGCCAGACAAAAGACCCGCCTGCTTTGATGACGTCAGACACCTTCCCCTGACTCGCGGCCGAGATGATTTGTCGGGGGCGCGATAACGCAAGTGCAGCAATAACAAAGAGGAAAGTGATGGCGTTAATGAATATTGCAGCGCCCGTGCCAAGTGTGCTGACGACAAGTCCAGCAAAACCTGGCCCGATGGCGCGGGCCAAAGTGAATTGCACTGAATTCAACTTGACCGCATCAAGTAATTCCTCGGGAGGAACGAGCAGCGGTACGAAGCTTTGCCAAGCGGCAGTTTGGAAACCGGTGGCAATACCTCCAACAAGTGCAATCGCAACAATTAAGCCAGGGCCAATTGAACCGGCGAGATACAAGGCCCACAGAAAGAAGGCGCAGAACATCTGCACCGTCTGGGTGATCATCAGAATTTTGCGGCGACTCATGCGATCTGACAACACGCCCGCATACGGAGTTAAAAAGACGGCTGGCAAAAGTCCGGCCATTGATGACACGCCAAGCCACGTTGAACTGTTGGTCATGTCGTAAAGCAGTGCTGGTACCGCGACAACTTGCATCCAGCCACCGGCATTAGAGATTGCAGCGGCAGTCCAAAAAAATGCAAAGTCTCGGTGGCGTAGCGCGCCTAATGACCCATGCCTCTTAGGCGGGGTAGAAGTGTTTTGCTCAGAACTCACAGATCGGCAATGGGGAAATTGAAATTCGTTGTTGTCACGCCACCATCAACCGCGATGATTTGTCCAGTGACGTAACTCGAAGCTGGAGACGCCAAATACAAAACTGCCGCGGCGATGTCATCGGGGTCGCCAAGACGACGAAGTGGCGTTGCGTTTTCAATCATTGAACGCAGTTCGGGATTGGTTGCCACGATTTCAAGAGCCTCAGTCAAGATTGCACCAGGAGCAACCGCATTCACGCGAATCTTGGGATTGAGATCAGCGGCCATCAATTCAACAGCGTGATCTAGTGCTGCTTTTGCTGAACCGTATGCGACATATCCGCGACCCACGACATGGCCGATTGCGCTTGACACCATGACAATTGAACTTGCACCAACGACACCGTTGCCAGCAATCAACAAGTGAGGGACGCACTCGCGCACGAGACGTAATCCGTTGATGACATTGTTCTCAAAAGCATTACGCAAGTCTTTGTCACTGGTGTTCATGAATGGCTGTGGCATTGAGCCACCGACCACACTGATCACTGTGTCAATACGTCCGAGTTCATCAACGGTGCGTTGCACTGCGGCAGAAACATCTTCAGCGTTGTTGGCATCGCAGGGCACAACGATTGCTCGTCGACCCATCGCTCGCGCTTGGGCAGCAACGTTCTCGAGTTGATCAACGCTACGGGCCATGACCGCAATGTCGGCGCCGGCTTCAGCTAAGGCAAGTGCACTCGCCGCACCGATACCACGACCAGCGCCCGAAAGTAGCGCAACTTTTCCAGACATGTTGTAACGATCAAGAACAGACATGGTTCCCCCAATAGATAAGTGAGTAGTTCTAAAGATTTAGTCGGTCAGCCAACGACTGATTGACTCAATAACGCAGGCAGGCTTGGTGGAGCCTTCAATTTCAATCGTGATCACGATGGTGGTTTGTAATCCACCTTTCACTTCGGTAACTGCGGTGAGTTCGGCGCCGCCACGAATGCGTGATCCAACTTTGACAGGAGAAGGAAAGCGAACTTTGTCGGTCCCGTAGTTCACGCCAGCTGAAAAGCCTTGCACCTCAACAATTTCGGGCAAGAACAAATTCGAAATTGACAGGGTGAGATAGCCATGGGCGATTGGTGCACCGAATGGGCCCTTAGCAGCGCGTTCGGGATCAACATGGATCCACTGGTGATCTCCGGTCGCTTCGGCGAAGAGATTCACGCGGGCTTGATCAATTTCCATCCACTCGCTGTATCCAAGATGTTTGCCGAGATGACTTCGCACATCATCAGGGCCGTGAAGTGTTGTAACTGCCATAGAAATCTTCCTTGTGAATGTTTAGCGAGCGAGGTCGGCTAAAACAGCGTTGGCTTCGGTGATGATGCGATCAATGAGATCAGCGCAAGTTGGAAGATCGTCAATAATGCCAACGACTTGTCCACTTGCCATGACACCCGATTCGGTTCTGCCATCAACGAGTGAAGTCTTGAGCAACATCGGAGTGTTAGCAGCCATAACCATCTGTGAATATGACAAGTCCATTGACTTCTTCATGGCCATTCCTTCGCGCATCATGTCGCTGAGTTTGGCGCCAGTCATCTTGCGGAACTTGAGAGCATTAATTCCGGCACGAGGTAATGCCAAGAATTTTCCGCGACTGCTTTCGAGTTGATCCACAAGTTCGGTGCGCAAGACGCGGTGCGGAACTCCGTCAACTTGAACTGATACGACCGTGTCAAGAACACCCTTAGAGATGTAGTAGTCCTTGACGGCTTGTGGCACCGATGAATCGCTCGTGAGCAAGAAGCGCGTACCCATGGCAACGCCTGATGCTCCATAGGCGAGTGCAGCAACCAGGCCACGACCATCAAAGAAGCCACCAGCAGCAATGACTGGCACGCGACCAGCAACGGCATCCACAACTTGCGGCAACAAAACGGTAGTGGGAACAGCACCGGTATGGCCGCCTCCTTCGCCGCCTTGAACGAGCACCGCGTCAACACCCCACTCAAGAACTTTCTCAGCGTGACGCTTAGCGCCAATTGAAGGAATAACAACGACGCCAGCATCCTTCAAACGAGAAATCAAATCAGGTTTTGGTGCCTGAGCAAAACTGGCAACCTTGATTCCTTCATCAATCATCAAACTGATGCGATCTTTGACATCTGCCGAATCAGCGCGCAAGTTGACACCAAATGGTTTGGTGGTGCGGCTTTTCACTTCGGCAATAGAAGTCTTCAATTGATCAAAGTCCATAGTGGCGCTGGCCAAAATGCCAAGAGCCCCAGCGTTAGCAGTAGCACTGACAAGCTTTGGTCCGGCGACCCAACCCATACCTGTTTGCACGATGGGGTATTTGACTCCGACTAAATCACAAAGCGAAGTTTGTAGTCGGGGAAGTGGTGTCACGCTCATGCGGGAATCTCCCGATGACGTAGACCCTTGGGGTCAATAACTTCGATCGCAGCACTCTCTTCGGCTGTTGGTGGACGACTCACTGGAACATTTGCTGGAATCACTAATTCAAATCCAGTGTTTGCGACAACATCATCGACGCTGACTCCTGGGTGCACACTGACGAGCCGCATTGAGTTGTCAGGTGAATTGAAATCAAGCACGGCAAGATTGGTGACAACACGGCGTAGATCATGGCGCTTGGCAATAAATCCGCCGACTTTCTTGGCACGGTCGTAACCAACACCACTCACCATGTCAACGCTTGGTACGAATACAGTCGACTGATGTTTCGGAATGAAGAAACTCGTTGCGTTGTTGACGGTGTTGCCGGGCCCGCCACGAACACCGAGCAATTGCGACTTGGGCTTGGCCCACGGACCGATGTTGGCGATATTGCTGTTGCCATAGCGATCAATTTGGCTTGCACCCATCATCACGTGGCGACGTCCACCAGCAAGCGTGTCAAACACACTGCGAAAGGGAATCCATCCTTCAACAAGCTTTTGGGTGCCACCGATAGGTAGGTCTCCAGAGACATAGAACGCTTCTCCGTCGCTGATCATCAGATCAGGTTCGAATGTGGCTCGAGCAACGCGCGCCCCGAGCATCTGCATGACTCCCATGCCTGACGCGAAAATTTCTCCGTCACCGCGCCATGCTTCGGCACAGGCAACAGCAATGACATCAGCAAGTGCTACTGAATCGCTCATTTTGCGGCCTCCTTGGCTGCTTTGATTTCTTCACGCCATGAAAGAACTTGTGATTGGTAGTTGGCTTCATCACCAGCTAAGAAACGATCGCTAAATGCTTTCCATGTCTCGGGATCACGAGCAGCATCAACATAAGCCTTTTGGAATGCTTCGTCTCGGCCGTAGTCAGGTTCGCACGTGGTGAAGTGCGCACCGTTTGGAGCGTGAATCACACCATCAACCATTGAGCGATTGATCTTCAGTGTGTGGAAGGTGCCTTCTTTCAAAAGGTCTTCGGTTGGAATGATTTTTTCTGCGCTCACAAATCGTCGACCCGGTTCGCACGCTGCCAAGAAAAGATCATCAAAGTACACATCGGGTCCGAGATACTGCGCATTGCCACGGGTATCAGAACGGTTCATGTGTACGAATGCAGCATCAAGACGAATAGCAGGAACCGCAAGAAGTTCTTCACCATCGGCATAAGGCGACTTCACGGTTTTGAGCGACGGGTTGACGTCCATGACTCCGCTACCAAGACCAGCACGAGTTGGCAAGAACGGCAAACGCAACGAGCCAGCAAACAAAGCCCACTGCAACATGCCTTCATCCCATTCGGTTGGCTCGGGAATTGTTGCATTCTGGCGGGCTAAACGAAAATGAGGTTCTAGCGGAATTGAGTCAAGCGAAACAAAAGCGTAGATCAGCTTCTTTACTTTCCCGGCTGCACACAACAAGCCGACATCGGGGCCACCATACGAAACAACAGTGAGGTCAGTGATATCTGAACGAAGAAGTGAGCGCACCAAGCTCATGGGCTTACGGCGGCTTCCCCAGCCACCTATACCGAGAGTCATTCCACTTTGAAGTGTGGCGACCGCTTGATCTTCAGTGATGATTTTGTTGCGTGGCTCAGACATCTCAGTTGCCATCTTTCTTGTTCTTTTTGTCAGTGCCGGCAAAATCATCACGCAATTCGTCGGCGACACCAGTCAGATTGAGTTCGAAAGTGAAACCTTGTTCGAATCGGTAACTGCGCTTGACGTCCCACAAGTCAATTCCATTCAAACTTTCTTTGGCGGCACGAATCACTGTGGGGTGCTTGTCGGCGATGCTTTCTGCAACCTTCATCGCGGCATCACGAAGTTCGGCACGAGGCACGACTTGCAAAACGCTGCCAAAGGCATGAAGTTCGGCAGCGGTTGCGGTTGCCGAGGTATAGACCATGGCACGCATCTTGTGTTGGGGAACGAGGCGTGCCAAGTGTGTGGCCGCGCCAAGTGCTCCGCGGTCGACTTCGGGTAGACCAAAGAATGCGTCGTCGCTGGCGATGATGATGTCGCTATTGCCGACGAGACCAATGCCTCCGCCGACACAAAAGCCGGCCACCGCAGTGATGACCGGGACGGGGCAGTCGTACACGGCGGCGAAGGCGGCGTAGCAACCCTTGTTCGCGCCGATTAATGCATCGAAACCTTGGGTGTTCTGCATCTCTTTGATGTCAACCCCGGCGTTGAAGCCACGGCCCTCGGCGCGCAAGACGACGACGCGTACCTTTGTGTCGCGACCCAAGGTAGTGATGGTGTCGGCGACCTCAAACCATTCAGCCACGGTGAGGGCATTGACAGGAGGACAGTCCATGATGACCTCGGCAATGCCGCGGTCGTTGATATTTGAAGAAATTCCCACGGGTTGAGCGTACTCGCCATCTGACGAAGCGTCAGAAACGAGCGAGGACTTCCCACTAAGGTTCGTCGTGTGGCAATCACAATTGACTTTTCTGGACAAGTAGCCCTCATTACGGGTGGCACCAAGGGTGTGGGCAGGGGGATTGCGCAACGATTTGCCGATGCAGGGGCACAAGTCGTCGTGTGCGCTCGTTCAATCCCCGATGATCTGCCCAAGGACTGGGCGGCTTATCCCGTTGACCTTCGTGATCCCGATCAAGCCACGGCCCTCATTGATCAAATTGTTGATCGGTTCGGTCACATCGACATCTTGGTCAATAATGCCGGAGGAAGTCCTCCATCGGACACTTCAACGGCCTCTGCCAATTTTGCGCAAAAGATTGTGGCGGTCAATTTGTTCTCGGCGATGTGGTGCAGTCAGGCCGCCAATCGCCACATGCAAAATCAACCAAACGGCGGTTCAATCGTGAACATCGGAAGTGTCTCGGCCGAACGTCCTGCGCCGACTGTGGCTGCGTATGGCGCTGCGAAAGCCGCACTTGCGAATTACACGCGCACGACTGGTCAAGAGTGGTTACCAAAAGTGCGTGTCAATTTAGTGACCGTCGGAATGGTGCGAACAGAATTAGCACACCTGCATTACGGAGACGAAGAAGGTGTGGGTCGCACCGGTGCACAAATTCCGATTGGACGTTTGGCTCAACCAGCCGAGATTGGTGACGTGTGCGTGTACTTATCGTCGTCAATGGCGTCGTATGTGAGCGGTGCATCAATTGAAGCCCATGGTGGCGGAGATTGGCCGCCATTTTTAGATACTCCATTTCGTGATACTGGAAAGTAAATCCAATGGCCAATCAACCGTGGTGGCGTAACGCAGTTATTTATCAGGTGTATGTACGTTCATTCGCTGATGGCAATGGCGACGGTGCTGGTGACCTCCTTGGTTTGCTTGATCATCTTGAATACATAGCTTCGCTCGGTGTTGATGGCATTTGGCTCAACCCGTGCTATCCGTCGCCTCAAATGGATCACGGTTATGACGTGTCGGACTATTTCGATATTGAGCCCGCCTATGGCGATCTCGAGATCTTTGATCAACTCATGACGCGGGCGAACAAACTTGGTTTACGGATTTTGATGGACGTAGTGCCGAATCACTGCAGTGATCAACATGCTTGGTTTACTGAAGCAGTAGCAGCCGGACGTGGAAGTAGAGAGCGCGAACGATTTTGGTTTCGTGAGGGTCAAGGTGCCAATGGTGAATTGCCTCCGAACAATTGGAAAGCAGTTTTTGGTGGAGGTGCGTGGTCGCGTATTACCGAACCTGATGGAACGCCAGGGCAGTGGTACCTGCATACCTTCACGCCGTGGCAACCCGACTTCAATTGGCTAAACGAAGATGTTGTTGATTACTTCGACCGTATGTTGCGCTTCTGGTTTGATCGAGGAGTCGATGGATTCAGAGTTGATGCAGTGACCGTTGTCGGAAAGCATCCTGATCTTCCTGATGCTCCGTTGATTGCGGGCGATGTTGCCGAAACAGATGCATGGGCATTTAACCCGTACACAGTTTTCTGGCCATCAGCCCATGACGCATGGCGTCATTGGCGCGAAGTGACCAATCAGTACGAACGAGATCATCCCGGTCGCGAGTTGGTGACAGTGTCAGAGGCGTACACACCAGGCAAACCAGATTTACTCTTGCGTTACGTAGAACCGGATCAGTTTCATCAGTCATTTACTTTCGACTTGTTATTGAGTCCTTGGAACGCTTTGAGTTTTCATAAGGCTGCAGCGCGTTCGTATCAAGCCCTTCATGATGCTGGGGCAACACTGACGTGGGCTCTCAACAATCACGACGCCCATCGAGTAGTGACTCGTTATGGTCGCGCTGATGCCCACCTGATGTCATCGTGGACCGGAAGTAATTTGGTGAACAGTGATGCGCCAGTTGATCTTGAACTCGGTCATCGACGAGCCCGAGCTGCGGCCTTATTGATTTTGGGACTACCAGGAGCCGCATACCTATATATGGGTGAAGAACTTGGGTTGCCTGAGGTATTGGATATCCCAGATGCGGCGCGCCAAGATCCGATCTTCGCTCGAACCGAAGGTCGCGAAAAGGGGCGCGATGGATGTCGCGTTCCAATGCCATGGATGACTGATTCAGCGAACCTCAATGGATTTTCCAATTCGTCATCGGTGAAGGCTTGGATGCCACAGCCAGAAGCCTGGGGATCTTTCTCTGTCGAAGGGCAAGATGACGACTGCAATTCAATGTTGGCTTTGTATCGCCAGGCGTTGTCATACCGAGTTGACATGGTCAAACAAGGCGAAGAAATTCTTTTCATTGGTGACGGGACAGACGGGCTTTTTTCTTTTACTCGTGGTTCGTATGCCGTTGTCGTGAATACGTCAGAAGATGCCGTTGAAATTCCTCAAGAAATCATGGCCGGGCGTGGTCTCATTTTGGGATCGCAGACGGGGGTCTTCTCGGCAGTTGAGGAAGCTTCGTATATTGCCGCTAACTCAGCAGTGTGGCTCGGATAGTTCATTGCGTTTAGAGTTGCCACATGGATGTCGTTTGGACCGATCTGCACCGTCATCAAAATCCGAAGATGGAAATCAATCTTGGGCAACCCATTCCGACGTATGAACGTCCCGATCGGGCCGAGACAATTCGCCAACAACTTGAAACTGATGCACGTTTCACATTCATTGGTCTGAAAGAACATGGTCGTGCGCCGATTGAAGCAGTGCATGCACTCGGCCTTATTGATTATCTCGAAAAAGCATGGCCCGAGATTCATGCGGCGACTGGTCGCTCTGAATTTGCTCCTGAAGCAATGTTGCATATTGGTTTACGCGAAGGAATGAGTGCTGCGCGCCCGCCATTGGGCGCAGCAGCCGCCTTTGGTTACTGGTGCTACGAAACTGCGACCCCAATGGTTGAAGGCACGTACATTGCGTCGCGCGCATCGGTTGACGTGGCGCTCACTGCCGCAGAAAAGATTCTTGCTGGTGCTCCTTCGGCTTATGGTTTGTGTCGTCCACCTGGGCACCATGCCGCAGCAAACGTGTTTGGTGGCTTTTGCTATTTCAATAATGCGGCAATCGTTGCGCATCATGTTGCGTCAACAACTGGTACCAAAGTGACAGTCCTTGATGTCGACTATCACCATGGCAACGGTACGCAACAGATTTTCTACGAACGCGATGACGTGCAGTTTGTTTCATTGCACGGAGATCCGAAGCGTGCCTATCCGTGGTTCATTGGTCACGAAGATGAAACTGGTGCGGGTAAAGGCCGGGGCTACAACATCAACGTGGCGTTCGGACCAGAAGCTGAAGACGATGAGTATGTTTCGCGTCTTGCTGGAGTCTGCGAACAGATCGCGTCGTTTGCGCCTTCCATGGTGATTGTGTCATTGGGCGTTGACACCTATTGGAATGACCCGATCAGTGACTTGGCTTTGACAACTGATGGATACCGTCGCTGCGGTGAAGTAGTGGAGCAACTGGGATTGCCCACATTGATTCTGCAAGAGGGCGGTTACGACATTGAGGCAATTGGTCGCAATGTCCACGCATGGATCTCGCCCTTCGCCTAATCAACTATTGGGCGCGAAACCATGCCAGATTTGGCACTTTTGACGCCCAAGAATCAGTTTTCAAGCGGCAGTAACTGTTCGGCTGCAACCGCCAGATGATCGCACCATTCATTGGCAGATTTCGGCTCAACAATAGGCAGGACCACAAACTTTGAAATTCCTGCATCAACGAATTGCTTGATGAAATCTTGGAGAGCTGGCCAACCCTGAGGTACGAGTTGGTTGATGTCATCTAGATCGGGACGACGCGCCATCAACGCCTTAGCAACAGAGTCGGGGAGTGGTCCATGAGCGTACGGGATGAGTGCTCCGAAATGTTCAGGATCAATTTCACGTTCATGTTCGGCCGCAACCCGTTGAATCTCGATGCGACCACGTTCGGCGTCGGCCGGAGTTACGAAACTCGGAAGCCAACCATCGGCTAATCGGCCGACACGCTTCAGTTCGCTCGGGGCAATACCACCGAGCCAGACATCGGGAGAACCGTTAAGCGGCTTAGGTTGAACTCGTAAATCGTCGTAGTTGAAGTAGGTGCCATGATGCGTGACGCTCGGTTGGGTCCAGCAGGCGCGAATGACTTCAAGTGCCTCATTAAATCGCTTCGCGCGTTCTTCGCGGACTACGCCGAATGCTTGTTGCTCGTGCGGATCGGCAACGCCTAGTCCGAATGCTGGCAGTAGGCGACCATTTGATAATCGATCAAGAGTCGCAAGTTCTTTCGCAAGAATGACGGGGTTGCGACCTGGCAACACCATCACACTCATTCCAAATTTCAATTTGGTGGTACGTCCAGCAGCGAATGACATCGCCACAAGAGGATCCGGTGCTTCTCCACCAATTCGTTCGCTCAGCCACAGGCTGTCAAATTTGAGCGATTCAAGTGCATCAACAACTTGGGTAAAACCATCGTCGTTGAGATTGGTGCGAACACCAAGGCCGTAACCAATACGTATTTTCATGAATTGGCAATCCGTTCAAGAAGGTCGGCAGTTTCTTTGACCATCGACACGAATGGCGAGTGATCGGTATCAAGCGTGACTACGTTGTTGCAAAGTTGCGACATGATCTTTTGATGTTCAGGATGCACTGCTTGATCTTGTGAGCACAACACATATGTTGACGAGATTGAATCGCGCGGTGATCCAGTGACTTCTTGTGTCATGGTCACCATGGGTTGAGGCGAGAGGCGAGCGATAGACGCAGCAATAACGCCGCTATCGCAACAGCCATAAAAGGCTTCTTGGGCTAGTACTGGATTGATGGTTGTATTCGCATCGTCAATGACCACCATCGCGCCGCCGAGAGCGGTGTCGTGACGCGGCATGGCCATCAGTTGTGACATCACGCTTTGGCCAGCATCGGGTGCAAATGCCGCGATGTACACGAGATGACTCACCGAAGCATCAGTTGACGCAACTTGACTAATGACCGCACCACCGTAACTGTGGCCAGCAAGTACAACACTTTCGATACCACGCGATCGCAATGCCGCCAATGTGTCAACAACATGTTGAGCATCACCGTGCATATCGCTCAGGGGAAGAGTGGAGGCACCGTGGCCGGGTAAATCAATTGCCAGGCTCGGAACTCCGCGCCGATCAAGTTCTGCTTGTAGAGCACTAAAACACCAAGCACCATGCCAGGCGCCGTGCACTAGGACGACGTGTCGAACAGGAGTCATACGCCCATCGTGCCACAAGCACCACCTGAGATGGGAATGATGCTCGGCGTGCCCGTAACCTTGCTGGCATGTCAACTGCCGAATCAGCAACAAATAACGCCGCCAATCCTTTGAACGCTTTCCGCCTTGATGGTCGAGTCGCGATCGTGACCGGAGCCTCTTCAGGTCTTGGCGTGCAATTCGCCCGCACACTTCACGCCGTGGGGGCCACTGTCGTCTTAGCGGCGCGCCGCCTTGATCGCCTTGAAGCATTGGTCAAAGAACTTCCAGGTTCAATCGCGATTGCCGTCGACCTGAGTTTGGCCGAAGATCGTGAACGGTTGATTGCCGAAACCGTTCGCCGTGTTGGCCCGCCGCGCATTCTGATCAATAATGCTGGAGTCGGCCACAAAGTTGCTGTCGAAGATGAAGATCTCGATACCTTCCGCACAGCTATGGAAATCAACGTCACGGCAATTTGGCATCTCTCAAAGTTGTGCGCTCCGTATATGAAAGAAGCGGGCAGCGGAAACATTGTCAATATCGCTTCAATCTTGGGACTTGTAGGTTCGGCGCCAATTAAACAGGCCCATTACTGCGCCTCAAAAGGTGCGGTCATTAACTTGACTCGCGAACTTGGTATGCAGTGGGCTCGTCGTGGTATTCGAGTGAATGCAATTTGCCCAGGTTGGTTCCCTTCAGAAATGACCCAAGGTATGGATGACGAATCAAGCATGAATTTCATGCGCGCAAACTCACCATTACCGCGCATGGGTGAATTGCACGAATTAGATGGCGCACTTCTTTTGCTCGCGAGCGATGCAGCTTCATTCATGATCGGTCAGCATGTTGTTGTTGACGGTGGTTGGACTGCTCGATGATTTTGCATCTCGCTATTCGTGCCGATTGGGAACAGGCCAAATTAAGTGGCAACTATCCCTGGTCGACGCGCGGAATCTCGGTCGCGGATGAGGGCTATACCCACTGCAGCTACGAGAGTCAGTGGAAGGGTGTTCGCGATCGTTTCTATAGCGATCTTGCTGACAGAGATTTAGTACTGCTCGAAATTGATGAAGAGAAATTGACGAGCAAAGTTGTATTCGAGCAACTGGGCGCAGCACCCGAAGCTTTCCCGCACATCTATGGCTGCATTGATATTGCTGCAGTTGTTAACGAACGGCCGATTGCTTAGAAATCTGGGGTGAGGTGCGCCCATGGTGCGGCTTGCTCAAGTTGTGAAGCCACGCGAATCAACACATCTTCGCGACCATAAGCGGCGACAAGTTGCATGCCAATGGGTAGCCCATCAGCGTTGCGGTGCAGTGGCAAGCTGATAGCGGGTTGGCCGCTGATATTGAATTGTGATGTAAATGAGACCCAGGCACCAGCAGTCATCAGAGGCGTCATCGGACGAGCGGGATTGTTTGGCATTGAACCAATCGGAAGTGGTGGTGCGGCGAGGGTCGGCGTCAGCAGTAAATCCCAACCTTGTGTCCACCATGACTGGATGGCGCGACGGAAAAGGATTGAACTTGCTTGTGCCAACGAGAAGTCAACGCCACTAACACCTTTGGCAAATTCTGCTTGCGCCCAGTTCATCGCTTCAATGTCATCGGGAGTCATTTCGCGACCGAGCGCATCGCTGAATCGGCGAATAGCGGTACCCATGTTGGTGCTCCACAACATGCTGAAGGCTCGACCTATCTCATTGTCAGAGAAGATGTCTGGGAAACCAGGTTCAACGTGGTGCCCGAGCGATTCCAACAACTTCGCTGTTTTGTGCACACCCTCAACACAGTCAGCATGAACATCGCCACCGCGTGGATTGAAGTCGAGCATGCCGATGCGTAAGCGACCTGGGTCGGCGCCCACTTCGTCAATGAAAGGACGACGAGGAGTTGGCGCGATAATCACGTCGCCGATTCCGGGTCCGTGAGTTGCATCCAATAATCGAGCTGAGTCACGCACACTGCGACTGACGCAATGCTCTACGCCTAGGTTGCTTTCATCGCGGGTCGGTCCCATAGAGATTCGACCTTGCGAAACCTTGAGACCAACAAGACCACAACATGCCGCGGGAATTCGGATTGAGCCTCCGCCGTCGCTGGCATGAGCGATTGGTACGATGCCGGCTGCAACTGCCGATGCCGATCCACCACTTGATCCGCCTGAAGTGCGAGTGAGGTCCCAGGGATTACGTGTTGGTCCCCATGCTTCTGGTTCGGTGACGGGAACACTTCCGAACTCTGGACTGTTGCCGCGACCGATTGAAATCAACCCAGCGACTTTGTAACGCGCGACGAGTGTGGTGTCTTCAGTTGAAACGTAGTTAGCAGCTTTGTACGCCTTGCTGCCGTTACTGAGTGGTTTGCCAGCCTCGGCTGCGTAGAGATCTTTCAAAAGGTATGGGACACCGCGAAACGGACCGTCGGGAAGAGCATTGCTTGCGGCGAGCTGTCGTGCATCTTCAAACCAGCGATATGTCAAAGCGTTGAGCTTGGAGTCGTAACGCTCGACACGCTCAATGGCCGCATTGACCATTTCAAGCGGTGAAACTTTGCCGGAGGCGACTAATTCGGATTGAGCGGTGGCATCAAGCCAGCGGGTGTCATCAGCGAGTGAACTCATTATTCAATTGATAGCAGGTTTCGCTAAGGTGAACGGTCTGTGTCTGTCCCGAAACCGTTAAATCCAGCCGAGAGCACTCGCGATTTGTTGAAGGTGGGGCCAGTTCGAAACCTGTTGGGCTCGAGCGTTTTCACTTCGTCTGGGGTGATGTTGCAGGCAACGGTGCTTGGCAAGCAGATTTATGACATCACTGGGCGCGAACTAGATATTGGCCTGCTGGGGCTCGCCGAGTTTCTTCCTGCAGCCTTATTAGTGTTGGTAACTGGCTCAGTCGCTGATCGATTTAATCGCAAAATTGTGGGTGGAATAGCGGTCGGTTTTGAGCTCTTGAGTTCGCTTGCATTGGGTATTTACGCTCTCTCAAAACCAACTGCGGTATGGCCGTTGTTTGTTATCGCATTTATCTTTGGCTGCGCTCGGGCATTTGCTGCGCCATCAGTCCGATCAATTCCACCGATGGTTGCACCCGATGGGGCGCTGCCACGAACCATTGCAATGTATTCAGCAACATGGACAACTGCGGCGATCATCGGGCCAGCAACGGGAGGATTTCTCTATGCAGTTGATCCCAGCTTGGCCTATTTCGTTTCAGCCGCATTGATCGGAATCGGTGTGTCATTTTTGCTGTCGATCAAGTTTGTTCGTCCGCAGACACGACAAGCGTTGAAAGATAAGGCCGAGAAAGTTTCGTTGTATACGGCGCTTGAAGGTTTACGATTCATCCGACGCACCCCGATTTTGCTGGCGGCGATTTCGTTAGATCTTTTTGCGGTGCTATTTGGTGGTGCGGTAGCTCTGTTGCCGGCTATCGCTGAGGACCAGTTGCAAGTGGGCGATGTTGCGTACGGCTGGTTACGCGCGGCACCGGGCATCGGTGCCGCGGTAATGGCAGTCTTCATGGCATCACGCCCAGTTACGCGCAACGTCGGACGAACACTTTTGATCGTGGTTGGATTGTTTGGCGCAGCAACAGTTGCTTTGGGATTAACGACGTCGTACATCGTTGCTTTTATGGCACTTGTTCTTTTGTCTGGCTCAGACATGGTCAGCGTGTATATACGTGGAACGTTGGTTCCGCTGGTGACTCCAGATGACAAACGCGGACGCGTCATGGCTGTTGAGAACGTATTCATTGGAGCGAGCAATGAACTTGGCGCATTCGAAAGTGGAGTAGCGGCTCAAGCATTTGGTACAAAGGCCGCAGTGGTGGGAGGTGGTGTCGCGACACTTGGAGTCGTGGCTTTATTCTCAGTGTTTTTCCCGACCCTTCGTCGAGTGGATCGTTTTGAAGACCTTGAAGGTCACGGAGAAGAAGTTACGCGGTAAGCACTAGCCAATTCGGGTCCTTTGAGTTCTACGCGGGTATTATTCGTTCATTATGAAAAGCCTTCGGTTAACCAATCTTTTCAAAGAATTTCGTGACTTCATCAATAAGGGCAACCTGCTCGCTATCGCAGTTGGTTTTGTCATCGGTGGAGCATTTTCTGGACTTGTGAAGTCATTGGTTGAAGAAGTCGTGATGCCCATTGTGGCGATTCCATTTGGAACGCCGAATTTTGACAAAGCACTCATATTGCACATCAATGACGCCGAAATTCGTTTTGGTGCGTTCCTGACAGTGGTGGTGACCTTTCTGTCGATTTCGTTCGTGCTGTTCTTGTTACTCAAGGCATACAACAAGGCCACGGGGACCGAGGCCGTTGCTCCGCCAACACCGGACATTGTTCTCTTGACCTCAATTCGTGATGAACTGAAAACGATTCGTGAACAGGGTCCGAATCAATGAAATCGCTCAGCCAAAACTTCGGCCGCATGGCGGTTATCGCGGTGCTGCTTGCATCAGTAGCGGCTTGCGGTTCATCAATTTCTGATGGGGCAACAACAACGGCGGTTGCTGGAACAGTTGCTGGCATTGGCAATCTTCCCGAACAGGGATCAGTGACTTCAATTGCGCAAAATCCAGAAAATACAGCGCCAGTTGAAAGTCGGCTGATCACGGTAGGCGAACTTTCGGACGGACCTCGACTTTTGATGATTGGTGATTCGATACTTGCCGGGGTGTCGCGCCGCTATAGCAATTTGGCGTGTGATCGTTTGGTTCCCATGGGCTGGCAAGTTGCTGTTGAAGCAGAGCGAGGACGTTTCATCGACCTGGGCCTGCGCATCGTGAATAAGAAACTGCCACAGGGTTTTGATGCGGCGGTTCTTTTCCTCGGCACCAACTATGGCAAGAAGCAAGATGTCTATCAGGAATACCTAGACAAGATTCTTGATGAGTTAGCGCCACGACCTGTGATCATTCTCACTGCAACCGAATATAAGCCGTTCATGCAAGAAGTGAATGCGGTCATTGAAGAAGAAGTTCGTACACGTGACAATTTGTGGCTCGTGGATTGGCGTGAAATTTCAAAGACTCCCGGAGTGTTGTGGAAAGACGGGATTCACCCAGTAGACGCAGGCAACGTTCTGTTAATGGATTCAATTATCAGTGTGTTGGGCAATGCTCCTGGCGGAGAACCTGGCGAATGTCTCAAAGTTGAATTCAAAGATGATGCACCACTTTCAAATTTGCCAACGATCGTGCCGGGTGTTGAGACAACCGTCGCCACTGAAACCACATCAACTTTGGCCAATACATCGACAACGGTGCCAACGAGTTCGACTGTTGTCAGTGCCACCACGACTACGGCACCGCTCACAACATCTGCGCCGACCACCACTACGGCACCGCTCGCAACATCTGCGCCTGCCACCACTACGGCACCGCTCATAACATCTGCGCCGACCACCACTTCTCCGCCAAGCCCGTAATGAGCAAGATAAAACTCGGATACCTGTCACGGTGGTTGCGCATAGCGTTTTGAACCAACACACTTGAGGGGTGCTCCAAGTCCAATCGCTTTCGGTCGAGATTGGTGGTCGTCTCGTTGTCGAGAACGCCACGTTCACCGTCATGCCCAAGGACAAAGTTGGACTCGTTGGCCGTAACGGAGCGGGAAAGACGACTCTCTTCAAAGTTCTTGGCGGCGAGGCTGAACCTATTGCCGGCAAGATTATGCGCAAAGGTGGGTTTGGCTATCTGCCCCAAGATCCGCGCATTGCCGGCATTTACGACGGACGCACTGCGATTTCTCATATTCTGTCGGGCCGCAACATCGATGATGATTTGATGCGGCTTGAAAAGTTGCGTATCGCGATGGAAGAAGATGCGAGCGAACGAAATGTCTCGCGCTATAGCAAGGCCGAAGAAGAATTCTCTATGAAGGGTGGCTACGCTGCCGAGAGTGAAGCTCGCAGTATTGCTGCTGGTCTCGGTATGAGTGGTACTCGTCTTGATCTTCCCGTTGGAGTTTTGTCGGGTGGTGAACGTCGTCGTGTTGAACTCTCCCGTATTTTGTTTGCCGGAAGCGATGCACTTTTGCTTGACGAACCCACTAACCACTTAGACATCGATGCGAAGACGTGGTTGTTGGGTTTCCTTCGCCAATATCGTGGCGCTCTTTTAGTAATCAGTCACGACCTTGATTTGCTTGATGAGGCAATTACTCGTGTTCTGCACTTAGACCGCGATGCCGAAGATGCGACGGGTCATGTCATTGAATACAAAGGCACGTATAGCCAGTACCGGCGTTCGCGTGCCGAAGATGAAGAGCGCATGATTAAGAAGGCTGCGTTGCAAGCCAAAGAAATCAACCGACTTCAAACTGTCGTTGATCGCTTTGGTGCGAAAGCAACGAAGGCCGCGATGGCGCACAGCATTGAAAAGCGTATTGATCGTTTGCAGGGCGAAAAAGTCGTTGCCCCGACGGGTGGCCGCGTCTTGCAAGTGAAGTTTCCCGATCCGCCTCCTTGTGGCGTCACGGTTATTGAGACGAAGCATTTGTGTAAGGGCTATGGCGGTCCTCCCGTTTTTGAAGATGTCACCTTCGACCTTGGTCGGGGTGAGCGTTTGTTAGTGCTTGGTTTGAACGGTGCTGGAAAGACCAGTTTGCTGCGAATTCTTGCGGGCGAAACAAAAGCCGATCTCGGTGATTTTTCATTCGGTCATCAAGTGAATTGCGGTTACTACGCGCAAGAGCATGACAACCTCAACACTGATGCAACTCTTTTGGAGAACATTCGTCGTGAGGTGCCAGCCGGGGTGTCACTCACCGAAACTCAATTGCGGGCTTTACTCGGAATGTTCGGTTTGTCTGGCGACAAGGTGAACCAGAAATCTGGAACTTTGTCTGGTGGAGAAAAAACGAAATTGGCGTTAGCGATGTTGATGGTGGGCCGAAACAACTTGTTGCTGCTTGACGAACCGACCAACAACCTTGACCCGTCCAGCCGTGAAGCAGTGGCGAACGCGCTTTCGGGCTGGAAGGGCGCGATTATTTTCGTCAGCCACGACACCGAATTTGTTGAGCATCTCAAACCGACCAAGGTATTGCTCATGCCCGACGGTCAGGTTGACTACTTCAGCCATGACTGGCTCGAACTCGTCAGCCTCGCTTAATCCTCAGTACTTCTGTCGCTACGTTTTGAGGTTATGGTTAGCCCATGCGCATAGGAATTTTTGGTGGAGCTTCAAACGACGGAACAATTGATGCCATGGTGGCTGAGGCACGCAGAGCCGAAGCTGATGGTTTTGCGAGCTATTGGGCTCCGCAAATTTTTGGTCACGATGCACTGACTGCTTTGGCGGTCATTGGTCGCGAAGTGCCGCGAATTGAACTCGGCACAAGTGTGGTGCCGACGTATCCACGTCACCCGATGATGATGGCTCAACAAGCATTAACCGTGAACGCTGCTGCGGGCGGACGCTTGTGTTTGGGTATCGGTCTCAGCCATCAGATCGTTGTTGAGTCAATGTGGGGAATGAGCTTTGATAAGCCAGTGCGTCATATGCGCGAGTACCTCGAAGTGATGATGCCGTTGCTTGAAGGTAAGCCGGTGTCGCACGCAGGCGAAGCCTTCAATGTGAATGGTGGAGTCAGCGTGCCTGGCGGAACTCGCCCCAACGTAGTGATCGCTGCCCTCGGAGAGCAGATGCTCAAGGTGACCGCTGCGCTTGCTGACGGAACACTTACTTGGTGCACCGGCCCGCAAACTTTGGCCAACCACACCATTCCTACGTTGAAGGCTGCTGCTGATAAAGCAGGTCGTGATTCAACTCGCGTGATCGCTGCTTTGCCAGTGTGTGTCACGAGCGATCGTGAAGCTGCTTTGCAACGTGCGGCGCAAGTATTCGTGGTGTATGGACAATTGCCCAGCTATCGCGCGATGCTCGATAAAGAAGGTGCGGCTGGCCCGGCCGATATCGCAATTATTGGAAGTGCTTCCGAAGTTGCGGATCGCATCATGGCGTTGGCCGAAATTGGAGTGACCGATTTTGCGGCTGTTGAATTTGGTGCGACACCAGACGAAGTTGCTGAAACTCGTGCAATGGTGAAATCACTTTTGAAGTAGTCGCACTACAAATCAGGCAATATCTATTGATGGGGGAAATCAATGGGAACAGGACTTTCTGTCACGAAAGCTGATGGCATTGCGCGCATTGTGTTGAATAGTCCGCCGATCAATCTGTTCACTTTTGATTTCTTTCTTGAAACCATGCAAGTGATTAGCGATCTTGCCGTTGATGATGAAATACGAGTTGTTCTTTTCTCGTCGGCGAATCCAGAATTTTTCATTGCTCACTTTGACGTTGAAGCTATTTTGAAATTCCCAACCGATAATCCGCCTGCGACTGAATTGAATGCGTATCACGTGATGTGCGAAACCTTGCGAACAATGCCCAAGGCAACGATTGCGGTGATCGAAGGTCGCGTGGGTGGCGGAGGAAGTGAATTGGCATTGAGTTGCGATATGCGCTTTGCGGTGTTGCCACATGGTGATCATCCAGGTGCAGTGTTTAACCAACCCGAAGTTGGACTTGGAATTATTCCGGGTGGAAGTGGAACACAACGTTTGGCTCGATTGATGGGTCGTTCACGTGCACTCGAAGTCGTGTTGGGTTGTGATGACTTTGATGCAGTTGAGGCCGAACGATATGGGTGGGTGAATCGTTCGTTGCCGAAGGACGAGTTATGGCCGTTCGTTGAAAGGTTGGCGCGACGGATTGCGTCATTCCCCGCTCATGCGATTGCGGCAGGTAAAGCGTCGGTGATTCGTGCCGAGAAGGAAGTGAAGCAAGATTTGTTGGCTGAAGGTAATGCGTTCAGTGCGACAGTGGGTGGGCCTGGAGCACGTGAGGCGATGGAGAAGTTCTTGCGTGATGGCGGTCAGACTCGCGAAGGCGAACTTCGCCTCTCCACCCTCCTTGACCCGTAGTGCTCATTTTCCGCCACTTTGGAAGATAGTTACCGCCTAGCGGCAGCCATATTCCAAAGTGGGTGAAATGGGACAGTTTTAGGACGCTGCGAAGTAGCCGGAGACGTCGGCGAGGACGTGGGTTTGTCCGTAGCTGTAGAAGCAGATGTTTCCTGATGGGTCGACGGGTGCGATGACGGTGTTGGGGATGGTCATGCCGTTGGTGAAGTTGAGGTTGGAGACGTCTGGTTGTCCAGATGCGCATGGGTAGACCGAGAGGTATCCGCCTTCGTTGCCGACTTCGGGGTCAACGACGGTGACGTTCAATACGAC
>JBIKYT010000087.1:0-7145 GCA_044355095.1 Ilumatobacteraceae bacterium
TTTCGCTCATGGGCATGCGACCCTTGGCAAATGAATAGTCGAGCACCATGTCGTCGTCAGCCGAACCATCAACAGGCAGATCGCCACCAGGTAGTGGCAGACGAGTGCCAAGTCGTTGTGCGATACCAGCAAAGACTTCCCATTCCGACAACATGTCGCCGTCGGGCTGCAAAACCGCTGGTGTGTAACTGATGTACGGGGCCGCAAAGCGCCGGTCCATCACTGTGGGCACATCGGCGCGTTCAAGCTCAAGTCGAGGCGGAATGACGTAGTGCGCGAGTTCGGCAGTTGGGGTCATGCGGTGATCAATCACGACCAACAGCTCGAGGTCTTTCAGCGCTTCAATGGTCTTCAGTTGATCGGGGAAAGCAACGACGGGGTTGCCACCACACACGAACAAACAACGTACTTGGCCTTCGCCTGGTTCAAGAATTTCTTCGGCTAACAAAGGCGTCAACATTTCGCCGGGCATTCCGCGCAAGCCCTTGATGCGATGTGGCGTGCCGGGTGCCGGATCACTTGGTGCAATCACTTGCGCTCGACGAGTGTTTCCTGGATACAAGAAGTTGCCGCTTTCTAAAACGTCACCTTCGCGATTCACGCGACCACAAATGGCATTGAGCGTGAGTGTGAGATGCTCCATCAATGTGCTGTGTGCCGCCATGTTGGGTCCGGTGCCAGTACCAGCAGTTCCCTTGGGCCCAGCGGCAAACATTCGGGCAGCAGCAACGACATCGTCGGCATTGACTTCACAACGCGCCGCGACCATCTCAGGTGTGTACGGCGCAACTGCCGCGCGCAAATCATCAAGTTGGTCGACCCAACGAGCGCAGAATTCTTGATCGTGCAGATTTTCTTGCAAGATCACATTGACGAGACCAGCCAAAAGTGTGGGGTCTTCGCCTGGCTTGACTGGCAACCACAGATCGGCAAATGATGCGAGTTCACTTTTGCGTGGATCAATGACGATCAACTTCATGCCGCGTTCTTTGGCACGACGTAAACGGACGAATGGATTGGTTCCTTGTAATCCACCTGAGGGACCATAAGAAGACACCAGTGGGTTGTAACCAATTGCTAACAACACATCGGCATCACGAAAGTTCTGCCAACCGGCTTCCCATGCGCCGAGACGTAGACGTGACGTGAGGTGAGCAGGTTGGTCGATGGTGATGCTGGTGTAAAACGACGGTGAGCCAATGCCAACATGGAAGGCCTGCGTGACGGGCATTGAAATCGAATTTTGAAATGCGCCAGTACCCGTATATGAGGCAACTGCACGTGGACCATATTTTGAAATGATTGATTGCACACGAGACGCGATGTCGTCGAGAGCCGCGACAGAAGTTGTTTCAGTGAAAGTCCCATCGGTGTTGCGTTGCAAAGGTGCACGCAAGCGATCGGGGGCATTGTGCTGATCGGCAAGTTGCCGACCTTTGATGCACGTGTAGCCCTCGAACATCGGGTCATTCATAATGCCGCGAACGGCAACAACTTTTTCTTTGTGCTGTGCACCACTGGTGTTGATTTCAATGTCAACTTCAAGTGGGCAGGCCGCATGGCAGAAACGACAAAACGTCTCGCGTGATTCAATCATCGCGGCTTGGCGCCTCCGGAAACACGGATCATTTCACCGCTAATCCAACTGGCTCCTGGCGAGCACAAGAACAACACGGCAGCGCCCATATCTTGCAACGTACCGAAACGTTGCATCGGGATATTCCATTGCGATTCAATTTCGGCGAGATCTTCATCATTCTTCACTCCAAGTGCAATCTTGAAGATTTCGGTGGGTACTGCACCCGGCGCAATTCCATTCACACGGATGCGGGGAGCAAGTTCGGCACACGCAGTAAGTGTCAACGAGTTCACAGCAGCTTTGGCGGCACCGTAGTGAGCACTGCCCGGAACCGGTCCGAAGCCAGCACCCGATGAGATATTGATGATCGATCCGGTTTCCATGTACTTCGCGGCGGTACGAATACCGACCCACACTGCAGTGAGGTTGAGCGCAATACAGGCGTCCCAGTCCTCACGCTTCAGGTCGGTCATGGGCAAACGTGCGGGTGAACCACCAGCGTTGTTGATCCAGATCGACAACTTGCCAAATTCTTTGATGGCGGCCTTGGCCAAGTTCTCCATGGCTTCATCGCTTGTTACATCGGTTTCAACTGCGATGGCTTGACCACCATCGGCACGAATGGCTGCAGCGACTGCTTCGATCTCGTGCACGCGACGGGCGGCAACGACAACTTTCGCTCCGGCATTAGCCAAGGTACGCGCGATGCCTTCACCAATTCCGCGTCCGCCGCCGGTTACGACGGCGACGTCGCCTTCGAGGCTGAAGAGTTCACCTGGTGTGGGGTATTCCTTGCTCATTTTGTATCCATTCTTTTGGGGGTTAATTATTTAGAGAATTGTGACGACGCCAGTGGTGCCGTTGACTTCAATCATTGCGCCATTGGGAATGCGTTGCGTGCCATCGGTGATGGAAACAACACACGGCACACCAAGTTCGCGACTCACAATCACTGCGTGACTGATTTGTCCACCAACGTTCACGACAACTGCCGCACTTGTCATAAATAAAGGAGTCCAACTGGGGTCGGTGCATGGTGCAACCAAAATGTCGCCGGGTTCGAGGTCGCCTGGGTCGCCCGGATCAAGAACGACACGGGCAATTCCGCGAGCGATACCAGGAGAACCTGCAACACCGTTTAGTTTTTCGCCGGCTTGTGCAACCTTGACGATGTTGGCATCTTTGCGAGCCCATTGGCTGAGTGGTGCAACAGTTGCGTTGGCGATGATGAACGGCGGTTCAAGATCAAAGAGTTCGCGCCATTCGTTATAACGCTGAGTCAACTTGTTGGTGAACGAACTGGGATTGACGATGTAGTCATCGAGTTCACTGTCAAGTACCTGGAAAATGAGTTCGTCATGACCGTGGCGACAACCAAGTTCGCGGAATGCGACGCGGGCTTCGTGTAACACGCGCACGATTGATGTTTTGGTGCGTTCGCGGTGGGCCATCATTTTTCCGGCACCGAGTCCGAGATCGAGGAGTGGTGCGACATCGGGCTTGTCGGCTAACGCAATGCGCGCCTTAGCGATGAGGGCATCACGTTGTGCAGCCTTTTCGCGATGACGCTCGTGTGGCGACTCGGCATCAGTTTGCAAACGCACGCGATCAAGCGCCGCGAGCAAGAGTTGTGGATGGGTTTCCCATGTTGGTGAGCGCAAGTCCCATTCGTCGGGTCCGCGGCTACCAAATTCAACAATGAACTCATTCCACGCACCAGTGAAAGGTGAATGTATTCGGAACAAGTCATCGTTGAGTCCGGCATCAAAGGCGGCTGAGAGTTGTGCATCGTTGTGCACCATGCGTGACAAATTCCAGAGTGCGTAGTTGGCATCGGCCGAGTCGACATCGCCGATGCTTGATAGCAATACCATCGGCAAACTTGGTTCGCCAATTGCTTCAGCAACCACACCAAGTAATCCGGGAGCAACGGCTGCACTGCTGCCCGACACAACATGTTGTGAAAACAAGTGCGGCAACTGTGACTGCACAACGCGAGCACGAGCAACTAATTGGGCATCGGTGTATGTCGACAGGTCGCCACGGGATGCGCGCAATGCCGCGGCTTCGGCCTTGTCGGCATCAAGTTCGGGCCAGGCAACTCCGCTCATCACCCAAGCGGTGTGAGCATCAATGCCCGCGGTGAGATGTGGCTTCTCGTCATCGGGGTGGGCGACGTATGTGGGCACATCGGGGTGGTCGCCGAAGAATGCTTGGTCGAGTGCGGCAACAGTTGCGGCAGGGTTGCGCACACCTTGCATGCGAATCGCCGAGAGGTTGATATAGAAATAGCCACCAAAGCAGGCAACCGATTCGGGATATTGCGGGTTGAAGTCGGAGTCTTCGTAGGCACCGATGCGAATGAGACCGGCTTTGTAACCAGCGACGATTCCGCCGTCCCAACCGAATGACCAGCCGAGTGGGCTGACCGGATCAGCAAGTACCTCACCAGCGTTGGCCCGGGTGTAGTGGGGGAAGCGTTGACTTGTTGGCCAGTCGGTTATCCATTGATCTCGCATATCCGTCCCCTTACCCGTAGTAAGTATTCAGACTACGGGCATTCTGGGTCGCTTTTCGGACCTGGGGCGTCCGAAAACCGACCCAGAATCCAGAAGTTCACTGGAGCCCGAGAGGAGAATCGAACTCCTGACCTACGCATTACGAGTGCGTTGCTCTACCGACTGAGCTACCCGGGCAATGGGTGGAAATCCTATCGGCAACTAGCGGTCTGACCATTTGGTGCCCGGCAAGAAATAGCGCTTGGCCCACACCCCGCGAGGGTCTTCGCCAGCCACGGGCATACGCCAGGTCACGATCTTGGTGGTGGGGGCACTGAGCGACACCGCGCACAAAGCGCGCGGCTGGTCGTCGGTGCCATCGACATACCCGTCGGCCGCTACGTCGGGTACATAGCGCTTGGCGATATCGCGATAGATCTCGCGCCACGCATCATCGTTGCCGGGTTGGTACTTCACAACAACATGACCCTGAACCGACACCTTGCGCCACGGGTCGGCCTCTTCGTCAATTGAAATTCCGACGCGTGGATCGCGCTCAATGTTCTTCCAAATGATCGCTGGTGATCTTGGAGTAAACAAAAGTTCGTCACCACGAATAATGAACCACAACGGAAGAACCCGAGGCATGCCGTCGGCATCAACAGTTCCGATGCGCGCAAGGTGACCTCGTTCACTGAGAAATTCTTCTACTTCATTGTCGGTCAACTTCGGCATGATGCTTCTCTCTTTATATTCCGTAAAAGGTTGGTGATTTCGCTTGTAGCAGTTGAGCGATTGATCAGACAAAAACTAATTTGACGGTATGAATTGTGAGGTGTGGTGATTCCCCAGTCATCGTTGCACTTTTTAACATTACGCGCACGAGCGGAAGATCCTCGCCAAAAATCACTTGTACAAAATGTTTACGCACTCGGCATCTCGAGCGTGCACACAATCAAGGTTTGTGACCTGCTGTTCTTGCGAGATGTAGGCACTGAGCAATTTTCAATAATCGAGTCAATAGTCGCCGAACCACTGCTGCAGATGGTCGTATGGGATGAAGCGCCCCGTGCGGGAGTCGTCGTTGAGACCTCACTCATTGCTGGTGTCACTGATCCGGTTGCCAACGAATTCCTGCGGATTGCTCGCAAAATGGGCGTCCGTGTCACCGATGCGCTGTCGGGTCGCCGTTACGAGATTGAAGGCGACCCCACTCCATCAGAGATCGACTTGATTGTGCGCAAGTTGTTGGCTAACCCCGTCATCGAGCATTGGGCGATCAATGAACCCGTTCAGCCCACCTTCGCGAGTGACTCAGCCGCATCGGTGTCAACAGTGGGCGAGTACCCACTCACTCACGAGACCACCGATGCCGAATTGGAGGCTCTCGGAAAAGAGCGGGCACTTGCCCTAGATATTGAAGAGCTACGAGTTGTTCGTGATCACTACGCCAATGAGGGTCGGCCAGCTCGCGACGTTGAACTCGAGATGATCGCCCAAACCTGGAGCGAACATTGCTCGCACAAAACCTTCCGTGCTCGCATCACCACCGATGATGGTTCGGTTGTTGAGCCGTTGATCGCACAACTGCGCCGCGCAACAGACGAGATTGACGCACCCTTTGTGGTGAGTTCGTTTGTGGGCAACGCTGGCATTGTTTCGTACGAAGACAACATCACGTTTGCCGTGAAAGCCGAAACTCATAATCATCCGAGTGCGATTGAACCTTTTGGTGGAGCGAATACCGGAGTCGGTGGAGTGATTCGTGATGTGATCGGAGCATCGCATCAACCCATTGCCTGCACGAACATCTTGTGTTTTGGTCCCAGCGATTTTCCAGTGAGCGAATTACCAGACGGTGTCTTTCACCCACAACAGATTCGTGCGGGAGTTGTTGCTGGTATTGCCGATTATGGCAACAAGATTGGTCTGCCAACAATCGCTGGAGCAGTTCTGTACGACAACGGGTACATCGCTAACCCATTGGTGTATGCGGGCTGTATTGGTATTGCGCACGAACCTTATGTTGTTGAGCAACCACAACCTGGCGATCGCGTCGTGGTGTTAGGTGGTCGTACAGGTCGTGATGGTTTACGTGGGGCCACATTCTCATCCATGACTATGGATGCAACCACTGGTGATGTCGCCGGAGCCAGTGTGCAGATCGGTGACCCGATTGTGGAGAAGTTGTTGATTGATGTGTTGGGTCGTTCGCGACACCTCTATCGATCAATCACCGACTGTGGTGCTGGTGGATTGTCGTCGGCGATTGGCGAAATGGCCGAAGGTGTCGGTGCACGAGTTGAGTTATCGGGACTACCACTGAAGTACCCAGGTTTGGCTCCATGGGAAATCTGGTTGTCTGAAGCTCAAGAGCGCATGGTTGTTGCTGTTGCCGATACAGCGCCTTTGTTTACGGCATGTGAACGATATGGCGTTGAGTGCATTGATATTGGTGAGTTCACTGGTGATGAACGGCTAATCGTCACCTACGAAGGCACAATTGTTGTCGACATTGACACCAACTTTTTGCATGACGGTCGTCCACAACGGCAACTAAATGCGGTGATGCCGAAGCCCGATCGTTCGCCGATGTCTGATGAATCATTCAGTTCTGTCTTTGGGACTCTTGATATCGCTTCGACAACCTTGCGCTTGCTGGCCCATCCAAATATTGCGTCGAAGGAATCAATCATTCGGCGATACGACCACGAGATTGGCGGAGCAACTCTGGTGCGTCCCATCATCGGTGCGCAAAATGACGGGCATGCCGATGGAGTGGTGCTAGCCGATCCATTAAGTAGCAGTGGCATTGCAGTGGGTATTGGCGTGAACCCTTGGATGGGAATCATTGACGCAGAGCGCATGGCCTTGGCAGTTGTTGATGAAGCAATGCGCAATGTTGTTGGAGTGGGTGCAGACCCACGAACCGTTGCACTGCTCGACAACTTTTCGTGGGGCGATCCGCAACGACCAACAACTCTTGGTGAACTTGTTGCCGCAGTTGATGGTTGCTGCCAAGCCGCACGAGCATTTGGTGCACCGTTTGTCTCGGGTAAGGATTCGCT
>JBIKYT010000088.1:0-7108 GCA_044355095.1 Ilumatobacteraceae bacterium
GCAGTAGTGGCAATCCGTCCGAAAGCGAAATCTTCATCGTTGAAGGTGACTCTGCTGGTGGCACCGCACTTGACGCGCGAGATCCGCGCACTCAAGCAATCTTGCCGATCCGCGGAAAGATTCTCAACGTTGAGCGCGCGCGACTTGACAAGATGCTCAAGAACAACGAAGTCACTGCACTTGTGACCGCAATCGGCGGTGGCGTTGGTGATGAATTTGATGCGGCGAAAGCTCGCTATCACAAGATCATCATTTTGGCTGACGCCGATGTTGACGGTAGCCACATTCGTACATTGTTGCTGACTTTCTTCTTCCGTCAAATGCGACCACTTGTTGAAGCCGGCTATGTGTACATCGCGCAACCGCCGTTGTTTTCAACTGAAGTTGGCAAGGTGAAGATCTATCTCAAGGATGACATCGCGAAAACGCGATTCCTTGAAGAACATCCCAATCACAAAAAAGAATTCCAGAGACTGAAGGGTCTCGGAGAAATGGACTGGGAAGAGTTGCGTTCAACAACCATGTTGGACGGAACGCGAACCTTGTTGCAAGTAACAGTTGATGAAGCGGCATTGGCCGATGAAGTCATGGGCGTGCTCATGGGTGACGACGTTGAAAGTCGTAAGCACTTCATTCAGACCAACGCTAAAGACGTAAGGTTCCTCGATATCTGATGGCAAGCAAAAAGACTCCTCCCTCCACGCCCGACGAAGGCGCAACGCCCGACGAACCAAACATTCCTGTTCAGCCAGTTTCGTTGCAAGACGAAATGGAACGTTCGTTCCTTGACTACGCAATGTCAGTCATCATGTCGCGCGCTCTTCCCGATGTGCGCGACGGATTAAAGCCCGTTCATCGCCGCATTATTTGGGACATGGAAGAGCAAGGGTTCCGCCCCGATCGACCATTCGTGAAGTCAGCGCGCGTGAGTGGTGACACCATGGCCAAGTATCACCCGCACGGTGACAGCGCGATTTACGACGCTTTGGTGCGTATGGCTCAGCCATTTTCACTTCGTCACCCCCTGATTGCCTTCCACGGAAACTACGGTTCCCCTGACTTTGGACCGGCCGCCAGTCGTTATACCGAATGTCGCTTGCATCCATTAGCAATGCACTTGTTGGCCGACATCGACGAGAACACCGTCGACATGATTCCAACATATGACGGTTCACGTGAAGAACCAGTCGTGTTACCAGCGAGGTTCCCCAACTTGTTGGTGAACGGCGTACAAGGAATCGCTGTGGGTATGGCGACCAACATCCCGCCCCACAACTTGGGCGAAGTGATTGACGCATGTATCCACCTGCTCATGAATCCGGCCGCAACCACCGAAGACCTCATGGCTTTTGTGAAAGGTCCTGACTTCCCAACGGGTGGCGCAATTCTTGGTCGTTCCGGAATCATGGATGCCTATCGCACCGGTCGCGGCAGCATCAAGATGCGCGCAACTGCGTCAATCGAAGAAACCAAGCGCGGCGGCATGCAAATTGTTGTCACCGAGTTGCCGTATCAAACCAGCTGTTCGGCAATCGCCGGCCGAATTCAAGAACTCGTTGACAACGGCGAACTTGATGGTATTGCCGACGTCAACGACGGATCATCGGGTGGCAAGACGTATCTCACTATTCAGTTGAAGCGTGATGCCAACGCCAATGTGGTGCTCAACAACTTGTTTAAGCAGACCCAACTGCAAACAAGTTTCGGCGTCAACATGGTTGCTTTGGTTGATGGCGTGCCGCGCCAACTCACCTTGGCTGATGCACTCAACGGATACATCCGTCACCAGATCGAAGTTTTGACTCGTCGTACTGAATTCCGTCTCGACAAAGCCGAACGTCGTTTGCACTTACTTGAAGGTCGAATGAAGGCGCTCAACGTCATCGATCAGATCATCAAGTTGATTCGTGAAAGCGATGATGCAGGCGCGGCTAAAGCAGCGTTGATGATTGCTCCATACGAGTTCACTGAAGTCCAGGCCATTGACATTCTTGACATGCAATTGCGTCAACTCACGCGTTTGTCACGAATTGATCTTGAAGCAGAAATGGGACAACTCAACGAACGCATTGCCGAACTGAAGTCAATTTTGGCTGACGACGCGAAATTGCGTGGCGTGATTTCAGAAGAGATGTTGGCCATCAAAGAAGAGCACGCCACTCCACGCGTGTGCCCCATCACTTTTGACTCAGGCGAAATGAGCATCGAAGACCTCGTTGATGACACCGAGCTTGTGGTTGTGATGACCGAGGCTCAGTACATCAAGACTGTGTTGGCTTCGAACTTCAAGAGCCAGGGCCGTGGCGGCAAGGGCGTCACCGGAGCGAAGCTCAAGACCGATGACATCGTGAAGCACGTCATCTTCACGGGAGCGCATGCGTACTTGCTGTTCTTCTCCAACAGGGGACGGGTCTATCGATTGCGAGCCCACGAACTACCCGAGCGTGAACGCGCCACGAAGGGTGTTCCGATTGTCAACCTGTTGCCGTTGCAGATGGGTGAAACCATTGAAGCAATCATCGACACGCGCAACTTCGACGCCGAACGTTTCTTGTTCTTCGCAACCCGCGATGGTGTTGTGAAGAAGACCGCCTTCAATGAATACGACAATGGTCGACGCGACGGTTTGATTGCCCTCAACTTGCGTGACAACGACGAGTTGGTTCGAGTCATTGAGACGAGTGGTTCAGACGACATCTTCATGGTGAGTAAGTCGGGTATGACCATTCGTTTCTCTGAAGACGAAGTTCGCCCGATGGGTCGAGCAGCAGCTGGTGTACGTGGAATGAAGTTGCGCACCGGCGACAAGGTGGTCAGCGTTGACGTTGCTCGTGATGATGCGGCGATCTTGATGGTGACCGAAGCTGGTTATGGCAAGCGCACTCAACTCGACAAGTTCCGCAGTCAGACTCGCGGCGGTATCGGGGTGCGCGGAATCCAAATTGGTGAAAAGAAGGGTGCAGTCGTTGCGGCATTTATGGCTGGCCTCGACGACGAAATTGTGGCAGTCACCTCAGGTGGCTCCACCATTCGCACAGATGTGCGCAACATCTCGTCTCAGGGTCGAACCGCGACCGGCGTACGAGTTATGACAGTTGAAGCCGGACAGGCCGTCACGTCGGTTGCGCTCATTCTTTCTACCGACGACGACGAGTGAGGCAATCGATCGATCGAGGCAATGCCAGCATCCTCATGATGGGGGTGCTGGCGTTGTCATTTTCGTGGACTCTTGCATTGGTGACGGTGAAACAAAATCTGACCGCCTCATTATCGGCGCAAGCAGTGGCTGATGCAGTGGTCTTGGCCGCTCTTGAGGACGGCGAAAGCACTGCTCGGCAACTGGCCGAACTCAACGAAGCGCGTTTGATCTCGTTGGATTTTTTCAAGGGGGTTGGTCAGGGCGGTGAGACAGTCGTGGCGGTGATTGAAATTGATGGCGTGCAAGCTCAAGCAACTGCCAGTAGCGCACCTTGAGATTTTCAAAGCGACACAAAGTCGTGGGGTGAGTGCTCTACGCTGACACTGTGGCCGAATCTAAGGACCCATTTTTTATTGTGCCCGCGGTGGTCCCTGACGATGAGCCAGTGACCCGCTCAAACACGGACTCGCTCCCGCTCACCGAGGCACTTCCGACGCAATCAATTCGGACAACAACTCGACCGCAAACAGCGGCAGCACCAAAAGCGACTGACGACGAACCAACGAATAATGATTCAATTCGACGAAGTGTGTCCTTTGAACGACCCGCGGTGCGGCGAACGACGCGAATCCTGCGCCATATCGACCCTTGGAGCGTCTTTCGGGTGACTTTGGTTTTTCACTTTGTCTTGTACCTGACCCTGTTACTGACGGGCGTGCTCTTATGGAACGTCGCCAATGCGACCGGAACCGTGGACAACGTTGAACGTTTCATGGAAAGTTTCGGTTGGGACACCTTTGAGTTCAAAGGCGGTGAACTTTTCCATCAGGCCTGGGTTTTGGGATTATTTGCTGTCGTTGGTATGACCGGACTCGCGATTTTGGCCGTGACGACCTTCAATTTGATCACCGATCTGATGGGGGGCATCCGCGTGACGATCCTCGAAGGCAAGCCAGAGGTGAAAAAGTCCCCAAAACCGGTCAAGCGAGCCCAACAATCTCGAACATCTCGGGTTGATCGGCGCTAACGGTTGAGAGCAGGCCTATCTCGCCGATAGGGTTCTGACACTGCAGTAACCCTGCGGGGGCTATAGCTCAGTCGGTTAGAGCGCATCCCTGATAAGGATGAGGTCACAAGTTCGATTCTTGTTAGCCCCACGGTGAAAATGCTGAGACGAGCCATTGCGGCACTTTCTCTTGCCTGTCTCTTTGCGGCTGGGCTACGACTTCGCGGTCGTGGAGGAACCCCGCCTGAACGCGGTGGCTGGCGCGAGTTAACCCGACCGCCTTCGTGACTGGAAATATGATGTCCCAATCTGCGTCGGTAGCAATTATTGGTGTCGGTGTTGTTGGTGCTCGGGTGGCTCGGCAATTGACCTCGAGTGGAGTTGCGGTCCTCGTACACGATGAGCGGGCGAGCGCCCAGCATTCTTTGGCGCTATCTCTACGGGCAAACGAACTGAGTGATCTCACGAAACTTGATCCGGCAATCACTCCGGTCGTAGTGGTGGCGACGTCTAGTGCGCAGGCTCCGCTTGTCAAGATCTTGTTAGAACTTGGACATCACGTGGTGTGTACGAGTGATGACGTTGAAGACACGCGTGAGTTGCTGGAACTTGACGAGGTCGCACGTTACGAAAAACGAGTTCTCGTTGTCGGTGCTACTGCATGTCCTGGGCTGAGCGGTTTACTCGTCGCAGAATTAGCACCACGGGTTGACACCATTGACGAAATTCATGTGGCCTTTCACGGAACCGGCGGACCAGGTTGCGCTCGACAACATCATCGTGCACTTGCGGGAGATGCAGTGGGTTGGCATGACGATGAATGGATTGATCGTCCTGGTGGAAGCGGACGTGAATTGTTGTGGTTCCCTGAACCGCTAGGCGGCAAAGATTGTTACCGCGCCGAACTCCCCGAACCAGTTTTATTGCATCGGGCATTTCCAGAGGTCAAGCGCATCAGTGCACGGATGTCGGCGACGCGTCGAGATCGTTTAACGGCCCGACTTCCCATGATGTCTCCACCGCACGCCGAAGGTGGCGTTGGGGGAGTGAGAGTTGAAATTCGGGGGTCACTGAATGGTGAACGTTGCACTGAGGTTGCGGGTGTGGCAGAGCGAACCGGAATTATCGCTGGAGCGGTGGCCGCATCAGCAGCGATGGCCGTAGTAGATCTGAATGAAACTGTTTCTGGCGTGATCACTCTCGGTGATGGTCGATTGAATGATCGTGCGCTGCTTGATGATGTCATCCGGCGTGGCATCACAGTTTTCGAATACATCGGTTCGGGAGCGTAAGTGGATCATGGCGAATAACGACATTCATGAAATTGCGGAAAAGAAATTGGCTTCAATTCAGCAGCGTTATTCATCCCGCCGCCGGCGTTTAGTGGAAACACTCGAACGCGCTGACCATCCCATGATTGCCACCGACATTGTCGCGATAGACGATGATCTTCCCCAAAGCAGTGTGTATCGAA
Organism: Ilumatobacteraceae bacterium; assembly: GCA_044355095.1. Classification (GTDB taxonomy): domain Bacteria; phylum Actinomycetota; class Acidimicrobiia; order Acidimicrobiales; family Ilumatobacteraceae; genus Casp-actino8. The sequence continues at coordinate 5,620 of JBIKYT010000088.1, forward strand.
ATCTTGCGGTACTTGAGTCGGCTGGCGTGGTGGTCAAAGTACTGACGAACGGTGATCGTGCCGCCTTTGAGTTAGCAGAAGAACTTAAAGGGCATCATCACCATTTGGTGTGCGTGCAGTGTGGCCTTGTTCTAGATATTGATGTGCCCAATGAAGTAGAGGAACTACTTGATTCGGGACTTTCTGGAGTCGTTGGAGCGGCAGGCTTCAGTTTGGTTGGCCACCGACTTGATCTCATGGGCCGCTGTCGAGACTGCCAATAAACCTAACGAGAGCTTCAACGACTTTCAATGCGCTCAATGCGCGACGAAAGACTTTCAACAACATCAGCCAAACGTGTCAGCGCTGCCGTGATTTCTTCAGCATCTAGGTGATCACGAAGATCTTGTGTTGTCACCATGTCAGTCAATGAAACTCGAACACTGGCTATTTCTCGGGCCAGGAATTCGGTATCGGCTTGAGTACGTTCGGCAACTCGTCGATCAACTTCGGCTTGAGTGCGATCGCGACCCTCTTGCCGATTTTGTGCCAACAAAATGAGTGGTGCTGCATACGAAGCTTGCAATGAAAGAACGAGTGTCAGCAATACGAGACCACGATCCCAGGGGTCGAACTGCCATGATTCGGGCAATACGAAGTTGTAAATGATCCAGGCAATGATCAGAAAGGATTGCCACACCAAAAATCGTGCAGTGCCAAGAGTACGGGCAATGGATTCAGAGAACTGACCGAATGCATCGTTGTCGTAGTGAACACCAATTCGGCGACGCTGACGAGGAATAGCCAAGTCTTCTTTACGCTTCATGGCGACTCCTTTCTGGGACAACGACTTACGGTGGGTGGTTCATGTGGGCTTTAGTATGCCTGCGAAGATCGCATTAGCGAACAGGCGTGGCCTGTCTTCTGCGTTGTCGCCAACCTGCGGGCAAGGTGCGGTCAAGAACGTCGTCGACAGTGATGGCACCAAGTAGGCGGCCGCTTTCGTCACACACACCAATGGCCAGCATGTTGTACGACGCAAGGCTTTCAGCGACCTCACGGTCGCTGATATCTGGCGTGATTGTCGGTTCAGTTTCGAGACAGTTGCCGAGTTCCATACTGGGCGGCTCGCGTAGTAGCCGTTGAAAATGAACAACTCCTAAATACTTGCCAGTTGGTGACTTATAAGGCGGGCGACAAATGAAAACTTGCGCGGCAATCGAAACCATCCACTCGGGGTCACGAATTTGCGCAAGTGCTTCGGCCACAGTGTCGGTTGGACCAAGAATAATGATCTCTGGTGTCATGAGACCACCAGCGGTGCCTTCTTCGTATGACAACAAGCGTCGCATCATGGCGGCGTCTTCATCATCCATGGCATCAAGAATTCTGGCGCGTTGTTCGCCCGGCATTTCGGCGAGCAAGTCAGCTAAGTCGTCAACTTCCATTTCGTCAAGCACGTCGAGAAGACGTTCCATGTCAAGACCTTCGATGAGGCCGACCTGTTCTG
>JBIKYT010000089.1:0-7078 GCA_044355095.1 Ilumatobacteraceae bacterium
GCGGAAGGTCCGATAATGACTGTTGCTTGTGTGAGATCAATGAGATCAAGCGATGAAATCGTTTTCCCGTCTCGTATCAACCAACCATGAGGTAGGCGACTGCCAGGTTCACTTGAAGGCATGTAGTTGCGAATGATGTCATCACTGAGTGGCGCATTAGGTGTTGTTGAACCTTCAAGTTCATAACGAAAACCCATCTGCAAACCAAACATGTCAAAATGGGTCTGCTGATTGTTGATGGCGTCGGTGAGACCTTCTTGATCGAGTTTGCCGAGTGCCTCAAAGACTTCAATCATCTTGAAAGCATTCTCGAGACTGGCCTGAGCATTGCGTTGAGCGACTGGGCGACGTTCGGGATCGTACGTGTCAAGCAGTGAGTCAGTTGCTTGGTTAGATAAAACCGCGTGCAGCTTCCATGCCAAGTTGTGAGCATCTTGCACTCCACTGTTCAGCCCCATGCCTCCTGAGGGCGGAAAGCGGTGGGCTGCGTCGCCCACTAGGAAAACTCGGCCTTCGCGATAGCGGTTGGCAATTTGTGAGGTCATCGTCCACGACGACGTTTTCAAAACCTTGATGTCGACAGGAGTATCAATGAGGACCGAACGAACCATGGACTCACAAACATCAGGTGATTGATCAAGCACATGGTCGGCGTGAACCGGGTGCATATAGACCCATTCGTTGTCGCCATGCGAAATCAATGTTCCGCCTGCGCCCTGATCACAGAGCCAGTAGAGAACACCTGGGCAGTTGCGCGTGAGCGATGACAGATCGGCCGTGAAGTGAATCATGGCGAAGCTCTGCAGATTGTCGGGACCTTCCATAGTGATGCCCGATGCTGGTCGTACAGCACTCGAAGCACCGTCGCATCCGAGAACATATTTAGCCACGATGACTTCTTCAAGTCCGTTGTGGACCGTCGTTGACGCAACGGTTTCGTGTTCTTGAACCATCGATAGCCACTGCGTCGAATACTCAATGTTCACGCCTATGGCAGAGAGTTCGTCAACGAGTAGCGGTTCAAGTACGTGTTGCGCCAAGTTGCGTAGCGGGGTTGGTGTGAAGTCCAACATCTCATCACCTTGTCGCTCATACGGAAGTGAACCTAAGACTTCTCCGCCAAGCTTGGTCACCCAATGAACTTGACCAGCGACTTGTGGTTCTTGAGCAATAGAACGCAGGTGATCAACGTCAACGCCTATCTGCCGCCACACCTCAAACGTGCGGGCATTAATGACATGGGCTGCGGGTGCGCGTTGTGGCCCTTCGCGTCGGTCAATGATGCGTACCGAATGGCCCATCTTGTGCAACAACATCGCTGCGCTGATTCCGACGGGACCTGCGCCAACAATCAAGACGTCAATATCGGACTTAGTTGTCATTAGAACAAACCGTCGTACGAGCCACCATCTAGGTGAATGCTCTGGCCCGAGATGAATCCGGCTTGTGCGCTGCATAAGAAAGCACAAGTGTCGCCAACTTCTTCTGGCCGTCCGAGACGTTTGGCTGCAATCGTTTGCGCCATTTCTTCATATGCCTCTTCAAGTGTGATGCCCTTGAATTGCACGGCAAGTTTGGCCATGCCCAGCTGACGGTCGGTATTTATGCGTTCGGGCAAAATGTTGTTGATCGTCACGTTTGAAGATGCGACATCTTTCGAAAGACCTTTTGCGACCGACATCAATCCAGTGCGGGCAGCTGATGACAAGCCCATTGGTGACAACGGACTCTTGGTCATGGCCGATGTGATGTTGATGATGCGTCCGAATTTGCGCTCGACCATTCCGTCAAGCACATCGCGGATAAGTAGCAATGGTGCCAACATGTTGCTGTCAACTGCATTGAGCCAATTGTCGCGACCCCAATCTTGAAAACGTCCTGGCGGTGGACCGCCATTGTTGGTGATCAAAATGTCTGGACGGGGACAAGCGTTGAGAAGTGCGGCGCGGGTTTCGTCAAGCGCGATGTCGCCAACTACTCCGGTGACAGTTCCCTTGGCGGTGAGTTGCAGTTTTGCAGCGGCCGCGTTTAGTCGTTCGGCATCACGACCATTGATGACAACATTGACGCCTTCCTTGGCCAGCGATTCTGCACAAGCAAAACCGAGACCGGCGCTTGATGCCGCAATGATCGCGTTCTTTCCAGCGATACCGAGGTCCATCAGAAATCCAAATCGGCTGGTGGGTTGGGACCCCACTGATTGATGCCCGCGAAAATTGAATGCTTATTGAGTGGTGTTGAAGCAACGAGCAGATCGGTGTCGGTCCAGTGTTCAAGCGTGAAACCGAGTGGATCTTTCCAATAGTCAAAGATCTGTCCACCCAAAATGTGGCGACCAACTCCCCAGTAATGCCGAGCACCTGCAGCAAGGAGCGGTTCACGACCGGCCATGAGATCATCAAAGTCGGCGACTTCCCATGCGCAATGGCCAAGACGCGTTTCGCCAGTTTCCAAAATGAGAAGTGAGTGATGATCAGTGGGTGTATCGCCACGATCGCAACGCATGAATCGACCGATGGGTTGGTCGGGATCTTCAACGTACATGTCGTCTGATCCCAAAAGGCCGAGAGTGTTTGAATACCAATCGGCGAGGCGAGCGAGTGATGTTGTCTTGATGACTCCGTGACCAAATCGCTTCACCTGCGACGGTCCAGCGGTAATGCGTTGTAACTCAACCGCGCGGGGTCGTGATTGTCCGTTGTTGTAAGCGGCGTGTGGGCGGATTTCGAGCGGTGTGAGTCGTTTGGTGTCGGCGATGACTTCAATGCGATTTCCGTCAGGGTCGGTGAGGCGCACAACCGAACCGCCGCCAGGCTCGGTGCAATTTTCGATGGGCGTACCAGTTGCTTGTGACAGAGTTTCAAGGTCGGCGAGCGTGGCATTGAAGGTCAGACCAATAAATCTGATCTCGCCGCGATGAGTGACGTGAACGTGGTGATCGGCGTCAGTGCCGCGCATGTACAACGCATCGTCGGTGCGAGCCGACCGAACCATGCCAAAGTTTGTGAGATACGCCTCCATCACATCAAGGTCGGGGCCTTGAAATCGGGGAAAGGCGATATCGGAAACTTTGATAATCGGATTGCTCATAGATGAGATAGTACGACATCAAACTATTCATTGGCAATAGTCGGACGATCAATTAGGGTGACGGAATGGGTATTGAAAAGCTGATTGACGAGACCATTCAAACCTGGGCAGAGCAGCGGCCCGATCTGGACTTTGCATCAATGTCGTTGTCGCTCAAATTGACCTCGGTTGTTCGGGCAGTGAGTTATGAAATCGCCCGCCAACTTGAGGAAACAGGAATCAACTTGGGGGAGTTTGACGTGTTGGCAACGTTGCGTCGCCATGGGCGCGGAGCAAAGTTGACGCCCAAAGAAATTGCGGCAGCAACTTTTGTGACGCCGAGTGGATTGACGAGTCGACTCGCACGACTTGAGAAGATGGGTCTGATTACTCGGGAGGCTGATCCGAGTGATGGTCGTGGTGCGTTAATCAAGATCACGGCGGCTGGAAAACGTCTCGCCGATCAGGGTATTGAGATTGTTGTGGCGATTGAAGATCGTTTTATAAATGAACTTCCTACGCAAATGAAAAAGGGTCTTGATCAGTCGATGACTCGACTGATCAAGACCCTTGATTCAGGTCTATAACTACTACTTGTCAGCCAGGCACGTTTTCATCAATGATTGGTGAAATGTCTTCAATCGCGCCAGCGGCACCTGTTGCATTAAGAGTTAGCTCTCCGGTCATGAAGTCGAAGATGCCCGTCACTTCAGCGCCATCCGAGACCCGAGTTGCGCTCAATGCGACTTTGCCACCAGATAGAACTTCGTACGACGTAATTTCAATGTCGACTCGAGCACTTGCTTGCGGGGCAGTGAGCCCTATCAGCACTGATTCAACAGGCGTGTTTCCACTAGCCGAAATCAAGGTAACTAAGTTCTTCCCCTGAGCGTCCTTGCCCGTCATTACGACGTAGTCGCTAATTGTTTTGCTGAGGGGTTGCGTCTTAATCGCAGAGACGATTTCTGTACCAATCAACGTATTGGGGAAAACGTACGAGATTCTCCACGATGTCTGGTCGCCCATTTGGCTGTAGATCGCCAAAACTTTTGAACTAATGATGTGGTAGGCGAGGGCCGCTTGAACTGAGACACCGCCCGTGAAATTCGCACTGCTATAGGCAGGGGTTGCAAATGTGTCTTGTGCATCATCCCAACGGAAAATGCCATTGTTTACTCCGTCTTGCGTACTGTAAACATTCCCATCGGGAAATACCTTGAAGAATTGCGAGGGGTTTCCGGCATCCAATTTTGTGATGATCCCAGCAGGGTTGATCATGTAGATGAAATAACCGTATTCATAGCAATCGGTGACTGGAGTCCGGGCTCGCCCTAAAACTGGGGTTGCAGCATTCAAAGGAGGTGATGTCGTAGATAGGTCGCCGTTGCCGTTGCGGCCATAGTCGCAGACATCGGCCCAGCCCGTGATAAAGGTCTGTCCGTTGGCACGAGTTAAGAAGTTGTAAATAGTCACTCCACTGTTTGCTCTGCCATCAGCGTGGGTAGTCAAATCAAAGTCGTCTACCTGCACCAAGCTGGTGATTGCACCAGTGGCACGATCCCATTTGCGGAACTCCATTGAACCTGCAGGTGCAATGATCGCCGAATAGTACACATTTCCAGCATCATCAAATTGAATTGGATCGTTAAACGATGGACGGAAGTTGGCATCCCAGAAGAACTGTTGGATGTTCGGGTCAACGCAACTCGGCAAACCAGTGTCAATGTCGATGCGGGCCAACAAGCAGGTCTCGGTGCCATTGTCATCAAGGTTTGCGGGAACGTCATACAACACATACACCGATCCATCGGGGCTGGTCAACGTGTTGGCAATCTTTGCTGAACCATTGAGAGCCGCAGTCTCGGTTGTGCCGTCTTCGTTGATGACCACCAAGTTCGATGCGTCAACTTCTTGAATTCCGCGTCGTCCTTCAGCGACCTGAAGTGATGCTCGTGCAATCGAGTTTTCGGCAACACCAACTGCAACTGCACCAGAGAAGTCGTACACAAGTTTATTGGCGCCGGTACCTCCACCGGTACCTCCACCGGTACCTCCGTCAGTTCCGAAGTATCCGTTGATGTCGGCGATGAGGTCGGCTTTGCCGTAGACCTTGAAGCAGATTTTTCCGTCGGTGCTGATGGGTGTGATGACGGCGTTGGGTGTGATTTGTCCGGAGACGAAGTTGAGGTTTGACACGTTTGGTGTGGTGCCGCATGGGTAGACAGCGACCCATCCGCCTTCGTTGCCAACAGAAGTGTTTGCTGCGGTGACGTTGAGTGACACTGCACCGATTTGTGCGGCTGAACTGGGGAGTGTTCCTTTGCCGAGCACGCTGAATTCGAGAACAGCACCTTTGTCGTCTGTTCCGTTACCAACTTTTTCTTTCTTGACTCCACCTGTTGCGTCACGGGTGTCCATGATGCGCAACGGTGTGACGGTAATGAGTGATCCCGTACCAGCGGCTTGCACAGGGCTCATACCGCCACCTGCAAAGGCAGAGCTAGTTGCCAAAGTAAGGCCAGCGACGAAGACGTATTTCAAGGATGATTTCCGCATAGGGGCAGACTACGGAAATTTTGTGTCCAATGGTCAGCATTTAAAGACCATTGGACAGAAGTTAAGGCGATCTGGTCTGGTGAAGTTGCAGGTTTCCTCAGTTTTTTCCGACCAGATCGCTCAGGGTGAGGCGGCCTTCGAGGCCGATTGGCGGTAAAGCAGTGGGATGGCCCGCCCAAACTTGCACATCATCACCGGTTCGACCATCTGGGCCCTCGGCAATGAGCTCGACAATGAGACCCGCCACGTCATCGGCTTGCATCGTGCCCGACGGCAAAGGTCGGTCACCGAGAACACTTAAGAACATTGGCGTGATGGTCGCGCCCATACCAAACGAGTTCACGCGAATCTTGTGCGGTGCCAGGTCGCGAGCCCAGGCGTTGGTGATTCCTTTGATGCCCCACTTTGACGAGTCATATATATCGAAGTTCTTGCTACCAACCGGCGGACGCTGCACGTCTTTCCACGGACACTCTTGGGCATGAGTGTGATCAAGCAGTTCTGGCCAGCCACACGTATGTATGTGGTCGGTCGTGATATTCACAATGTCGCCACCCTCGGCAAGCATGTGGGGAATTGCTGCTCGGCCGGTGAGGTACACGCCGCGCAAGTTGACATTGATGACGTCATCAAAATCTTGGATGGCGCGTTCATACGAATCTTTCGTAGGTTGCGTTGGTCGAACGATGCCGGCATTGCTGACGACGATGTTGATTCCGCCCATCGCCCGAGCGGCGTTATCGACAAAATCTTTCACTTGTTGTGGTTCGCTGACATCGGCGACCTCGGCATAAACAATGTCCGTCCACTGCCGTAGCTCTTCGCCAACTTCGATCACGCGCGGATCTATGTCGCAGATGCCGACAGATGTTCCGGCTTGCGCAAGAGACTTTGCTACTGCATATCCGAGTCCGTTGGCGGCGCCAGTAACGATTGCTTTTCGTTGCACAATTGGATTGACCATATATGCGAGATTAGTTTGTAGACATGGTTGTCAAATCAAAAACACCTGCGAAATCAAAGGCGCCAGCGAAACCTGAAAAACGCACTTATGTTCGTCGAGCGGATATTGAACAGCGTCTCGTTGACACTGCACTCCGCCTTTTGCTCACTCGCGACCCCGAATCATTGACGATTCGCGAAATTGCGGCACAGGCAAAAACTCATCACCGCTACATCCCCGATTATTTCGGAGGTAAAGGCCCACTTTTTGTTGAAGTCTTTCCGCGTGCGAGCGCATCCATTGTTGGCATCGTTGAGGAAGGAACTTTCAAAACTTTTCCGAGTCCTGAACTGGTCCGCATGATCCGACTCGTGAGTTGGTTAGCGGTCAACGAACCGAAATGGTTTAAAACTCGTAAAAACGGAAGGGTTCTTGAAGCGGTTTCTGCGTACTACCAAAATACGTATGGGCTGAATGACGCCAATGCTCGTCATATGGCGCAAAAGTTAG